>CAYPYW010000058.1:0-2428 GCA_964415365.1 uncultured Actinomycetota bacterium | reverse complement strand
GGAGAATTGAGGGAATTTATCCCTAGTACGAGAGGACCGGGATGAGTAAACCTCTGGTGCGTCAGTTGTCCTGCCAAGGGCACTGCTGATTAGCCAAGTTTATAAGGGATAAGTGCTGAAAGCATATAAGTACGAAACCCATCCCAAGAATAATTCTCCCATCCCTTGTGGATTAAGACCCCATGTAGATTACATGGTTGATAGGTTAGAAGTGTAAGCACAGTAATGTGTTTAGCTGACTAATACTAATTGGTCGAGGACTTAACTATGAGACTACTATGAAGCTTTGAGAGAATAGCATTTTGAAAATCAAATATTTTTTTAGGTAAGTTTTTAGTCTTACGGTGGCTATAGCGAAGGGGCAACACCTGTTCCCATCCCGAACACAGAAGTTAAGCCCTTCAGCGCCGATGGTACTATGCTGGAAACGGTGTGGGAGAGTAGGTCGCCACCGTTTTTTTGTTTATAAAACCTTGAGTATCTCCAGTAGCTACTTTTTAACTAACAGGATTTCTTTTTACGAAATGATTAAAACCTAAGTTATAAACTACTCAATTTCTTAAAATTATCTTTTAAATCTTTATACAGTGATTTATAGATCGTATGTAATTTCTTATATTTTTCAACATTTTCTGCTATAGGATTATTTTCTTTATCTTCATTGATTATTTTATCAACACCTTCTTTGATACTGGAATATATTCCGCATCCTGCTCCTGCAATAATAGCAGCTCCGAAAGCAGGACCTTCCTCAACGTTCAGAGTAACTGTTTTTGAATTTAAAACATCCGCTATAATTTGTCTCCATATACTGCTTTTTGCGCCGCCACCAAATAAGACTATTTTATCCGAGTTGACGTTAAGATCTCTCATCAAATTAAGACAATCCAGCTGGCTGAATGCTACTCCTTCCATAACTGATCTTACAAAGTGATCTGAACTATGAAGGTAGGAGATACCAAAAAATACACCCCTTGCATCCGGATCTGCATAAGGTGTTCTCTCGCCTGATAAATATGGTAAGAATATAAGTCCATCTGATCCGACTGGAGCTTTCTCTGCCTGTCTATTTAGCAAGTCATATCCTTCTGAATCAGGAAAATTTTTAATTATTTCTCTGGCTGGCCCAAATGTATCAAAATACCATCTAAGAGACCCGGCAGCTGAAAGCGTCACTCCTGTAAGATGCCATTTACCAGGAACGGCGTGACAGAAGGAATGAACCCTGCCCTGCGGATCATATAAAGGCTTATCCACATGTGCGAATACTACGCCTGATGTTCCTATTGAATCTGAAATAAGTCCACTTCTTATAATACCACTGCCGACTGCCCCGGCTGCATTGTCACTACCTCCTCCGACTATAGGAGTACCTTCAATAAGACCTGTAAGGTTAGAGGCTTCTTTGCTTACCTTTGAAGATATTATATCAGATTCGAATACATCAGGAAGCAGAGGCCTTTTTATATGCAGCCCATTTAAAATTTCTTCTGACCAATTTCGGGAAGGTATATCCATAAGAATTGTACCGGAAGCATCAGACACTTCGGTTGCATAAGTGTTTGATAACTTGTATCTGATGTAATCTTTCGGTAGAAGTATTTTTGATACTTTTTTATAATTTTCAGGCTCATTTTCTTCCAGCCACAGTATTTTAGGCGCTGTAAATCCAGGGAGAGCTCTGTTATATGATAATTTTATGAAGCCATCATAACCAAATATCTCATATATAGTTTCACACTGTTTGAAAGTTCTTTGGTCACACCAGAGTATTGCAGGTCTGATTACATTTCCACCATTATCTAAAAAAACGCTTCCGTGCATCTGTCCCGATAAGCCGACACAGGCAATATCTTCCGCAGAAATATTTGATTTTTCTATAACATCCTTTATAGTTTTTATTGAAGCAATCCACCAATCATCTGGAATTTGTTCAGCCCAGCCAGGTTTCGGAGTTATAAGTTTATAATCACTTGTACTCGAAGCCACCAATTTACTGTTTTCATCTATTACTACAGTTCTTGTTGAAGTTGTTCCTACATCAAGGCCTAAAAGAAATTTCATAGCTTTTATTATAATTTACTTTTTATATTATTTCATTCTTTTTGTTAATATTAATTCAATATCCCCTCTATGATTTTCCGGGCATCTTTACGAAAGCAGGAAAATATTTTCTCGAAAGTTTAAGGAAAAAGATTAATAAAATTTCCTTATTTTTGAAGTAACAGAAATAAGCAATGCAGCAAAGAAATATTTCACATCAGTAAGAGTTAAATGATAATATAGATATTTTTCTGTAGTGCTAAAAATCCTCTATATCCTAAGGCAAAATATCTTTTGTAGACTTGTAAGGTATTTACATAATAAATCCTCTAACCTGTTGCCTCATATAAAAATCTAAAGGAAAGCTAATACGTTGCCTCATTAA
>CAYPYW010000057.1:0-2569 GCA_964415365.1 uncultured Actinomycetota bacterium | reverse complement strand
TAAAATTATAAGTTTATGTTAAAGGAGACCTTTTTGTTTTATGGTCCTGTATTATCAAGAAGATTCAGTTACTCTCTGGGTATTGATCTAGTTCCTTTTAAGGTATGTGTATATGACTGTATATATTGCCAGCTTGGAAGGACCACAAATAAGACTTTAGAGAGAAAAAGATATATAGATGTTGATTTTAAAGACTTTGAAAATGATCTTAAGAAGAGGATAAAAAATTGCTCCTATCTTAACTATATTACTTTTTCAGGTTCAGGTGAACCAACGCTGAACAGCGATATCGGTAAACTTATCGGTATTGTAAAAGAAAATTCTGATATTCCTGTAGCAGTACTTACAAGCGGCGGTACTCTTGAGTTTGATGATGTTATCAACAGTATAAAAGAAGCAGATTTGATAAAGGTATCTCTGGATGCGCCTGACAACAGATTGCTAAAGAAAATAAACTGTCCCTGCAGTGGAGTTAACTTTAATAAAAATATATCGGGTTTTAAAAAACTGCTAAATAATTTTAGTGGAGATATATGGATGGAGATAATGATCCTTGAGGGTATAAATGATGATCCGGATTCAGCATATATGTTTAAACACATAATAGAAGATTTGGGAGAGGGTATTAAGAAAGTTCATTTAAATACTGCAGTCAGGTATTCAGGTGGAAGTTTTATAAAATTACCTAGTTGGGAAAGATTAAAAGAAATAAAAAGTATTATAGGAGGCAAGGCTCAGATAATAGAAAAGGTTGATTATAAGAAATATGACCGGAGATTAGCGGGAATAGAAGAGGAAATAATTGAGTTAATTAAAAGAAGGCCGGTTAGTATAAAAGATATATCCTCATCACTGGGATTTAATCTGAATGAAGTAATTAAAGTTATTGATAAATTACAACGTGAGGGTGAAATAGAGTATAGTATTAATGAGAATATAAAATATTATTTTAAGCCGAAGGAGTTAAAAACATGAAAGTTGCTATTTCAACAGACCGGGATAAAGTCTCACCTCATTTTGGCAGATGCCCACAATTTACCATTATAGAGGTTGAAGATAATAAATTGATGGATAGGAAAGTTATAGAAAATCCTGGCCATCATCCTGGTTACCTGCCTCAGTATCTGAATGAGATTGGGGTCAGCTGCATAGTAGCTGGAGGGATGGGAATGAGAGCTAAAGAACTTTTTAGTCAGGCTGGTATCGAAACTATTCTTGGTATTGAAGGGAAAATTGAAGAAGTTGTAGGTAAAATAATAGATGGTTCTTTGGAGGGAGGAGAAAGTATCTGCCATCCGGGTCTGGGGAAAGGATATGGTATTGAAAAAACCGAGTGTGATCATGACTGAGTGTGATAATTACCGATTATTATAATTGCTTATGATTGGTTCTATTTAATAAAGTTTTTTAATTTTCTGGAAGGGAGTGATATTTATGCCGAGAGGGGACGGGACGGGACCGTTAGGACAGGGTCCTGGAACTGGAAGAGGGCTCGGTCGTAGCGGTGGAAGAGGCAGAATGGGTGGACAGAGTATGGGCCCCGGTGGAAAGTGCGTATGTCCTGCTTGCGGCACTAAGATTGACCATAAAATCGGAATTTCATGCTTTGAAATGGTTTGCCCAAAGTGTGGTGCTAAAATGGTAAGGGATAGGGTATAGAGATGACAGCCAGACCAGTGATAGATAAAATAGTAAAAACTATACCCCTATTTGTGTATTACAAGCCACAGGGTATTCCCATTAGTAAATTGGATGAGCTGAATTTGACCATGGAAGAAATAGAGGCTTTGAATCTAAAGGATAGACAGGAGTTGGAACAGGTAGAGGCTGCCAGGAAGATGGGTATATCAAGATCTACTTTTCAGAGGCTCTTAAAGTCTGCCAGAAAAAAGATAATCACTGCAATTATAGAAGGGAAAGCAATAAGGCTTGAAGGAGGAAATTATATCCCTGATAAGGATATTATTAGAAAAAAGTGCCTTAAAGGAAATTATCATTATCACATTAGGAGAGAGGACTTAAAGCGAAAAGATCAGGAATATAAGGTGAGCAATATAAAGTGTCCTAAATGTGGCAGGAGATTAATTATATTTAAGTAGTTTAATATTTACATTGGGTAATAGAATAGGAGAGCAGTAAAATGAAAATTGCAATTTCTTCTACTGGAACAGTGCTTGAATCGAGTGTGGATCCAAGATTTGGGAGATGTCCCTATTATATTATTTATGATACTGAAAGTGGGGATTTTGAGGCTATTGAAAATAAAAGCAGTTTGGCGACTGGCGGTGCAGGTATTCAAGCAGCACAGAGTATTTCTGATATGAAAGTAGAAGCAGTGATAACCGGGAATATTGGACCAAATGCGTTTAGAGTTTTATCTACAGCATCCATAAAAATTTATTCAGGAGTTACTGACAGTATAAAAAATGCAATAGAAAAGTTTAAAAATGGGGAGTATGAAGAAACTACCGGGCCTGATGTAGGATCCCATTTTGGGATGGGTAGAAAATAATTAACGGAAGAAAGTGGGAAGTTGATAATATCAGTTGCCAGTGGTAAAGGTGCAACG
>CAYPYW010000056.1:0-3773 GCA_964415365.1 uncultured Actinomycetota bacterium | reverse complement strand
TTAAGTGGAGTACTTTTCGATTGAAATATGGGGTACTTTTCGATTGAAAAAAACAGCTCTTCCTAAAAGAAGGAGAATGTGGCTCCAAAAAAGTGGCCTAAAGGAGGGTTATATATACCTCGAAGAAGGTATTGGTATGGGTACTTCACCAATACTTGCTTCAAGAATAGTTGGAAAAGGTGGCATTGTTTATGCACTGGATAACCAACCACTCCACATAGCCATATTATTTATCCGCTCCAGGTTAAGAGGAATAAAAAACATGAGGTTAATATTTTCTGATTCATCTGAGACAGGACTGGAAGATAAAAGTGTAGATACTATATTTATCTGTGATGCATTCCACGAGTTTTCCAACAAGAGAGGCACAGTACTGGAGCTTTTTAGAGTCTTAAAGCCAAGTGGAAATCTTGCCCTCTGGGAGGAAAATAAAAAATATACTGACAGGGCCCAGAAAATAATCGAGGAGGAAAAGCTCTTTAATTTAATTGAGAGAGAGAAAGTGTTTATGAGGTTTGAAAAACCCAGGTAAGACCTTTTTTATATTTAAAATAAATAACTCTGTTGTTATTTTTATTATAAAGAAACTAAAAGAAGGGAGAAATTAAAATGAATGAAGAGAAAGTCCAGGAGAAAAAACCAGATGAGATATACTGTCCCAGCTGTGCCAAGCCCATAAATAAAGATGCAGTGGTCTGTCCAAATTGTGGGGTACAAATAAAAGAACTTAAAGTATCCACAGAGACCATAACCCTAACCCCGGAGCAGGAGCTAGAGGAAGGTAGAAAACAGTTGGGAGGAGTAAAGGCACTGTATTGGTTTGCAATCGTAGTTTTAGCCCTCTATCTAATTGTGTTTATTCCAATAATGGCTACTTCGCCACAGGTAACAGGAACGCCTCTGTCTACAGGCAGCGTTGTGCAATCCATTATAGTACTTATATTTGTCTTTGGTATATGTATCGCCCTTTATTTAATCCCTTTGATGGGACTTATAAAAAGAAGACCCTTCTCAGTTCCCTTTACCAGGGTAATGCTTATAATAACCATGTTTGGCTTTCCTATCGGTACCATAATAGGGGCAGCCTTGTGGAAAAGGATTAATCATCCTCTGGCTAAAAAATACCTAAATTATGGTGCTTGATTATTACCAGTTAGAAGCCAAATAATACAAAAGCGCTATAGTTATTTTAAATTGGAAGGATATAGGTATGAAAATAAAATATTTAATGCCCTTTCTGGTATTTGGGGTAATCTTTGCCATTGCTTTAGCTTGTAGCGGGACTGGAGGAGAAAGCAAGGAAGAGGTGGGGTTAGAAAAAGAAGAACAAATTGGTAATGAAGAAGTAGCTATAGAAGAAACGGAAGAAGAAGTTTCCCCGGTAGAAGTGTCATTTGCAGAAGAAAGCCTAAGTGCAGAACTTACTACATTTTCAGAGAATATATTTTCTTTTAACTACCCCTCAAACTGGAAAACTGTTAATGAGGGAGTAGTAGATAGTATCTTTGAAACCTCCATGCGCGGGTGGCCCAAAGAGAATTTTGAGTATATCGGAGGAGTATATATAGGAGAGAAATGGGAAGAAGCTATCGGGGAAGCGGCATTTTCGCTATTTGTAGTATCAGATCCTAACTTTGAGGGAACCATTACTGATGAACAGTATGAAAACGTTAAAGATGCTTATAAGTCTGAATTCGGAAATAGGTTGCTTGATATTAGCAAAATAACTATATGTGACCTGCCGGCTATTGAAATAAAAACTATAGGCAAAAGTGATAAGACCCAGAACTGGGGCATTTTTATAGTTCCCGAAGTAAGTGGCAGATATTACAATCTTGACCTTAGAGCAAAAAAAGATTTGTATCCAGACTATGAGCCAATTTTTATAGATATTGTCAGTTCCTTAGAGATTTCAAAATAGTCATTGAATCTTTATTAGGAACTTCCATGCCAGACTTTATCCTGAAGGTCTAAAATACATAAGGAGGAAAAATGGAATTAGTAGGTGGGGTTGTCTGTATTGCTGCCATAATCTTGATAGCATTAGCTCTTATATCAGCTTTTATCTCCTGGATTATTAGAAGAATAAAAAGGCCAAAACTAAAAGATATATTAACCCAAGTTGAAAAATCCCAGGATATAGGTTCTGCTTATTTTGATAAACTGGCTATAAAGGGAATAAAATCTACAGACGCTCTGATAAAAAAAGGTGCACACCCTGATGGAAGAAAAGATATAGAAAATACTACAGGAATTAGCGGTGATCTGATTTTAAAGTGGATCAGTTTTATAGATCTACTTAGGATAAATGGCATTACTGTAGAATATATTTATCTCTTAAGAGAAGCTGGGGTAAAGAGCGCTGTCGAATTAGCACAAAGAAATCCAGAAGTCTATCATAGGATACTGGTTGAGACAAATGAAAGAAAGAAATTTGTAAGTGGTCCTTTTTCAGTTGATATGATAAGAAATTGGATTGAACAAGCAAAAAAACTACCACAGGTAATTGAATATTAAAAATTAAAAAGATATTCTTATAGAAACAGTTAATAAATAAATCATTCTATGTAAATGGTAAAGATAAAATGAACTAAAGCACCAGGTAGAGGATGTATTTTTTTAGCTCATCCTCGTCTATGTTGCCTGGGGACTTGTTATAATACTTTGCCAGTCCCTCCACTGACCTAAGGTAGATATTCTGAACAAAGGAGATATAGACTTAGAGAAAAGGAGCTACTGGCTAGAGAAATGAGAAATAGCAGAAGAGCTTAATGATAATCACAGCTTAGGAGCATTCCGAACTGTAGTTTATAAAATCTCAGAGCAAAAGATAAGAATATTTTTAAGTATAATAAAGGATACATATCTTACCGGAAAGATCATAAAAAATAGAGGTGCAATGTTTGTATCACTTGCCAAAGATTATGCTGGAAAAAACAATATAAATCTTAATTTTAGGTAATTCTACCATAAAATATAAATTTTAAAGAAAAAGGGTAAATATGATATTACACTGAAGAGACAGGTACCGGTTTAAATGATGACCGGGGTTTAGAAAGATAAGAAATTTTATTGAGTTAAAGCTTGATTGTAATTATACTATTATTTACAGCGAAGGAAGAATAAAGAAAAGTGGATATGGGGAATAGAGCCAATAATTATGCGTTTATAGACAGTCAAAATTTAAACTTAGCTATTCGTGATCAAGGATGGATTTTAGACTATAAGAGATTTAGGAAATATCTTGAGCAAAAATATAATATTTCACAAGCATTTCTTTTTATAGGTTATGTTCCTTCAAATCAAAATTTGTATACTTCTTTGCAGAAATATGGCTATTTACTGATTTTTAAACCAACTCTTGTTTTACCAAGCGGAAAAACTAAAGGTAATGTTGATGCTGAATTGGTTTTGCGTTCAGTTATTGAAATGCAAAATTATGATAAAGCAATCATAGTATCAGGTGATGGTGATTACCACTGTTTGGTAGATTATCTAATAAAACAAAATAAGTTGCTTCATTTGATGATTCCTAATAAATATAAATATTCTTCTTTGCTGAAAAAATTTGCTTATAAAATTGTATTTATGAATAATTTAAAAGAGAAACTTGAATATAAAAAAAGGTAGGCATTACCGCAAGCACATAGTCTTACGTATAACCTACCATCGTGATCTAAGAGTATTCTACAATTATTTAGTCATTTTTGTCAATACCACGAATTGCTTTATTTAAAATCTATATGAAACGGTATCGTTGCTTCATATAAAAA
>CAYPYW010000055.1:0-5529 GCA_964415365.1 uncultured Actinomycetota bacterium | reverse complement strand
ATCCTGCACTGCTCAGACCGGGAAGGTTTGACAGGCAAATAGTGGTTGACCGTCCGGATTTACTTGGCAGAGAGGAAATACTGAAGATACATGCCAGGGGCAAGCCTCTGGATAAAGGTATTAATCTGAAAACTATAGCCAAGCAGACACCTGGATTTACAGGTGCTGACCTGGCCAACCTTTTTAATGAAGCTTCTCTTCTGGCAGCGAGACATAATAAGAAAAAAATAACTATGTTTGAGATAGAAGAGGCAGTAGAAAGAGTTATAGCCGGCCCTGAAAAAAAGACGAGAATTATATCGGAAGAAGAAAAGAGAATAATAGCCTATCATGAATCGGGTCATGCAATACTTTCATATGTTCTTCCCCATACCGACCCCATTCATAAAATATCTATTATTTCAAGGGGACGGGCGCTGGGTTATGTAATTACATTGCCTGAGGAAGATAGATTCTTGAAATCTAAAAGAGAGCTCATAGATAATATTACCCAGCTTTTAGGAGGCAGGGTTAGCGAAGAGATGAATTTCAATGATATAACTTCCGGTGCTCAAAATGACCTGGATAGGGCGACCAAAATTACCAGAAAAATGATTACAGAATACGGAATGAGTAAAAGGCTGGGACCTATTACTTTTAAGGGAGAAGAAGATGAAGTATTTCTGGGAAAGGAAATCGCCTCAAGGCCCCATTATAGTGATGAAATAGCTTCTGCTATTGATGAAGAGGTTCATAATATAATTATGGATTGTTATGAGATGGCAAAAAAGATACTCTTGGAAAACAAAAAGACTTTGACCGATCTGGCCAATGAGTTAATGAATAAAGAAACTCTGAGTAGAGAAGAAATACTCAAGGTATTATCAAAAGTAGAAAGCAGAAAAAGCAAAAGAGTAGAGCAATTGGAAGAAAAGAGTGAAGTTCTAGATAACAATAATGTACCAGCAACAGCTGTAAAGAAGAAAGTTGCAAAAGCAGCTAATAAAAAACGATAATTAATAAGTAAACTTTTATTTAAGTAAGCTATTTCAATATCCAAAAAATAACCAAACATTCTATAAATCAGCTTTACAGCATTACCGGGAAATCAGTTGTACTGTTTATTAAGGGTAATAAAGTTGTAAAGAGTGCCGGAGAAAGTGGTTATAACTATTTCTTTTATAAGGTTTGAATGATTATTATTGTAATATTAACTTGGGACAGGAGTTAATCAGTGGATAAAAAAATGATAGAAGAGGGAGTGAAGCTAATATTAGAGGGCATCGGGGAAGACATAAACAGGGAGGGCCTCAGGGGGACTCCGGAAAGAGTTGCCGAGATGTATGAGGAGATATTCAGTGGAATTGGAAAAGATCCATCTGAGGAACTTGGACCTATGTTTGATGAAAACCATGATGAAATAATACTGGTAAAGAATATCCCCTTTTATTCAGTGTGCGAACATCATATAGTGCCTTTTGTAGGAAAGGCCCATATAGCTTATGTTCCTAATAAGACTGGCAAGATCATTGGTCTGAGCAAACTTACCAGAGTGTTTGATATTGTGGCTAAAAGATTGCAAGTCCAGGAAAGATTGACTTCAATAGTAGCGAATACTATTATGAAAAAAATAAAACCTAGAGGAGTCCTGGTTATTGTTGAAGCTGAACATTTATGTATGAGTATGAGAGGAGTAAGGAAACCAAATACTCTGACTGTGACTTCTGCAGTTAGGGGTTTGTTCAGGGAAAATCCAGCTTCAAGGGCTGAGGCAATGGCACTTATTAGACCAAATTAATAGTGTATGAATTATAAGATTAGAGCGTTAAGCATTAAAACCAGGCAGGGAGGTTTGAAGGAATTTGAAAGAATTGGAGCTACACCTGCCGGTTCTCATATAATGGTAGAAAAAATATTTCCAGTCTCTTTAAAAGTCAGAGGGATAAATCCATTAGCTGCAAATATTTTAAAGCAGGAGATGCTGGCCAGGGGCGGAGATGTGGTTACATCAAGAAATACGCTTATAGAGACAGGTAGTAGGGCGAAAGCAGCAGGTAAATCGGATGTTATCATTCAGGGTACGGTAAAGACTATTAAAAGTTTGACTGACAAGATAAGGAAGCAGCCTTTTGGGTTAAAGGAATTATCTGATGAATTGAAGAAGTATCTTGGCAGATTAGATAAAATCAAAAAGAGAAAAAAGTTAGTGGTAGGGCATAAAGAATTCAATCTGAGTGAAGATACGGTAATAATGGGCATTTTGAATATTACACCGGATTCTTTTTATGACGGCGGACATTATTTTGAAAAGGATAAAGCTTTAAGCAGAGTTGAAACTATAGTAAAAGAAGGGGCACACATAATTGATGTAGGAGGAATGTCAACAAGGCCTGGCTCTTTTCCGGTAAGCCCCGAAGAAGAAGTTAAAAGAATTATTTCGGTAATAGAACACATTAGTAAAAGTTATGATATTTTGATATCTGCTGATACTTACAGGTCCGAAGTAGCCAGAAGAGCAATAGATGCCGGAGCGCATATTATAAATGATATAAGCGGCCTTTCAATGGATCCAGATATGGTAAGAGTCGTTGCCGAGAACGATGTCTCAGTAGTTATTATGCATATTAAGGGAACTCCTGAGAATATGCAGAAAAATCCGGAGTATGAGAATGTGATGGATGAAATTTATGATTATCTTGAAGAAAGAACTAACATGGCAACTGATTCGGGAATAAAACCTGAAAAAATAATTGTTGACCCGGGTATAGGATTTGGAAAAACCACAGAGCATAACCTGGAAATATTGAACAAAGTGTATGAATTTAGAATGCTAGGATACCCGGTACTGATTGGAGCTTCAAGAAAATCTTTTATCGGTAATGTCCTGGATTTACCTGTAGAGGAAAGACTTGAGGGCAGTCTTGCTGCGGCGGTTTGTTCTGTTATGAATGGAGCAAGTATTCTGAGAGTTCATGATGTGAAGGAAACTGTGAGAGCAGTAAGGGTTGCAAAAAGTATTATCAACGGGTTTTAAGGTTATCTCTTAATAATATCTCTTGGATGTTTTTGACAGTGTATGTTTAAAATAATAATAAAAGATCTTAATTTGTTTGGCTATCATGGGGTGAAAGAAAGCGAGAGGAAAGATGGCCAGAATTTCTGTTTCAATATTGAAATTTTGCTGAACAAGGGTAATTTTTTAAATGAGGATAACTTGGAAAACACCCTGAACTATTCTGAGGTAATAGAACTTTTAAAGGATATAAATAGTAATCAGAGATTCAATCTCCTTGAGACATTATCCCAGACTATAGCTAATGGGATTATGGGAATATCATCTCTGGTAGAAGAAGTGTATGTAAAAATAGAAAAGACATCCCCTCCAATTAGGGAGAATCTTGGGTCAGTGGGAATTGAATATACGCTCAATAGGAGGAAATGGAAAATTGTTAAGAAAGACAGATCAGAAAGCAGCGAAGTTGATGTTTATTTGTCCCTGGGATCTAATATCGGTGATAGAGAAAATAACTTAAGGAAAGCAGTTGATTTAATCGGTAGTAATCCTGCTGTTAATGTAGTAAAAGTATCCTCTATATACGAGACAGAACCAATGTATCTCAAAGATCAGAATTCTTTTTATAATATCGTATTGGAAGCCCAAATTGATTCGGAACTTGGACCATTTGAAGCGATGGGTTTTTTAAAAGGTATTGAATACGGTATGGGAAGAAAAAGAGTCGGAAAAAAATATGGCCCAAGGATTATAGATATAGATTTATTGTATTATGGAGAAATGTCTATAGAATCTGATTTCTTAACCATACCTCATCCAAAAATAGAGGAAAGAAGATTTGTTTTGGTTCCCCTGAGCGAGATATCTCCCCATTTTTTAATAGGAGGAGAGAATATAAAGATATTTATCGAGAAAAAGAGTCTCACTGAGAAGGTAAAACTAGTGAAAAGCTGGTAGAGTCACTTTGTCTGATTGAGTTTATTTTCTGCTCATAAATCCCCTCAGGTTTTTATGATTTCATATTGACTTATGGGTATATGTTCATTATAATTATTATGGGCTTATGTTCATAACAGGGTTATTGGTTGATATTTTTACAGTTTAAGGATTTTACTACAAAAGGAGGGAGTTCAAATGCCGAGAGGAGACGGAACGGGGCCTGCTAGAATGGGTCCTATGACTGGAAGAGCTGCTGGATATTGTGCTGGTTATTCTGTACCTGGGTATATGAATCCATATGGAGGAAGATACGGTGGTGTTGGAAGAGCCCCTGGAGGCTGGTTTGGTAGAGGAAGAGGATATAGAAATTGGTATTACGCCACAGGCCTTCCCGGATGGACTAGATACAACATGGGTTACCCTGCCTGGGGTGGCGTAGCCGGGTATCCATTTGCCTCTGATATAGAACCTGAGCAGGAAAAAGAAATGTTAAAGAGCCAATCCGAGGCTTTGCAGAAACAGTTAGATGAGATAAAGGCAAGGATGGATGAATTATCCAAGGAGCAGAAAACAAAGTAAAAAAAATAAGATTATAAAACAAAAAAGATAGGGATACCTTTAGAGGTTTCTCTATTCTTTGTTTAAGAACAGGTAAAGGATGATTAAGTGAATGATATAATAAAGAATGAAGAGATTATTAAAAATATGTCCGGGGTAAAAAATAAATTTATGGTTTTTAGTGGAAAGGGTGGTGTAGGGAAATCTACTGTTGCCGTAAACCTGGCTTATCGTATTATGTCTAAAGGTTATAAGGTTGGTATTCTTGATATAGATATACACGGACCCAATGTAATAAAGATTATGGGCCTGGAAAAAGAAAGACTAATCACTGCAAACAAAAAAATAGAACCAATTAAAGCTTTCTCAAATATGAAGGTAATTAGTACTGCTTCTATGTTAGAAAGCGAGGACAATCCGGTTATATGGAGAGGACCTCTGAAAATGAAATTAATAGAGCAATTTTTAAGTGATGTTAACTGGGGTATTATTGATTACATGATTATCGATTCTCCTCCAGGCACTGGTGATGAACCTTTAAGTATAGCCCAACTTATGCCTAATCTTAACGGTGGAATTGTGGTTACCACTCCACAAAGTTTAGCTACTCTGGATGCCAGAAAAAGTATAAGGTTTGCACAGCAATTAAAGTTGCCTTTTATAGGCGTGATAGAGAATATGTCTGGATTTATTTGCCCTCATTGCGGGGAGAGAATTGATATTTTTAAGACTGGCGGCGGGCAGAAGATTGCTCTGGAAATGGGTGTTGAATTTCTGGGAAGAATTCCGTATGACCAGCAGGTTATGGGTTTAAGTGACGAAGGAAAGTTGTATGTAGAAAATTTCAAGAATGGTACACCTGCAAGTGAGGCATTCAATCATATATCTAATAAAATTATAAGTTTATGTTAAAGGAGACCTGTTTGTTTTATGGACCTGTATTATCAAGAAGGTTCAGTTACTCTCTGGGCATTGATCTGGTCCCCTTTAAGGTATGTGTATATGACTGTATATATTGCCAGCTTGGAAGGACCACAAAT
>CAYPYW010000054.1:0-5772 GCA_964415365.1 uncultured Actinomycetota bacterium | reverse complement strand
CCTTTAATGCGTAAATATATCATAGTAAGTATATCGTATCCGAAATATTTGTCAAGGGATAAAACCTGCTAATTATTTCTAACTTTATTAACTTCACAAACTGGAATTTTATAAACCTATTAAAAAATTCTTAAATTAATTCCTAACTTCAAAACAATACTTTTGTTCAAATTTAGTGAAATCTACCTTTAGCTTTTCTAAAAATAAAACTGTCTTTGGAAAATATAAAATATCATGCAAATCCTCTCGGTACAGAAACCGTCCAACTTTTTGAAAAGTATTTTTTTTCATTAATTGTAATTTTTAACTCCACAATATGATGGAAATCTTTCTTATCGCTTTTTGTTATACAAATTGCATTTGTCCTAATTTTTTGTTTATTATATTCAAATTCCCGGTACGATTCTCCCAGAATAGTAACCTGTGCCGGATTAAAAGTGGAAACAGTATATTTGGCTTTACAATTCCAGTTTTGGTCATAATTGGATTCAAATTCAGTTGTTACTGTATCATTAATAATATCGTATTTTATTATATAACCAGGTGCTGTTAATTCTTCACGATGCGGTAGAGGAGCTGTTCCAATTTCTATACTTGGACTTGGTAAAGCCGGATTTTGAGGTGGGACTACAGGCAGACAAATATGAGAAGGCATATCCGAATTATAGTAAAATGTATTTACACATTTTACAGGGGTAGGCCATAAATTAAGGAAATCAGCTCCTGCAATTCTCAGACTAATCCGGTTTCCCTTCTGAAATCTATAGGCACATGTCAGAAGCTCAATATTAAGCTTATATATCTGATCCGGCATAATAAACGATGGATCTGAACGTGACTCCCGGTAGGTAACATTTAGGAATCCCTTTGTCACAAGGACTGACGTTCCATCCGGTGTAGTTTCGCAGAGTTTTACGATTACCTGTGTAACCGGCGCAGATGAACTGAAATACAATACCGCAACTGGTTGACCGGTGACCTCCAAATCCTCCTTCAGTGGTTCAGAAGTGTATACAAGGTTCTTGGCTTCATCCAGACGCTGGTCTAAAGGCATTGCCCAGTTTATGTTAAACGGTCCCCCACCATGCATTCCGGTCGCCATACCTGCTTGAGGATCACAATCCAGTATATCTTTCCGGTTAACATCACTAACAGCTGGAGGATCGGTTGATAACAAGCCATCACTCTTAAAGTAAAAAGGAGTTTTAATAGCCCTGGCAATAGGCCATTCATTCTCGCTTCTAAATTGACCACAATCTTCTATAAGGATGGTTTGAGGGGAGCTATATTTTCTAATGAAAAGGGTTACTGGAGGTTCATCCATAATCCCATTATTAATACCTTTAAGCCAAAAATCAAACCATCTTTTTGCTTCATAAACCCATTCAATTCTTGGGCCAGGAAAACTACGGTCCGGCCACTCATGCGACCAGGGACCTATAAGAATTCGCCTGGGTCCTTTAAGCTTGCTAAATATTCTGAGTAAAGGATTGTGATACCAATCCGCCCAACCACCAACTAAAAATACAGCACATTTTATTTTATCATAATTACCTTTAAGAGAACGAACCTTCCAAAAAGTGTTGCAAGTCATATTTTGTAGAAAAGAGATCCCCCATGGTATATTTTTTTCCAGTCGTTCCTTCCAGATATTAGACCATTGTTCACCCACCTCATTGGGATCAGGTGGCGATAAATTAGATGCCGTCATAATAGGTGAATAGCAATTATACATATATGGCCTCGGTGAACCACCTGGATTAGTCCACTCGGAAAAAATATCATCGGTACCGCTTCTTGCAATTATGGCTTTAAGATGGGGAGGTGCGGCCATAGCCATCTGCAGTGAAACTACAGCGCCAAAGGATTTTCCCCACATTCCGACATTACCATTACACCAAGGCTGGGCAGCTGCCCATTCGATCATATTATATCCATCCTCCCTCTCCTGATCGCTATAGATACTATCATTCCATCCTTCGGAACTGCCTGTTCCCCGTATATCGAAATTGATTATGGCATATCCATATTCTACTATTGGATCAGGCTTTTTAATCAGTTCTTCATGGTATGGGGTATAGCCGATAATAGCAGGAAATCTACCTTTGGCATCCGGACGATGTATATAAACCGATAATTTAGTACCATCCTTCATTGGCACTAAACATATTTCACTTTTTACAGTATATAATTTGTCAGCAGACATAATCCTCCTTGATATTATGCACTCCAATAACTTATATACATTAAGCTTTCACTCACCTCTGATGGGGTTTATATGTCAACTACTATTTCATATATCCAATGTTCTGTTTTAGATAATCCAGTGTTACCCTGTTGAACTCTTCAACCTGTTCCTCACAAACTGTATGTGATGAATTTTTTACGACCATTAGTTTTGAATTGAGGATCTTATCTACTATAAGTTCATGATCGCCGGGAGGTGTCGAATGGTCGGATTCTCCGGCAATTGCAAGTGTGGGGCATTTAATGTTTACCAGCTCATCTATAATATCGTATTCAATAATACCACGACAATTTGCAGCATAACCCATTGGAGGATTAGCCCCTACCATTTTCCTATATAAATTTATTACATCAGGATGCGCTTTTCTAAATGGTTCTACAAACCAGCGCTCCATTGCTTCTTCTACCAAAGAATCAAGATTGCCTTCTTTTTCGACAGTTTCAACCCACTTTGGGAGCCTCTTTTTTGTTTTGCCTTCAACCCTTGCAGAAGTACAGAATACTACCATTGTACTTACTCTTTCAGGATATAAGGTGGCAAACTGCATGGAAACAAAAGCACCAAAAGCATGGGCTACAATTGCAGTCTTTTTTATGCCCAGTACATCCATTATAGCCAATAGATCTTCTGCATGATCTTTAACTGTAAATATTTGTCCAGGTCTACCAATTGTTTCAGATTCACCCATTCCCCTTAATTCATACAGTATTGTCCTAAAATCCTTACTTGCTACCGGAACGAATTGACGCCACAGATCACGATTCAAACCATTACCATGAATGCAAATCACAGGATTTCCATCCCCGTATTCCGTAAACCAGAATCTGGTTCTATTTGCAATTAAATCCATTTCCTAAACTCCTTTTTCCGTATGTGTAACAAACTAAGCAAAATATAATCAGCTAAACTATTATCCCATTTTCAACTACTACTCTTCCGCCGATTATTACATATTTCACCTTTGAAATATCATTTTTATCAACAATTATCAAATCAGCACATCTTCCTGGTTCAATCAATCCTCTGTTTGGCGCCAGGCCTTTGATAAATTTAGCGGGATTGCTGGTTGCAAGTTCTACCCCTTTTGGAAGAGTAATAACACCTTTTTCAACAGCTTTCTTTATTAGCAGTAATATTGGGTCATGATAGCCTCCGGAATAATCAGTTACTATCACGTCGGCCAGCCCTTTTTCAAGAAGGGCAAAAGTCCCTGTCGGATCTTTTTCTATCTGTCGTGCGCTGAAAAGATCTGCAGTGAATATTTCTACTATTGCTCCGGTCTTTTTAATTTCTTCTGCAAACTTCACCATTTCTTCAGCAGTCATATTATGATTGACATGTGTTGCTATAATCATATTACCCAGTGCATGAGCAGCTTCCAGTACAGCTTTTTTAGCACCTTCTTCCACATGAACAGAGGCTGGGATTCCAAGATTTGGAACCACTTCAATAGTTTCAAGGATTGCATCATTATGAGCCTTTATGGGCAGGATACTCGTTTCATATACCAGTTTTTTTACCTCATCAAGTGTCATGTTTTCGAGGCCAGCATTTACTATTGCTTTCTTTAGTGCTTTATCATCCTTATCAATTACAGCATGATCCATATCATAGGCCTGCTGTGCTGATATTTTTCTAAAAAGACGGAGGTTTTTTTCATATGTACCATATGAGGTACCTGGGGAGCCCACCTCACCCATAGCAATAGCGCCCTGTTTTACGGCTTCTTTTGCTGAAAACTCACGATTCCATTTTGGTAATTTCATCCCACTTGCAAGCTCCGCTGCTAGAATATTTTTAGGAGTATGAAGAGTTGTTGGCCTTATATTTATTGGATGTGATTTATTTATCGCTTCGTTCTGGCAGGGTAGTACGAATCCTTCCAGATCCAGAATTGTGGTCGTACCCTGCAGCAAATGTGTATTTAAATTCGAAATTACTCTATCCTCAGGAAGGGGTTCCCAAGCCCACATAAAAGGTGGACCAAAGCATACTGCATGAACATGAATATTGATTATGCCAGGCATTATTATGCCATCCTGAGCATCGATTACTTTATTCGTATAAAAGCGGTATGGTATATACCGCATTTTAGGGAGATCGGTTATCAGGCCATCTTCAATAATAAGTGATGTATCTTCTATATAAGTAGTCCCATCACCGGTAATAACATTTGCATTTACAATATCAATAATCAACTTTGTGCCTCCTTAAGCTTAATAATTTATCATTATTCTTTTTGTATTACTTCATTATTTACTTTATAAAAGAATTCCTACAAAACCCTTTATAGTAACAGGCCTAATTATTCTCTATAAATATTTTTTAAGATTACGATATAAACCAAAACTATCACATATATATTAAAATTTCTGTAGAATGAAAATATAATAAACTTATTCTATTTAACTGTATGATTTATTTAGTATTTTTTATTTTCAATTTTATTTTTTAATCCTGGTTATAATGCAATTTACATAACGTATCAAGTATATCGTATCCGATTAAATTGTCAATAAAAAACGAATTTTATCTAAAAAACTAAGAACCGGGTATTTTATAAAAGCTTTTCGCATAATAATATTGATTAATTTAAGGTTTTTCCTGCTGAGAATATCAAACATTTTTTATATTGACAAATATTTCGGATACTATATATTTAGTAAAAACAATATAAATAATAAAGAAATAAATAAATGTCTAAAGAAAAAATACTCCTGGAAAAATTAAAGGAATATGATACCCCATTGATTACAAATGTAGTGGCAACGTATCCTCAAAACCCTCTTTGTCTTGGACTTTACAATCCCTGGACACAGAACTGGTATACTGATCAGTCAATACATTGTATGTTTCCCGAACTTGGTAGTACTGCAGGATATGCAGTCACCTGTGTTTTTGGATTGCCTGACCCGAATTATTCCCTTCTTTCTTTTATGGATGTTATTGATGCATTGGAAAAATCAAAAAGGCCATCTATTCTTATCGCCAAACAGATATTTCCTCCTGAGATAGCAGATAAAGTTGGCTTATTCGGGGGAAATATGGTTTCAGCGTTAAAATCTATTGGATGTGTTGGATTAATATCAGACGGTCCTTCAAGAGACATCAATGAGATACGTCCCATGAACTTTCAATACATGATTACCGGCACTACTGCCGGTCATGGAGGCATGGCTGTACATGCTGTAAATACTCCAGTATCAGTAGGAGGTATGGATGTGGCACCGGGTGAGATTATTCATATGGATGAAAACGGTGCCTGTAAGTTTCCTGCAGATAAGTTAGAAGAGGTAGTTACAAATCTTGAAGCAATGGCCCGTGAGGAGGAAACCAGAATGTCTGCTCTGTCAAAGGCAAAAACAGCTTCAGAGATAAGAGCTATTTTTAATACTCATTTATATGGTAATAAAAAATAAAAAAAGATTCATGTAATACTAATAAAGGATATATTGGTTAGCATATTTTTTATATATTAACTACTCTCTCTTTGCATGGCAGCTACAATCCGGTCTTTGACATTC
>CAYPYW010000053.1:0-6431 GCA_964415365.1 uncultured Actinomycetota bacterium | reverse complement strand
AGGTTTTTTATAGTTAGAGTGCGTGAAAAATCGGATTAAGCGGTCAAGTCAGGTATTATTAAAGCCAATGAGTACTACGGTATAAAATTATAATTTATTAATAAAACAGTATCAGTAAGAAAGGGAAGTTTTTTGCCAAATTACTGTATAGGTCAAAGTACTTATACATTAGGGGAGGTGGTTCTATAGAAAAAAATATGAGATTTGCTAAAGTTATTTATTAGCAGTGTCCGTTTATCTAAAGCAAATCTCTGGACTATTTTATCAAAATGTTTATAAGGAGAAAAGAAATGAAAAGGTTATTTTTATGGACAGTGGTTGTTTTGACCGTTATTTCGATGATGTCACTATTGTCACTGGTAGGTTGCAAAAAAGAAGCAGCAGAAGAAACAGCAGCAGAGGAAGTCACAACGGTAGAAACATCAGCTGAAGAAACTGTACCGGCAGAAGAAGAAATCACAACAGAACCTGTTACAATTACTGTGTGGGTAATTGCAGGTCAGGAGACTGATGTATGGAAAAAGGTAGGCGAGATGTACAATGCAGAACATCCAAATGTAACAATAGAAGTAGTAACAAATGAGTATCAAAATCAAAGGGATGTAGTTCCATCTGCTCTGGCAACACCGGGAACTGATGTGGACATAATATGGTACCCTGGTGGTGGAATGACAGATACTTTTGCTAAAGAAGGCCTTTTATTGGATTTAACTCCATATGAAGAAGAATACGGGTGGTATGACCAGATGTATGATGGGGCACGTGGTTATGAAGTCCCGGATCTTGGTACTTTCTTTTTATCCACTGATCTGGTCTTTGGTGATTTAATTTACTACAACAAAGACATTTTTGAAGAAGTAGGCGTAGAACCTCCAACAACTGACCTTGAGGAGTTATTTACACTTGCTGCAAAACTTAAAGAGGCCGGGTATGAACCGTTGTCAGGTACTGCAAGTAAAGACCCGTATTATTTGGGATATGTATTGTCCCAGCTCCTTCCTAGATTTTTAGGAAAGGACGATACCAATAAGCTACTTTATTGGGAAAGAGACCCCAATAAATCTGCCGAGACTGCTGAAATAATAAGAAGCGAAGGAGTGATTGAGGCATATGATTTTCTGAAAAGAATGTCTAAAGATGTTTTTGCAGAAGGTATTGCTGCATTTGACTACCAGGCAGGTCACGCCCTTTTTGACCAGGGCAAAGCAGCGATGTATGCATATGGTTCGTGGGAATTTTCATCAATCCCGGCATCCAATCCTGACTTGAATTTTGATTATTTCTTATTCCCTCCGCATAACGGAGATAGTACAATGATTGCTACATATTCCAACGGCATTATGTGTCCCGCATATGTTAGCGAAGAAAAAATACCGGTTATAGTAGATATAATAAATAGCCTCCTAACAGCAGAATATGCAAAAGAATGTATTTTCGGGGTTGGTTTAGTAAGTTCTAGTACGAATGTAAGCAATGAAGAGTTGCAAGGTTTGATCCCGGAAGGATTATCAAGAGCTATTTCTGACCTCAACAAGAATGGTTCCGTAGATGTTATAGATGTATGGGTTAGTCCTGCAAGGACTAAGACTTTAAATGATTCTTATATTGGAATTGTTGAAGGAGATTGGACTCCTGAGGAGGCTGCGCAGTATATATATGATGCAGCATTGGAGGAATTGGAATAATTCCATTTTAAAATCCTGTTGCATTGTAAGATCTGCAGTGCAGCAGGATTTTTTTGGCAAATTAATTTTTAGGCAGGAAAAACTTGGCTAGAATAAGTAAGAAAAATCTATCGGAATACATAACAGGATATAGTTTTATTCTACCGGGTATAATATTTGTTTTAACATTCATTGCTTTTCCAATAATTGCTTCACTTTTACTTTCTTTTTTTAAATGGCCGGGCTATGGTGATTTTAATTTTATCGGGTTTAAAAATTATATAAAAACATTCACTGCCGACCGTTTTTTTTATGATGCACTGAAAAACTCTATAATCTTTTCAATTTCTACTACCCTGGGAACAGTGGTGATTGGTTTTATACTTGCTGTTATTATCGATTTAAAAGTAAAATTCTGGAAAATATATAGATTTATTTATTTTTTACCGTTTGTTATTGCAGTTGTACCCCTTGCATTTTTTTGGACAAGAGTATTTGACCCCAATGGCCTGGCAAATTATGTATTGGGAGCGTTGCATCTTGAAGCATTGCAGAGGACCTGGCTTGGAGAAACCGGTGTTGCCATGTTTATAGTTATCCTGGTGACTGTCTGGCAATATAGTGGTTTTCCAATGATCTTTTTCCTGGCAGGTATGCAAAATATTGATGAAGAAATTTATGAAGCTGCAAAAATAGATGGTGCATCTACATTTAGAAGTATATTGGTAATTACAATTCCCCTGCTCAGATATGTTTTTTCTATTATAATCATGCTGCAACTAATATTTTCATTTAAAGTTTTTGATATTATCTGGGTAATGACCAGAGGTGGGCCTGCCCATTCAACAGAAGTACTGGGCACCATGTTATATCAGGAAGCTTTCGGGCAAATGAAATTTGGTTATGCTTCAGTTGTGTCTGTGGTAATGTTTCTGGTATCCCTTATTTTAGCCTTTATATATGTTAGAGTTTCTGGATATACAGAATCAGTTTTACAAAAATAAAAGAAAGAAGATAAATGGCAATAGTCAAAAGAAAAAAATTTAAAGGAATTTTTAGTAAAACTATATTGCAGGTTATACTGATATTGTGGGCATTTTGTCAAGCCGGACCCTTACTTTGGCTTTTTTATTCAAGTTTTAGGCCATCAGCTGATATTAGAATATATCCTCTCAACTTATCTGGATCTCTTACTTTAAGCAATTATAATTTATATCAGCTTTACCAGGATACAAATGTTTCGGTTCCCAATTTTTTCAAAAATAGTGCTATAGTTACAATAGTATCATTAACATTGCTGACGATTGTGTCCCTTTTAGCAGGATATGCAATAGCAAAGATTAAGATTCCTGGTAAGAATATTTTGATCTTTTTTCTTATAGGATTGTTAGGAGTACCAGTTCACTCTTTAATAATACCTTTATTCTATTTTATTTCGAAAATGGGTATGGTAAGTACTTATCTCGGTCTGGCATTACCGTATGTAGCCTTTAATTTTGCATTTGCGACTTTATTATGCCAGACATATTTCAGGCAGTTCCCAGACGAAATAATCGAGGCTGCCAAAATAGATGGTTGTGGGCATTTAAGATTATTTTTTTCAGTGGTCATGCCTGTTTCCATGGGAGCTGTATCAACTATACTTGTCATAAATTTTGTAAACATCTGGAATGAATTCTTATTTGCACTTGTTGTTATACGTGACGAAGCCCATAAGACAATACCTTTAGGGCTTATGTATTTCAGGGGACAATTTAAAGTGGATTGGGGTCCTATGCTTGCAGTTATAAGTTTAAGCATTTTGCCATCTGTATTACTTTACTTTATTTTCTCACGAAATTTGATGAAGGGTATGGTAGCCGGTGCAATTAAAGGTTAATAAGTCGCTGCTAAGAAAACATTTTTTAAAGCTTTGTTCTGAGCACAATTACCCTTAGGAATTTTATTGGATATTTCTAAATTTAAATTACTGGGCAAAGTTGGCCCCATATTAGGAGAGTCATAGTGTGAAATATAGTAGTGAGATCAGAGAGTATGCCTTAAATTTAATTCGAATTGATACGCATTCACATGTGGAAAATTTTTTTCCCGATCTCTGCAAACAAGCAGAAGAATTAAAGCATCTGGACACTTCAGATGAACTAGCCCGTAGTAAAATTGTCGCCCTGGGGTGTAAGAAGTTATATAAGATTGATATTGGACAATATTTTAAACCGGGTGTAACAGAAGAATTATTTAAAGCAGCTGATAAATTTTATTCTAAAGGTGATAAGTTTGCTTTTGAGACAGCATTAGATATGGCAAATATCAAAACTCAATTTGCTTTCACCGGTCAAATTGGTTTCCAGAAACATACTCCGGAAAATTGTCCGCTTCCTAGCTTTTCTCCCCGGATTAAACTTTTATCATTTATAGACAACTTAATTACTGGAGATGATAAGGCATTTTGTCCTGAATGGGAAATAGAAAAATTTTGCTATTATAAGTCCCTATGCAGTAGTCTTGGTAAATTAAATAATCTGGATGATTATCTTGATATTTTAGATGCAAAAATAAATTCCTGGCGGAGTTATGGTGTTATAGGTATTAAGGTTGGTTTAGCTTATACTATCGGACTTGAATTTGGCGACCTCTCTTATAAAAGTGCTTATGAAGCATTTAATAAGAAAGAGAATATGACTGATCTGGATATTAAAAAGGTACAGGACTATGCATTCAGGCATATATTATTAGCCTGTAAAAGAAATAATTTTCCAGTAATAATCCACACTGGGTTTCTAAGCTGGGGGCAATCAAATCTTAAACAAACAAATCCTATGCTACTTCATAATATAATAGTTGATAAAAGATATAAGGATCTGAAGTTTGTCTTGCTTCATGGAGGATATCCATCGTACATAGGTGAAACTACATATCTTGCCGGGACGTTTAAAAATGTTTTTATAGATTTTACATGGATATCCTGGTTATCACGAACCCATTTTCGGATGGCTTTATCTGAATGGCTGGAAATGGTTCCCAACAATCGATTTTGCTGGGGATCGGACAGTAACAGTCCAGAAACAATTGTGGGAATTGATACAATAGTAAGAGAAGAAATATCTTTAATACTTGAAGATATGGTCGAAAAACAATATTTAGATAAAAAAAGTTGTTTATCCTTTATAAAAAATAGCTATTATGATACACCAAAAAAATTATTTGGTATCTGATATTAATTTTAACCAAGATGTAAAAGCAATGTTTACATCTCGGTTACAAGGGTTATTTAAAAACTAAAAAGCATAATTTATAAGAAATGAATATAGAAGATTTAATGGAAAAAACACAGGAAACTATCTTAGATTATATTAGAAACATTCAAATAATAGATACACATGAACACCTGCCTTCTAAAGAGGAACAAAGAGATAAAAATACTGATGTATTAAAAGAGTATCTTTTGCATTATTTTAGCAGGGATTTAATCTCTTCAGGAATGACATTATCTGATTATCAAGAAATATTAGATGGAAAAATCTCTATTAGTGAAGAATGGAAGATAGTGGAACCGTACTGGAAAGCTTCAAGATATACAGCATATGGCAGATCTCTTGAAATAGCGGCAAGAGGAATATATGGTATTGATAGAATAGATGAAAGCACAATAGAACAATTGAATTATAAATTTACTGAAAGTTTAAAACCGGGACATTTTAAGAAAGTTCTAAAAGATATGTGTAAAATCAAAACATCTCTTCTTAATGTGCACGTTTTAAACTCTTCTCCAGAAGCAATTGGGCCGTATTGTCGGAGTATTGATTGTGATAAAAATTTCTTCAGTCCAGTTTATGTTATCAATACTCTTATCTATCCTCTGACCTTTAGTCAGATTGAGTTGATAGGTGAGGAATCGGGAATTAGAATTACCTCCTTTGCAAAGTGGCTTGAAGCAACAGAAGTAATAATTAATAAAGCACTTTCCCTTGGTTCAATTGGTCTAAAAAATGGCCTGGCATATCTAAGACCTTTAAAATTTGACAGGGTATCTATAGGCGATGCAGAAGAAGGTTTCAATAATGTATTTAAAACAAAACATATAGGAGATACTCTTGAAGATAGACCTGTAAATACCAGCAAAGCCTTCCAGGATTATATGTTCCATTTTATACTGGACATTGCGAATAAAAGAAACTTGTTAGTTCAGATACATACAGGAATGATGGAAGGAAGCGGAAATATAATTTCAAATTCGAATCCCGAATTATTATCAAATCTATTTCTTCAATATCCCAATATTATATTTGACATATTCCACATTTCCTATCCTTACCAGAATATACTAGCAGTAATTGCTAAAAATTTTCCGAATATATATGTTGATATGTGTTGGGCTCATCTGATATCACCAAATGCATCAATAAATTACTTACTCGAACTTTTAGATACTGTTCCATTAAACAAAATATTTGCTTTCGGAGGGGATTATATGTTTGTAGATGGAGTTTATGGACATATAACCCTGGCAAGAGAGAATGTAGCAAAAGCGCTGTCTATTAAAGTTTCAGAGGGATTATTTGGGTTAGATGAAGCAAAACATATTGCAAAGATGCTATTTTATGATAACCCTTTAAAGATATTTAGGTTGGGAAGTAGTTGATAGAAAAACTAATATATATGCTTTTCTCTCAATATACATTAAAAAAATCAATTTTATACTTGATATAAATAGAAGATACTATATACTTAATATGAAATATAAAAATTAGTTATAATATACATGGAAAA
>CAYPYW010000052.1:0-8752 GCA_964415365.1 uncultured Actinomycetota bacterium | reverse complement strand
AAGTATGGGTTGGAGATATCACATATATACCTACAAAAGAGGGTTATGAGTATCTCATGACTTATCTGGACTTATTTTCCCGCAAGGTTGTAGGCTGGTCTGTAAACCGCCACCTGCGCGAACAACTTGCAATAGATGCATTAAATGATGCATTTAACAGAGAAAACCCTGGAGTAGGACTTATGGTCCACACAGACCGAGGGGCTCAATTTATGAGCGACAGATATAATGCTCTGATCAAAAGAAAAGGTGCTTTTATCAGCATGAGCCGGGGAGGTAATCCCCGAAGTGAACCCCTATAATTGAACAGATTATTAAGGCAGGTTAAAATAACCAAAGGAGTAGAAAGGGGAAAGATAATGAGTATACACAGGAGAAAATATACAAAGGATTTCAAGATAGAGATAGTGGAGAGTGTACTCAAAGGCTCTAGCACACTGGAAGTTGCCAAAGAAAATGAAATATACCCTGGACTTATAACCAGGTGGAAAAGACAGTACCTTGATGGAGAGTTCCATGGAACATCAGCTTCTGATATAGAGCTAAGAAAGCTAAAACTAAAGATATGTGAGCTTGAGCAGATGGTTAGAAAGCTAACAATGGAGAACTACCTTTTAAAAAAAGAAAAAGAGTTTGCACTACAGAGGAGAAAAGAGAATTCATCCATAATAACAGGTCCCTATTCTCCTCAATCAAGAAGGGATGTGAGCTGATGGACATATCAAGATCAACCTACTATTACAGACCAAGGAGAAACCTGGCCAAAAAGAAGCGTGATGCTGACATTGCTGATCTAATTGAGGCCATCTGCTATGAACACCCATACTACGGATACAGGAGGGTAACTGCTGCCCTTAAAAGAAAGGGTATGGTGGTAAACCACAAGAAAGTGCTAAAAATTATGAAGAAAATGGGCATACAGTGCAGAAAAAGGAAAAGATTTGCCGTTACCACCGACTCAAAGCACACCCTTAAGGTTTATCCTAACCTAGCCAAAGATCTCATCTTAAACAGAACAGATCAGCTCTGGTGCGCTGATATTACATATATCAGGATCTTTACCGGCTTTGTATACCTTGCAGCATTAATTGATGCATTTTCAAGATATATAGTGGGATATGCCATAGGGAAAACACTTGCTGCCAAATTACCACTTGAAGCTTTAAAGATGGCCGTAAGAGGTAGAAATACAGATGATCTTATCCATCACTCTGATAAGGGAATCCAGTACTGCTCCTATGAATATGTGGAACTGCTTGAATCTTGTAAGATTAAAATCAGCATGACAGCAAAAGCATCTCCATATGAAAATGCTACTATCGAGTCGTTTTTTAGGACACTAAAAGTTGAGGAAGTATACCTGTGGGAATATGAGATCTACCAGGATGTGATTGATAGAATCCCGTATTTTATTGAAGATGTCTACAACAGTAAGAGACTGTATTCTTCTCTAGGCTATATGCCCCCAGAAGAATTTGAACATATATTTATTGAAAAAAATTCATGTAAAGTCTATTCTAAGCTAAGGCATGTGAGTGTTTAAATTCAGGGGTTCATACCAGTAAATTACTTCAGGATAGGCCACTGCTCCAAATGCTTCGGGTATGTAAAAGGTTGGGTTCGGTTACCCTACTTGCTGCTATTCAAGCTACAGGGCTTCTGGCTTTTACCCTGACAGGACTGACTCCTGCTGAACATACCAGCCTAAGCTGGACATACAAAATGGTTCGAAATTTTGAAACTTGGGGCTACCAAGTTCTATTTGCTTCTACATTAAAAGATAAAAATAGTTTAAAATATTAACACAACCTGAAAATTGATTTTAAGGATTTATATGAATGAAATAATTTTTATTATTGAAGAATCTAAAGAGGGCGGATTTGAAGCCAGAGCATTAGGACATTCGATATTTACCGAAGCGGAAGA
This sequence comes from uncultured Actinomycetota bacterium, assembly GCA_964415365.1. Classification (GTDB taxonomy): domain Bacteria; phylum Actinomycetota; class Humimicrobiia; order Humimicrobiales; family Humimicrobiaceae; genus Hydromicrobium. The sequence goes on along the minus strand of CAYPYW010000052.1, from coordinate 6,826 downwards.
TATGGATTCGTTAAAAAAAGAGATAAAGGATGCTGTTTCTTGTCATTTTGAAAAGGATAATATGCCAAAAATGATAAGATTGCATTTAGTAAAGGATGAAGTACTGGCAATATGAAAATACCAAGGGATGTTAATAGTGATAAATTAATAAAACTCTTGGATAAATTTGGCTATAGTGTGACCAGACAAACCGGAAGCCATATCAGATTGACTTCTTCTTTAAAAGGAAAAGAACACCACATTACAATACCATCAGAGAAATCTCTAAAAATTGGTACATTAAACAATATAATTAATGATATTACTAATTATCTGGAAATTGATAAAAAAGAGCTCATCTTAAAATTATTTGGATAGTCTTTTACTTTTAAAATTAGACTCTCCATAAAATTTTTTAATCTTTATTAATTCTACTATAATCCGGTTCGAAATTTTGTAACTTGGGGCCGCCAGCTTTTTATTTAAATTTGACTAGGTAATTATAAGCGCCTAGGGCTTCATAGTCATAAACTCTGGTTCTCAACCAAAAACGGCGGCAACCCCTTCCCAACAGTACTATTCTCTAATAATATTTAGTAACAAATGTATTAATAAATAAATCTTTATAACTATAAATATTTATATTTGAAATTATATTAATAATAGTTATAATAACATGGTAAAAACAATAATATAACAGTTCATTTAGCCTCTAGTTTAAATGACATTTTTATATAATGGACACGTATAAAACACTTATAAAAGGAGCTAGAGATGGCAGTAAAAAAGAAGTTAGAAATTTTGGTAGTCTCAGCGCTTTGTATCTGTCTATTCTTTGCTTTTGGCTTCCAAATAGACGTAATCGGAGTTGTAAATGAAACTGGAGGAACTACCGACGTATCACTAATAGATTCTTCAAGGGTAGCAGCTGAGGAAGCCAATGCAGCAATAGAAGCAGCTAAACTGGCACTTGAAGAAGCTCAGACAGCTCTGGCAGCGGTGCAGGCAATTGCCGCAGATATTGAAGCAGCTCTAACAGAAGCAGAACAGGCAGTAATAGATGCACAAGCTGCGCTAGAAACAGCAATGTTGGTAGCTGAAGAAGCCAATGCTGCTTATTCTGGTTTTAAAGTTATAGATGAAGAGGAACTAATAGAGCTGCAGCTGGCTGCAGAGCAAGCCCAGGCAGCATTGGATGCAGCAATAGCAGCAGGGGCCAGCGAAGAGGAAATTGTTGAATTACAAGAAGAATTAGATAAAGCTATTGCAGAACTTGAACAGAATGAGTCAGGTAATGGTGGAAATGTGTTTTTCCATGTTATAACAAACAGCAACAACGGTGGTTCATTTAACATGGAAGGTAATTATTCTAGTCAAGACGGAGATATAGTACCATACACTTTTAATGCTGAAGAAGGCTTCGAGCTCACCTGGTTGAGAGTAGGCAATGTCAAGGTTCAGGTAAGTGATTTGGAAAGTCTATTTGAATTCAGTTTTGATAAGAAAAACCTGACTATACATGCACACTTTAAGAAAGACAAAGATTATAGTCCCGAGACTACCACTGAAGAAACAACTGAACAGCAAGATGACACTATCCAGGGAGATGATAGCACACAAGACAATGATAATGGTAAAGACAACAGCAAAGGAAAGGAAAAAGACAAAGAAAAAAGCAATAATGGTAAGAAGAACAAGAAGAAGTAATTGAAGACAGGTCTAAAGCTCATTTAAATAGCCAGAGATTATTTCCCTAGCTATTTTCTATCTACATTTATTTCTACATGTCTACACAAACGGTTCAAAAATTCATTAGTTATGGATACCACAAGAACTATCTAAGCAAATTCTCCTAACATCTTTTTCCTTCCCGTAATGTATAAGGTGGAGTGAACCTCAATAACTAAAGTTACTAGTTTTTTATCCCTTACTATTTCTATACTATATTATAATTGGAATAAACTAAGGGATTGTATATGAATATATATTAAGCACATTAAGCAAAAATTTAACAATTTAAAAATCTAATTAGGTATTTCTATATAAAATTCCCTATTTAAAACCGTAAAAAGAGCTATTTTGAGGCAAATTGTAGTTTACCTATTAATAAAATTTCCTTTAATAAAGAGTTCCAGCTATCTTTTATTAGGGCTACCAGGCCTTAATACTTTATTCATGCTTTTTATTATAATTCAAGAAGATTATCTTTTAAAAATCCATCAATAATATTTTTCTGCTTTTTTGTTAAGGTAATATACAGATCTTTTAACCTTTGTGATTCCAAAACTGATGTCCTTATATTTTCTAATAAATTTTCTATACCTAAGTAATCTTTCTGTGCTTTATTTCTTCTCTGCTTATTTATTATAATTTTTTGCAAGAGATATGCCTGTGGAGTTGGGACATTAATTTTCATACTTCTAATATCGATAGTTATAGCATTCCTAACTAATAAATCAGTATGTCTCAGTCCTTCTGCTCTAATTCCTAAAGATGGGACTTTGTATGGTTCTAACTGCCCTTTGCCAATTTCTCTTACTAAAAACTCGATTTCTAAATCTTTACCTTTAAAAAATTTATAAATTCCACTTATATAATCAATTGAAGTTTCATACCCTTCTTTTTCCAGAATTTCTACAATATTAATCCTTTTACTCGGTTTGTTAATATTCTTTATTAGAAAATCTATGTCCTTTGTTTTTAAATTTGCTTCAAAATCTTTTAGATAACTTGAAATTTCATAAATATATTCTGCCCAACTACCTATTAAAATAACATGTTCAAGAACCTTATTTTTATCAAGTGTTTCAATTGTTTCCCAGAATATTTTCTTAATATCATTCATTCCGAATATTTCCAAAAATCTTGAGATCTTTCTCTATTTCTTTCAACAATTTTAAATATTTTTTTCTTTTTTTTAAATTCAACTTCAGCTTTTCCAAACTGTTACTATCTAGCTTTAAATATGCTGTTTTTACTTTTTCCCCATCTCTATAAACCAGATAGGGATACTTTCTCGCACCTCTTTGCTTATATAAAATACTCCCCTTCGGTGATGCTAAAATTTTATCCTTATAGAATTTCCTCATTTTCAATAATCGTTTTCTTTCTTCTATAAGCATTTCCTTTAAAACTGGCATACTTCTTTAATCCCTCTAAATTAAATTACATTTTGCCCTACATATTTTAACATTTTAGTAATTGTAGGGCAAAGAATAAATTATAAAATTGCCCTACAATTTATGTTATTTTACCATTTTGTAGGGCAAATATAAATAAAGGATTTTTTTGACAGAAACACTTTTTATACTTTTACTTACCAATTAAAACTCTTATGTTCTTTAAATCTTTTAATATCCGGTTCGAAATTTTGTAACTTGGGGTCATTTATATGATCTTTGGGTTATTCCTCTAATATTGGAATAAACTTAGGGATTGAAAATGAATTTATTTATGGTTCGAACCTTGTGTCTTCAGCAAGTAATTGGTTTTAGATAGTTCTTTAATGAACTCTTATAAATCTTGCATTTATTGCTACAATAATAGTACTTAATGACATTAAGGCTGCGCCTACTGCCGGACTTAGAACAATACCAATTGGGAAGAGTACTCCTGCAGCCAGTGGAACAGCAAATACATTATACCCTGTAGCCCAGCCAAGGTTTTGAAGCATTTTCCGGTATGTTACTTTCGAGAGGTTTAAAATCGAGACAGCATCTAAAGGATTACTTCTCACAAGAATAATATCAGCAGTCTCTACGGCTACATCAGTACCTGCACCAATAGCAATACCAATATCAGCCTGGGCAAGTGCAGGGGCATCATTTACTCCATCTCCTGTCATTGCCACAACGAGTTCTCTTGATTGAATCTCTTTTATCTTATCAGATTTATCCTGAGGGAGTACTTCTGCAAAATATTCTTCAATACCTACTTCTTCTGCTACCCATTTGGCTACCTGCTTGTTGTCACCAGTTAGCATCATGGGCTTTATATTCATATCTTTTAATTTCTTAATTGCTTCTTTCGATTCTTCTCTGATTATATCTGCAAGTGCTATAGCTCCGATAGGGTTACTGTCCATTAAAATATATACTATAGTTTTTCCCTGGGAATATAACCTATCTATTTCTTCATTTTTTCTTGGTTTTATATTCTTCTCTTTTAAATAACCAGGGCTGACTATTTTAAATCGTTTTCCATTTATAATACCTCCAGCACCTTTTCCGGTAATGGATTTGAATTCTGTAACTTCATATCTTGTATCACTAACTTTAGCGATTGCTTTAGCTATAGGATGTGCAGATTGAGCCTCAAGAGAGGCGGAGTATTTTAGGAGCTCTTCTTTACTGATGTCAGCTGTTAAAGAGATAGTATCTGTTACACCAAATTCTCCTTTGGTTAGTGTTCCTGTTTTATCGAATACAATAGCATCAATATTTCTAGCCCTCTCAAATGCAGCCCTGTCTCTTATGAGAAGACCTTTTCTTGCTGACAGAGCTGTGGATACAGCTACAACCAAAGGAATAGCAAGTCCCAGGGCATGAGGGCAGGTAATTACCATTACAGTAACTGCCCTTTCAAGTGAGAACACAAAATCTTTGCCTATTAGAACCAGCCATACTATCAATGTTATTGCACTTGCAGATATACCAATAATAACCAGCCAGAAGGCTGCCCTATTGGCAAGGTCCTGGGTCCTCGACTTACTTTCCTGGGCCTCTTGTACTAGTTTTATTACTCCTGAAAGAAATGAGTCCTTTCCGGTTTTTTTAACTTCTACGGTTACCGAACCCTCCCCATTTACCGAGCCTCCTATAACCTGCATGCCTTTCTTTTTGGTCACAGCTTTTGATTCTCCGGTGAGCATTGATTCATTTACTGAGGTATCTCCAGTTAAAATGACTCCGTCTGCCGGGAATTTCTCACCGGGCTTTACCAGGACCTTATCTTCAGGTGCAAGCTCTTCAAGTGGAACATCAGTAGTTTTATTATCAGAAGTTATTTTATGTGCATCTTTGGGCATTAGTCTTGCAAGCTCAGTCAATGCGCTGGATGCTCCCATTATAGATCTCATCTCAATCCAGTGGCCCAGTAGCATTACTACAATTAGTGTCGCAAGCTCCCAGAAGAAGACCTTACCTTCAAGACCAAACACGACTGCACTGCTATAGACATAGGCAATAGTTATAGCAAGACCTATCAATGTCATCATGCCTGGCTGTTTTGATCTTAGTTCATTATACAGACCCTTTAGAAATGGCCATCCGCCATAAAAAAATATTATAGTTGACAGGCCGAAGAGGACATATAAATCACCGGGGAATTTGAAAATTTCTTCTATATTTAGAAAGCTCTGTATCAATGGTGATAGAAGAAGCACTGGTATGGTTATTATAATAGATACTATAAAACGCTTCCTGAAATCAGCTACCATATGCTGGTGATGATTATGCTGGGTGTTATGCCTGTGATGCTCTTCCATAATCGTAATATTAATGTTCTTCAGTCATATCAATAAATAAACCATGCCAGTTATGATACCATACATCACCACTGAATCCATTTACACTTAACATTCCGGCAATATCCCCATCTTCAGTTAGAGTATGAATAGTATAGTATCCATAGAACTTCTCTGCCTCATCACCTGCAACCTCACCCGTATTAGTTTTGGCAAGGTATCTTTCTGCGAGCCTTATGGCTTCATCTTCACTGATATCCATATTTATATCATTTTGGGAAAGCGGTATTTGTGAGTGCATGCCGTATTTCAGATTCCACATCATATTGGCCCCATATTCAGGAAATATAGCCCCACTGCTTTTATCTACCAGAAGCTCCATTGCACCTATTCCCGTGTCAGCCTCATGTACCTCAATGTAGAAGTTCCTTGAAAACTCCATGATCTCGGCTATCTCAAGTCCAGAGAGATTATTTATTTCAAGATATTCATATGTCAGCTCTTCAATCTCCTCAAAGGTGAGATCAATGGAATCCGTACCCTGAGAAAAACCTCTGGACATATTACTCATATCTTCCTGGCGGAAGCTATATCCTCTTCTGGCACCGAAGTTCGATATCCCTGTCCTTATATTTCCCATAAATATAGTAATAAAAAGGCCTACAGCACCAATTATTATCAATATGAGTGAAGATATTAAAATTTTTCTTAAACTTTTCATTTAACCGATATCCTTTTTCATGTTCTCATATTCTTTTTTGGTTATCTCTCCCTTGGCATATCTTTCTTTTAGTATATCCAGGGCTTTTCCTTGAGTTTCCTGGGAATAGCCAGAGTAGCTTGCTCTTTTTACTAACCAAATAATTAGTAGTATTATTCCGGTGATAATGACTGCTACAAAAACAAAAATAAATACCATCCAGGCAATTCCCCATCCACCAAAGAAGCCTCCCATCATATTTGGCCACATCATCATATCAATCATCTCCTTAATATATTATCATTACTACTGTTTTAGTAATATTATATCAGATTAAATAAATAGTGAGATGTCGTATAGTTTGAAATATGTTTTTGGTATATCAAATTCAGTATTTGGATAATTTCATTCAAATTGTCGATTAGTATTTTTTAAAATATTCTAAATTTATATTTTGATTCTTTTTTGATTAAATAAAAATATGTGGTCATATACTATTATCATAGTTGTTTCCAGTTTAGCATCGACGCTGGCACTTTTTTCAGGCTTTGGGGGACCCAACCTTTGGCACCATAGCACCTGAAACGACCAGAACTTATTTTTTATTAATTAGATTCCATTTAAATTGCCGACATTTTCACATTGCACATTCCTTTCTATTTTCGAGAAACAGATAGTATAAT
>CAYPYW010000051.1:0-9171 GCA_964415365.1 uncultured Actinomycetota bacterium | reverse complement strand
GAATGTCAAAGACCGGATTGTAGCTGCCATGCAAAGAGAGAGTAGTTAATATATACAGGTAAATGTCATAAGTATGCAGGGGAAACATATATTTCTTTCTTTCTTCACATGTACAAGAAGTATGATGAGAAATCCAATCTTTTAGGTTGAAATCTTTGTTTGTAAATGTAATTAATAATGAATGAGGGAGGTAAAAAAATGAGGCTGGATATTTTAAATGGAAATGTGATAACAGGTGATGGAAACGAAATGCTGGAAAACAGGTCGGTCGTCATTGAGGACGGTTTTATAACAGACTTACCAAAAGTAAATTATATTCCGTACAACACCTATGCAGATGGATTCATTGATGCTAAAGGTGACTATGTTATACCGGGTTTGATTAATATACATACACATGGAACATCATTCGGACCATTTATGCCCTATGTCTGGAAACGGATCCCTTATGAAAGGTTTATTTTTAATCTGAATACATTCCTTCTAGAAGGTGTGACTACTATTCTTGATGCTGACGGCATTACTCTACCGGAGGAAGTTCAAGCGGCAAATAAATGTCATCCTATCAATTTAAGAATCGGGACTTTTCATACACCAAAGAACTTAGCTACCGTCGATATTATAGATTGTGCCGGTGAGAGCATGGACGACTTACATAGAAATTTTACAATAGATGAAGCAGTTGCCCAGGGCGCTGTAGCCATAGCAGAAGTCGGTTCACCTGGTACGACTGCGGGCACATTCGAAAAATGCACCAGATTAAAGAAAGTGATCTCCGCTAATCAGGCCCGTGCCCTTGACCATGCAGTCCTAAGAGGTGATCGAAATGAAATCCGTCAGGTATTGGATGAAGCAAGTTTACAGGATGTTTCAATAGAAGAAGGAATTAAGTTGGCTGAAGTGACCAGTATTAATCCTATTAAGGCTTGTTGTGAAGCGATAACTGAAAGTGCCGTACATGCAAAAAAATATAATCTCCCAGTCCTTGCCCATTCAGAGCCGGGAATGAAAGATACAATAATCAATCTTGCCAGAGAGATCGGTTCGTTATGCATCGCCGTTCATGTAAATCATAGTTTTAAACCGGAAGACGCTGTCGCTTATGTAAAGGAGTTAAAAAGTTATGGTGCGTTTGCAGAAATAATCACATCTGATTCATATCATGCAAAACAGATCGACCCGACCCCGGCTGCTTCCCTGGCATTATTAAAGGAAGGTTTGATAGATCTAATATCCACAGATTATTCAGGTGGTTATCATGATCCAATTCTTCTGGTAATGCAGAAAGCTGTCGAAAAAGGTTATACTACTTTACCGGAAGCGATTGCCATGGCAACTGGAAATGCCGCTAAAGCCATACCCAAATTAGCGCGGAATCGAGGGATAATAAAGGAAGGATATATCGGGGATATATGTATTATTGATAAAAACGATATTTCCAAAGTCAAGCATGTGGTTATATTTGGACGAGTGGTTGTAAATAATGGTAGACTTGTTCCCATGTATCCCCCTTACTATGACTATCCATATCCTCAGGGACATGTTTTTTAAACAATTGGAAATCTAAGTTCGTTAAAAATTTTACTTAATGGAAGGAGATTTGATTATGAACGTACTTGCATTGGGTGCACATCCGGATGATGTGGAAATATTATGTGGCGGGACTCTTCTGAAATACAAAAAGCTCGGGCATAAAATATATATAGCCCTTACTACCAGTGGCAATATAGGGTCTAATGAATATGAAAGCAGAGAGGAAATCGCAGAAATCCGTGAAAAGGAGCAGCTAAACGCAGCAAAATTTTTCGATGCGGAAGTCAGATTTTTAAGGTTTGATGATGAAGGCTTACAGGATACTCCAGAAACAAGAAGGGCTGTAATAAATGCCATGAGATGGGCAGACCCTGATATAATATTAACAAATCCGCCGTGGGATCCCAGTACCGATCATGGAATGACCGGAAAAATTGCCACAGAAGTTATTCTCTCACTTCCCGGTAAGCTTATCCCTGCCGATATTGAACCGATTAAAAAATCACCCTCTTTATTTTTCTGGGATATCCCGGCTGGTATAGGTTTCTTTCCTGAGATATATGTCGATATTTCTGAATTTATTGACATAAAACTTGAAGCCCTCTCACAACACAAAAGTCAATATGACTGGATGAATGTATTCTCAGAAAGCGATTTTATTGAATATTGCAGGACTCTTGCAAGATTCAGGGGTATGCAGGCAGGATGTAGATATGCCGAAGGATTTATAGGTCATAAAATATTTGGATATGTCGCAGATTACAGATTACTGCCGTAAAAAGACGATGATTTAAAGGAAAGGATAAAGATGCTAAAAGCAGGGGCTTCAATGATAGATATCTCACCGAAAGCAGGAACACAACTTGGCGGGACGGATTTTGGGGAATATAGATCCGCTGAGATTATTCTGGATCAGCTTTATGCCAAGGCTTTGGTTATTGAATCAGATAGAAAGAAAATTTGCTTGGTGAGCTTGGATGTTACGATTATTACAGAAAAATATTGTGATAAGATACGCAAGGCAGTATCAGAGCTATACGGTATAGACTATGATGCTATTCTGGTTTTTGCTACACAGACCCATTCAGCACCCGGAGTGGGCGGTTTCATGTTTGATCCCGATTTACCTGTTACATTTACAAAAGAAACAGAATTTTTAAATGCAACTGATACCGAATATTCCGAATTTGCTTCTGATATGGCCATCAAAGCCGTGGAAGAGGCAGTTAAAGATATGCGTCCGGTACAGGCTAGTGCAGGAAGAGGGATTGCGGACAAACTTGCTTTCAATCGTCGGCTCATCACAAGGAAAGGTGAAATAGCAATGCCGGGCCCGGATCCGGAAATTTGGACTGAAATGTGGAATGCGGTAAATAATCCAGTTGGTCCAACGAACCTATTGTATTATGAAGGTCCTACCGATCCTGAGGTGGGAGTTCTATGCCTGAGAGATGAAAATATGCAAATGGTAGCCATGCTTCTTCACTTTACCTGTCATCCTGTTAATCTGTTCAATAGTAAAAGTTGGCATGTGGTATCTTCTGATTGGCCCGGGATCTGGACGAGGGAAGTTCAAAAGAATTTTGGTGTGAGTTGCATACCGATAATCCTTAATGGTTGCTGTGGCAATATTAACCCCTGGGACCCATTTGAACCCAACTTTGTCCCTGATCATAAAAGAATGGGTAAGTCTCTTTATAGTATAACTGAGAAGATTATTAAAATGATGAGATTTGGAGATGTTGAATCCCTTGATATGAAGACTCAAAAAGTCCCTTTAAACTATAGGGATATTCCAAAAGAAAGGATGGAGGTAGTAGACAAGATACTTACCGAACACCCACTTCCATTCTTTAAAGATGAAAATAATATGGCATCAAACGAGGATTGGTTTCTGGCCGCTTCCACTAAAAGTATAGAATACTGCAGGAAACGGATGCCGGAATTTATGTATGAAATAAAAGTTTTTCGTATCGGCAGTACAGCTATTGTCGGACTGCCTGGTGAGCCTTTTGTGGAAGGCCAGTTGGAGATAAAGGTAAATTCACCGGCTGGTTTTACATTTATGGCACATTGCTCTTCCCATTATGCCGGATATATCCCTACTTTTGACGGTTGCAGCAGGGGAGGCCATGAGGCAAGTCCGAGCTACACATATTGGTCCAAACTGGCGCCAGATTCACTGGATAAGATCTCAAGTAAAACTGTGGAAATGTTAAATGAACTTTACCAGAAGGAAAATTCGTAATATAAACTAACAGATTAAAATAATCATAGTTTAGATATGATTATTAAAAATAACTTTTTAAACGTATAAAAGGTTTTAAGTGTAAAAAATCTTGGCAACATGTAAATATTTTAAGTTATAAGAACCGATTTATCAGTAAAAAATATTAAAAGTATATAGAGGAGTAAGGAGTACTAAGCAATGGCAAAAATATATTATGACAATGATTGTGACTCTGGGTTATTAAAAGAAAAGACAATAGCTATCATAGGATATGGTAGCCAGGGACATGCTCATGCTCAAAATTTAAATGACAGCGGCTTAAAAGTTATTGTGGGTTTGACCCCAACTTCAGAAAGCAGGAAACAGGTAAGAAAAGATGGATTGGAAGTTTACGATACTGCTGAAGCTGTAAAATTGGGTGATATTATAATGATTCTAACTCCCGACCAGACACAGCCGGAGGTATTCGAAGAGTATATTTCCCAGGGGCTTAAGTCAGGTAATATACTTATGTTTGCGCATGGTTTTAACATAACTTTTAACCAGATCAAACCACCGGAGTTTGTAGATGTTGTTATGGTAGCCCCAAAGGGTCCCGGTCATACGGTAAGAGAGCAATATAAAAACGGCAAAGGAGTTCCTGCAGCAATAGCCATTCACCAGAATGCTTCGGGCAGGGCAAAAGACTATGCACTTGCCTATGCTTCAGGTATAGGGGCAGGTAAGGCTGGCATAATAGAAACAACATTCAAAGAAGAAACTGAAACAGACCTTTTCGGGGAGCAGGCTGTACTCTGTGGTGGGGTTACCGAATTGATGAAGGCCGGTTTCGAAACACTTGTGAATGCTGGATACCAACCTGAAATAGCATATTTTGAATGTATCCATGAGATGAAGCTCATCATTGATCTTATTAATCAGGGTGGCTTTGCTTTTATGAGATATTCGATAAGTGATACTGCTGAGTATGGAGATTATGTTACTGGCAAAAGGATCATTACAGACGAGACAAGAAAAGAAATGGTAAAAATTCTTAATGAAGTCCGGAACGGAACGTTTGCTTCTAAATGGATTACAGAGAATAAAGCAGGAGGAAAAGCAGGGTTTCTTGCTATGAGAAGAGATGAATCCGAGCATCAGCTTGAAAAAGTAGGGGGTGAACTCAGAAGAATGATGAGCTGGCTTAAAAAATAATGATTTGATGCAAACTATTATATTTGTATCTTTTTCTGTTATTAAGGTGAGTTTATAGGGGTACTAACCACTAATATGGTATTTAATGCATAATATCTTTAAAGGAGTTTGTTGATTATGAATATTAAGCTTAAGGCAAGTATAAAGGTTCCTGGTAAACCATTAAAACACTTCTGGAGCAATTGCATAGGCTCTGGAAGAGCAAATGAAGGGCTCCGTACTTCCTGGATGGAGCATCTGAAGATGGCGGTAAGGGAATGCGGATTTAAATATATCAGATTCCACGGGTTGTTTCATGATGATATGTTTGTCTATCGCAATATCGACGGGATGGACGTATTTAACTGGCAATATGTAGATGATCTATTTGACCGGCTTTTGGACATAGGGGTCCGTCCGTTTGTCGAGCTTTCTTTTTTCCCGTCTGATATGGTTGAACACTCGAAAAAAGTCTGCTGGTGGAAAGGCAATGTGACCCCTCCAAAAAAGTATGATAAATGGGAGAAGCTTATTACGGTGGCAGTCACACATTGGGTTGGCAGGTATGGAATAGGAGAGGTGCGTAAATGGTATTTTGAAGTCTGGAATGAACCGAATTTATCCGTATTCTGGGATGGTACAAGAACAAAGTATTTCGAATTGTATAGAGTGACAGTAAATGCTATAAAAAGGATTGATCCTTTATTGATGGTAGGAGGCCCTGCCTCCAGCAATTTTGTGCCGGATAACCGTTTTGAGGGTGAGGTCGAAGATTTACAGAAACAAATGACATTTCGAAGTAACGATATCAATTCGGCTTTTTGGAGACCGGTCTGGGTGAAAGAGTTTCTGGATTACTGCCAGGGGGAGCGATTGCCTGTAGATTTTATCTCGACACATACATATCCAACGGATTTTGCATTTGATCCGAACGGAAATTTCAAGGGACAATCAAGAAGTGTTGATTCCACCAGAGCTGACCTGGAATATTTAAGGAAACTGATTGACAAAAGTCCTTTTCCTGAAGCAGAGATCCATATTACAGAGTGGAATTCTTCTGCATCTGACAAGGATTGCAGCCGTGACTATGTACCAGAAGCTGTATTTATTGTAAAAACCAATATCGAGTCAAGCCATCTGGTGGATACGCTTTGCTACTGGACATTCACCGATATTTTTGAGGAAATAGGCCCGGGACAAAGCATGTTTCACGGGGGATTTGGATTAATAAACCTGCAGGGGATTGTCAAACCTTCATTTCATGCGTACCGTTTCCTCAATTCCCTGGGTGATGAAGAAATACTGCGGAAAGACGGGTGCATTATAACCAGAAGATCTTCAGACGAAACCATAAGCATTCTTGCATATAATTATCCGGTTGATCAGGTTCCGAGCGCAGTACCAATGTCAGTCTATCCTGACAGAAGCATCATAGAGGATATCCAGAAAAAGGGGGAAACATTTCTTATAAGTATTGAGTTGTCAGACCTTAAGGGTGATACTCGCTTCATCGTGGAAACCCTGGACGAAAGCCATGGTTCTGCGATACATTACTGGGAAGATATGAGATGCCCGGAAACTCCCAGCCGTGAACAGACGGAACTTCTTAAAAGAGTTGCAATGGAAACTAAAAAGGAAATCATATGTGCCGACACAGGTGGAAATCTGAACCTGCAGCGTGAAATAAAGCCGTGGACGGTAATTTCCGTTAGACAAATAAAGTGAATTTACTGTATGCATGAAATAAAGACCGTGAAAATGTTTGAACCCAGAGGTATGAATAGAATAAGCAGCTTTATAAAATAGAGTAACAAAGAAAGGAAATCCCAAATAGATGAATACGAGAGAAAGATTTCTGGGTATTTGTAAGCATGAAAAAGGAGTTGAACCTCCGTATTGGGAAACAATGGGTTTTTGGGACGAAACTATTGATCGATGGCATAAGGAAGGGCTACCCCGGGATAAAACTCCTTATGAGTATTTTAATATGACAAAAAGAGAATATGTACCTGTTGTTAACCACTATCGTCTACCCTTGTTTCCATTATTTGAAAAAAAAGTCATAGATGAAAGTGCTGAAACAGTGACATATCTAAATGAAAATGGAGCTATCCTAAAAGAATTTAAAAATTCTCCTGAGAAATCTATGCCCCAATGGTTGGAATTCCCCGTAAAAAAGAGGGAGGATTTTGAAAATTTAAAATCCAGGCTGAACCCTGATTCAAAAGAAAGATATCCGGATTGGAATGAAGTCAGGAAAATATACAGAAACAGAGATTATCCTCTGGGATTAACAATTTCTGGTGCCTATGCCTTTCACAGGGAACTTATGGGTATGGAAAAATTATCCTATGAATATTATGATAACCCTGATTTTATAGAAGAAATAACAGAGTTCTGGCATTATTTTGAGAATAAAATTTGTAATAATGTGCTTGCCAATATAGAAATTGATTACGTACTAATCTGGGAAGATATGGCATTTAAAAATGGTCCTCTAATATCTCCCTCCATGTTTAAAAAATTTATTTTTAACCATTACAAAAACTTGATAGATGCTATAAAGAGCCAGGGCTGCATTAATATTTTAGTTGATTCAGATGGGAATAATTATTCATTGATGGACCTTATTATTAAAGCAGGGGTCAATGGTTTCGAGCCAATTGAAGTTGCGGCTGGAATGGATCCAGTCCGATTAAGACAGATATACGGCAATAAATTATGGCTATGGGGAGGCCTGGATAAAAGAGTTCTTAGTATGAATAAGAGAGATATTGAGAGGGAAATCTATAAAAAAGTACCCATACTTCTAAAGAGTGGAGGATATATTCCTGCTGTTGATCATGCAGTGCCACCAGATGTACCTTTTGAAAATTATATATTTTTTATTGAATTGTTGAGGGCTCAAATGGCTGATTATCATAAATTAGAATAAATGGAGTAATTAATAAGAATTAAAGATTATTTAAAAATAATTTCTTAAGAAAGGTAATAGATATGTATTACAAGCCTGATATTGATGAGGTTGTTGAAAGATACAGGGCGTTATGGAATAGAGAATTTTTAGATAGAATTCTGGTTAAGATAGATATCCTTGAACCTAATTTTACTGTACTTAATGCCATGGATAAAGCTCCAGATTACGAGTCTATGCTAGAAGAGTGGGAAAAGGGATTTGAGGTAAATAAGGAAATAAAAGATGATAATTTGCCTGTCATATACGGTGAACTGGGTTCATATATCTTTGGAGGATTTTTGGGAGCCGAAGTAGTATGGTCCAATGGTGGAGCTTATTCAAAACCGCTAATTAAGGATATGAAAAACTATAAAGAGTTTTTAAAATTTGATGGAGATAATAGATATTTCAAGATGCAATTGGATTATATTAGATTTTTAGAGGAGAAATCAAAAGGAAGATTTGGCTTTACTGAATTATCGACATTGATAGGGTTGAATCTCTTAGATTGCCTAAGGGGTGGAGACGCTTATACGGATGTTTTTGATTACCCTGAAGAGATAAAAGATATTATGAAATTTGGTCTACAGCTAGGTATTAAACTGGTTAAAAAACAAAGAAACCTTATGTCAAAGTATAAGGGTGGAAGATTTAACTTTTATCAGATTTGGACACCTGGAGAGACTTTTTTTGCTGGTGTCGATGCATATGGACAATGTCACCAGGAGATATTTGAGAAGTTCGGAAGGCAGTATGTACAGGATATCATAGATGAATTCAAATCTGGTTGGCTGCATGTTCATTCAGATGCTATGAGGCTTCTTCCAAATTATGTTACTTTAAATAATTTAATTGCAATAGGACTTGAGGATTGGATATCACCTCCCAGAGCTATAGAAAATATTGACCGCATAAAGGAAATAACAAAAGATATCCCCTTAATGATAAATATAAAAAAAGATGAGTTAATTGAGATGATTGATGCAAAGAGCTTGCCAGGAAATATACTGTATTGGGTTATGGATGTTAAAGATAAAGAAGAGGCAAATAAAATTTCCGAGTTGGCTCATCAATATAGAGCAAAATATGATAAGAAATTTTATTAATAAATAAAGCGATCGGTAAAACCTGTTGTTACCAATTGTAACCTGCCATGGGAAACTAATTTAAAAAATTAGGTTTATAAGTGAAATAATTTAAAAAAAGAAGTTTTAAAAGAAAATATTGACAAATATTTCGGATACGATATACTTACTATGATATATTTACGCATTAAAGG
>CAYPYW010000050.1:0-10148 GCA_964415365.1 uncultured Actinomycetota bacterium | reverse complement strand
CCTCTCAGAATCCTTGAAATATTTTCGATTCCTATTGACTTCTTTTCAAATGAAACAAGGATCTGGTATAACCCCGCACTGAAAAGCAGAGTATCAAACGTTCCCGCAGTAATAGCTTTTATTCTTATGACGACCACTGTCATGCTCACTTCAATGTCGATAGTTAAAGAAAAAGAAGCAGGAACTATAGAGCAGTTGGTGGTTACCCCTATCAAACCAATCGAGCTGGTGATAGGGAAAACTCTGCCCTTCGCCATAATCGGTTTTATAGATGTCCTCCTGGTTATTGCCGTGTCGTATAGCTGGTTTAAGATTCCCCTTGAGGGAAACTTGCTCATATTATTTTTCGGTACGATACTTTATTTACTCACAACTCTTGGTGTGGGGCTTTTTATATCAACAATTTCAAAAACACAGCAGCAGGCAATGATGACCTCTTTCCTTTTCCTGATGCCGTCGATACTCCTGTCAGGTTTTATGTTTCCCATCGAAAACATGCCCGGAATTATTCAATACATAACTTATTTAAATCCACTTAGATACTTCTTGATAATTATCACCGGTATTTTTTTAAAAGGGAACGGGCTGGATATTCTGTGGCCTCAGATGCTGGCACTGGGAATCATTGGTGTTGTCATACTTGCAATATCAATATTCAGATTCAGAAAGAGACTTGAATAGTATTTTAAAAAAAATAGTATTACCATTATTATTTTGATATAAGATTATATATAATATTTTCTAAATTATTTAAAAGGATGTCAGAGTATGAAGAAAAAAATTTTACCGCTAATACTTATTATAGTAGCCCTGGCACTAATATCTTACTTTACCTATGACTATATAACAGATAAATTAGGAAAAGATACTAATGTAATAGAGGCTTCAGGAACAATCGAGGTTGAGACTATTACTTTAAGTGCCCCTGCCAGTGCGAAATTGATAGAAGCCGGATATAGTGAAGGTGATAGTATTGATGCAGGTGAAGTTGCTGCTAGAATGGATGACGCTCTGATTAAAAAACAGATAGAAATAACTAACGCTAACATAGAAGCAGCAATGACCCAGATTGAAGCAGCAGAACTCCAGTATAATCAAAGTATAGAAATTGCCGAAGAATCTGTGGAGCAATCAGAAAGCATTAAAGAATATATGATGACCTACAATCATTATATTTATTATGATCAACCTTTAACTATCAGTAAAACAGAATCCGAAAACTATTCAAAATCCACAACCGAATCAGATTTACAGGGAGAAACAGAAACTGAATCGAAAGGGTCTTCGACATCCAATTCAACTAGCTATGCCGGCCCCACGCAAAAGCAATCTGTAAGAGAGCAACTACAGGAAGCAATAAATCAATATAATATGGCTTTACTAAGATTAGAGCAGGCAAAAGAAAATGATATTTCAATAAAAATTGCCGAAGACAATCTAAACATTGCCAGAGCGCAACTGGAGCTTTACAGGGAGCAACTACAGGAACTCGATATTATTACGCCAATTGAAGGTATTATCTTAAATAAACTTGCAGAGGAAGGAGAGTACCTTCTTCCAGGTACACCAGTCTATGAAATTGGCAATTTATACAATGTGACCTGCAACATCTATGTCCCTGAAGATAAATACGGAAAAATATTTTTGAACCAGAAAGTAACATTAATTGTAGACTCCTACCCTGACACAGAATTTACAGGATTTGTGAGCAAAATTTCCAATGAAGCAGAATTTACCCCAAAGAATATCCAGACTAAAGAAGAAAGAGTCACAACAGTTTATAAAATCACCATAAGTATTGAAAATCCTGAACTTCAACTAAAACCCGGTATGCCTGCAGATGTAGTTATTGATATCTGATATAAGGTTCATTAATGTAAAGGTAATAACAATTAAATAAAAACATATTATCATAGAATAGAAATGGAAAAGATAAAGAAAAAAGAAGACATCATAAAAATCTCGGTAATTGGAGGCAGCAAAGTAGACAACGAAATGTATAATCTTGCCTATGAAGTGGGAAAAGAAATAGCCAGAAATGGTGCGGTGCTTGTTTGTGGAGGTTTAACCGGAATAATGGAAGCTTCCTGCAAAGGAGCCAGAGAAGAAGGTGGACTTACTGTTGGCATACTTCCCACTCCAAACGAAAATGATGCAAATGAATATGTTGACATAAAAATCCCTACCGGAATGGGTTATGCCAGAAATGTACCAATTATACTTTCAGCCCATGCTGTGATCGCCATCGATGGGAGTTGTGGTACCCTTTCTGAAATTGGTTATGCATTGACATACCACAAGCCTGTTATTGGTTTAAAAACCTGGAAAGTCAGGCCATATTACAGTGAAGACATGCCGTTTATAATAATTGCAAAAACTGCAAAGGAAGCTGTTAAAACAGCCATAAAAGAGGCAAAGGACTATATCAGGAAAAACCGGATGGGTTAATTACCAATTAATTATTTACAATGATACCCACCCGGATTTGACTATTAAGATCAAGAAAATGCTTTAACAAAATTTATCTGCAGATTGGAAAGAGAAGATTTTAAACTTTCTCTCTCCTCTGCGCTTACTTCATCCATTAAAACCTTAAGCAATGCATCAAAACCATCTATTGCAAGCTTTGCCTGCTGTTTATCCTTATACTTATCATTTACCCAAATAGGGAGTCCCATCTTTTTATAGGCAAGACTTGACAGGGACATCATCATCTGGGTTATGATATCTTTGGTGGTTAATTTATCAATTTCCTCCTGGAGCTTTTTTATCATTTCTTCTTCGCTCTCTTTGGTCTCCTCTTTCTTTCCGCCCAGGCTTTCTTTCACAAACTTATCTTTTAATTCTTTATCTTCTCCATCTCCCTTGCTAACTTTCTTCTTTTTCTTCTTCTCTTCTTTGGCCATATATAATTACCTTCCTTCGCTTCAATTTTTTTATTCTGATTTATACTTAATCAGTGAAAATACATCGTAATCTTTTAAAACCTCTCTTGGATTTAAAAACTCCAGTTCCACCAAAAAGCAAAATCCAACAACTTCTCCTCCCATTTTTTCAACAAGTTCAGCTTTAGCCTTTGCAGTACCGCCAGTCGCCACCAGATCATCCACAATCAGAATTTTATCACCCTTTTTTATGGCATCTATATGTATCTGTAGAATATTCTTTCCGTACTCAAGTTCATATGAAACCTCACATGTCTTATAGGGAAGTTTTCCCGGTTTTCTAACCGGAATAAAACCGACACCTAACTTATAGGCAACCACAGCTCCGAATATAAAGCCTCTTGCTTCGGCACCCAATATTGCGTCTATCTTTTTTCCCTGCCAGTGTTCAACCATCCTGTCCACTGAATACTTAAACGCTTCCCCATCTCTAATGAGGGTTGTGATATCTATGAATACTATCCCTTTTTTGGGAAAATCTGGAATACTTCTTATCTTTTGTTTTAGATCCAATTGTCATCCTTTCTATAATTATTACCCATTTTAAAAATATTCTACAGTATGTAATCATATAACAAAATTATATATTCTTAAAAACTCTTAATCCCATCTATAAGCGAGCCTATCAGGTAGTTAATGTCCATTTTATCAAAACCCAATTGTGATAAAACTTCGGCTACAGAATACTTCTGCCCGTAGCTCCAGAGTTCTTTCAGAAAAAGACCTGCTTTCTTCTTTTTGTACCAATCGTAATTAAACTTTCTATGCATGTACTCTTTAAGCTGTGATTGAAAAATCCATGCCCTTATATAATTGGTGCAATAAAAGCCACTATCCACATCCCTGAGATAATTCTCTCTTGTGTATTCCATCAAATTTACAGTAGATAAAATCTCTTTATAGATAGAATCCTTGCCATTTATCGGTGTACCATCATGAAGAATTAACTCATACCTGAGCTTGCCGGCATATCTTCTGCAAAACCAGAGTTTCACCAGGTTTGAAAAGTATACAAATTCCCTTGCCTGGTCACTACTCATTTTTAGAAAATCAATCAGCCAATTACGATTTTGCATAAGCTGCTCCACACAAAAAGCATACCCTTCTGTTACTGCATTATCGCCCAGGCATCTGTATTCAAAGTCAAGCTCTGAACCTGTATTTCCAAAATGTAGTGAGTGCCCTCCCTCATGAAGCACAGCTTCATAATCATCCTGACCGCCGCTGGGCATAACTACCAGGTATATCTCTGATGGTACCCTGGGAGTACAGCAAAATGCTCTTGGTGATTTATTTTCCCTTTCCTCCACATCCAGGTGAATATTGTTATATTTATGCATATCTATTCCCATTTCAGACAAAGTATCCTTAAATATTGGAATAAGGCTATCTTTTTTAAAGAACCTGTCATATTTTTTTGCCCTTTTTATAAATGCAAAATCGCTTTTTCGGGATCCGTCAAGTGTTATATTTAGTTCCCTCTTTAATAGACTATTGAAATGTTTTTCATATAAATCCTGGGTTTCATCCAGGAGCTTTTCCGTTTCAACCTTCAGGTTGAAAAAATCCTCTTCTTTCAAATATGAAAAAAGTTCACTATAGCTCGAAAATCCTAAATCCGCTGCTTGTCTATGAAGAGTACTCCAGTATTTGTAAAGAGTATCATTGAAAGATTCTGCTACCACCTTGTTTCTTTTATCTTCAATTTCATCTCTCTTGACTTTATTAGGCTCATTTACAAGCAGAATCTCGGAATATCTAAACGGTACCTTTTTACCTTCTATAACAACCTTTGCCTGTGCCTCATCTTCTGCAATCCTGTCAATTAAGTTTTTGGTCTGTCTCTCGATATAACCCTCGGTGCAGAACTTTAACAGATATGCTGCTTTCTTCTTCTCCTCGCCGCTACTTTCATCTTTTATGTTTTTAACTTGACTGATATTTTCCTTGCTAAATAGAAAATCATATTCATCATAAATATCGCTTACATTAAAGTCGTCCTCTTGCCCTGAAAAATGAAGGTAATATTCTTTCTCTATTTCAGATAAAAACAATTCCGAATTTTTCCTGTACTTTGTTATATCCATACTCTCTGTTTATTCCTAAATAACAGTTTTTAAGAATATCTTATCCGATTTTCTATTTGTAAAACCCCGATTCCAAAAGCCAGAATTTTTAAGAAGTTCTATATTATAAAGTTGACTAAAATAAATTAAAACAATCCTTCCTGTTGTTTTTCTTCCCCGAAAGTTCCAATCTTATCTTTATTCGTTTTATCATCTATTATCTTCTTGATATCCTCTCTTTCCTTATCACCAGCCAGTTTGAGTTTCTTTAAAAAAACAGACCTTTCAAAATTTTTGACATAATCTGACCAGTCACTGCCGCTTTTATTTTCTTCAAGTACAGCATTATACCCACCTATATCAGCATCCATATGATCCACATGATAAACTATAAAAGCCTCCAGAATCTTAGGTCTTTTAGGAGAACCAAATTCCCTATGACCGTGATGGCTCAATATTATATGAAGAAGCCTGTCCCTCAATTCCACCGGGAAATCTTTTATCTGTTTTATTTTTTCCAGAACCCATCCATATCCAATGGTTATGTGGCCCAGGAGTTTTCCTTCATCTGTCACTTCGGTGGTAACCACTGTTCTATATTCCCTGATCTTACCAATGTCATGGAGAATTGCCCCGCTGATTAGCAGATCATAATTTAAATTATGATAAACTCCGTAAATAGCATCACAGATTTCTGTAACTGCCAGTGTATGCTCAAGCAGTCCTCCTTTAAAAGCATGATGATACCGGACTGCTGCAGTTGCACTTTTAAAATCCTCTACAAACTCCTTATCCCCGAAATATAAATCAATCAGCTTCCTCAAATGGGGATTTTTAATCCGGCCAATGTATTTCTTAATATCATTAAACATCTCATCGATATTTTTGCGGGAAGCCTTTATGTAATCCGGATAATTTATATTTTCCTTACCCTCGATCCTCTTTATAGAGCTAATAACAAGTTGTTTGCCCCCTTTATATTCTTTCACGTCCCCTTCTACCAAAACAAAATCTCCTTCAGCAAAATCTCCCGTATTAAGATAGACCTCTGTCCATAACACTCCCTCTATAATTCCCTCCCTATCCTGAAGAGTAACAGTACAATAATCATCACCATTTTTCTTTTTTCTAATCTGCTTATTCGCTACTATGAATATAGATTCTGTCTTTGTGCCGATTTCCAGATCTGATATGAATTGTTTCTTGCCGATTTCCATTACCTTTATACTCTTAAATTTATAATAAATTCACTTAATTGCCTTGACTGCTACTTCTTAATATTCCATTCTTTAAAATAATCCAGGACTTTGTGATCAGTCATATCATAATGAATGGGAGTAACAGATATGTAATTATTCTTTACTGCACCGTAATCAAAATTCTCATCTTTCGTTTCACCTATAAACTCTCCATCCATCCAGTAATAATCCCTTCCTCTGGGATCAACCCTCTTGATAAAGTTATCATTAAACTTGGCATCACTTTGCTTGGTTATCTTTACGCCCTTTATTTCTTTCTCACTAACATCAGGTATATTAATATTAAGCAAGGTCCCTTCCGGAAGTCCACCGCTATCCAATATCTGCTCTGCAATTTTCTTCGTAAAACTAGCAGCGTAACCAAAATCAGGATCAACCAGATTATCTATTGAAACAGCTATTGAGGCCACACCATAAGTAGTCCCTTCGGTTGCGGCTGAAACTGTACCCGAATAGATAATATTTTCTCCTATATTTGCTCCCCTATTAATACCAGATATAAGAAGATCAGGAAGACATTCTAAAATCGACCTGATAGCTATTTTTACACAATCAGCAGGAGTTCCATCCACTGCATATCCGAAGAATTTTCCTTCCCTGTATTCTTTTCTTACAGAAATTGGATGGAATACGGTAATGGCATGCCCAACGGCACTCCTTTCCTTATCCGGTGCTACGATCCTCATATCAAACCTTTTATCTTCTTCCAGAACTTTGTAAAGAATATAAAGTCCTTCTGAATCTATACCATCATCATTGGTAAGTAAAATTACTTTTTTATCCATATTTCTAATTGTCTCCACTTTGATATTCAGTCCAATACCAGTTCCTATTATAACCAATACCTGGAAAATTTTTTATATTTATTTATTATTTTTATATCCCAAACCGTTTCTGAACTCAGATAATCAAACTGTGCCCCTGCCTAAAAAGTACCTGTTGCGATTTTACCTATATTTCTCTATGATGTAGAAGTTAGAGTCACACACAGCTATTCTTACTATAATAAAGAGTTATTATTTTAAGTAAACATAAAAGAGATAGCCATGGAGTTTACAGAAGTCAAAACGAAAAAACTCTACCGCCTGGTGGTACAGCAAATTCAGGAAATGATCTACGAGGGAAAACTTAAAGCTGGCGACAGGTTACCTACTGAGCGGGAACTGGTCAAACAATTGAATATCAGCAGAGCTTCTATTAGAGAAGCCTTGCGCTCTTTAGACATAATGGGACTGGTTGAAAGCCGGCCTGGAGAAGGCACTTTCATTACAAGGCCACGGGAATCCAGCGATCATATCCTGACCGAGGCTTTCTCCCTGGGATTGATTCTCGAAGATAATGTTTCAATTGAACTACTGGATTTTCGCCGCATACTGGAATGTGGGTACATCAGCCTGGCTGCTCAAAGGATTGATGAAACCTCCCTGAACCGTCTTGAGGATTATTGTAAAAAAATGTCCGGTCCTTCCGGTGATGAAAAAGAGAATATCAATGCCGATACCATGTTTCATATGGAAATTGCCAGGGCCAGTAAAAATCAAATTGTTTATGATGTAGCTCTATTCTTTTTCAAAGCCTTAAACTTTCATATTAAGACTATACGCATTCATTTTGCTCATGAACCCAAGGTCATGAGCAGTTTTGTAGAACAGCACCGTAAGATTCTGGCAGCTTTAAAAAACCATGACCCTGAAACTGCTGTCAATGCCATGCGTTTCCACCTAGACTATGTAGAAAAATTAATTCGCAAAGAGATCAAAGGCTAATTTTATTTTCTGGCTATTACCTTACCCGCTCTTCAAATCTTATTCAATTTTTTACATGAAGAAAAAGATTGACAACTCTGAAAAACAAAGATAATATTATTTATGGCCTAATTGTCAGACCAACAGACAAGATATAAAATTATTGCAATAGTGACAATATCTAATATGGAGGAGGGAGTAGAAACGTTTCATATTATTACCCCAATTAAGCAAGTTCCAGAAACCAGCAATGTAAAAATGGATGAATCCACCGGGACTATGATTAGAAAGGGTGTGGAAAGTATCATTAATCCCCTAGACCTATACTCTATTGAAATTGCCATTCAAATAAAAGAAAGTCTGGGAGGTAAGGTAACTGCTCTTAGCATGGGACCAGGCTCGGCTATCAAAGCCTTGAAAGAAGCCATCGCTATGGGTTGTGATACAGCTATCCTGATCTCAGGTAAGGAATTTGCTGGGTCTGATACCTGGGCTACTTCCTATGCCCTGGCTCAAACTATTCGTAAAATAGGATCTTATGACCTTATCCTTGCAGGTGAACGGGCTACTGATGGCGATACCGGTCAGGTGGGCCCTGGAATTGCCTCCTTTATGGATATTCCACTCATAACCTATGTTAGTTCTATTGAAAAAATTGACAAGAAAAATATCATTGTTGAACGACTGGTAGAAGCAGGATATGAAAAATACCAATCCCCTCTCCCAGCCTTGTTGACTGTAGTGAAAGAGATTAGTTATCCCCGGCTTCCAACCTTAAATGGCAAGAAGAAGGCAAGAGTTATGGATATACCGGTTTGGTGTGCTTCTGACTTACCGGCGGATATAAATAAGCTCGGACTTAAAGGTTCACCAACCAGGGTTTCCAGGATCTCTAAGCCCAAAATTACACGCAACGGCATAATTTTAAGAGCAGACAACGAAACAAGCTTAAATCCCGCTGTCGATAAATTGCTTGAGTTCATACATAAAAAAGAAATCATATAATCAGGGGGTAGACATTATGAACAGCGGAGCCGTTTGGACCCTGGCAGAACAATTTGAACAAGAGATTAAACAGGTTTCCTATGAACTCTTAACCAGAGGGAGAGAACTGGCGGATCAACTCAAAGTAAAGCTGATTTCTATCCTCTTCGGTTACAGGATTAAACATAAGGCACTGGAAGAACTGATTTTTAGAGGTGCAGACGAAGTACTATACGTAGATGATCCCGCACTTGAATATTTCCAAACTGAGACTTACAGCCGGCTTCTGGTAGATCTGATACGCAAACATCACCCTGAAGTAGTTATCGCAGCAGCAACCACGTCTGGGCGCACTCTGATGCCCTACACATCTACAAAGATCCATACCGGCCTCACAGCCGATTGTACTGGCCTCGAGATCGAACCTGGAACAACCAATCTGATTCAGACCAGGCCGGCTATCGGCGGTAACATCCTGGCTACTATTAAGACTCCGGATCACCGTCCCCAGATGGCAACTGTTCGACCCCGTTCTACCCTACCGCCACCTCCCGATCGTACACGAAAGGGTACTATTCGAAAACTTACCTTGAAACCTGAATTAATCGATAACAGAACCCAGCGTCTGGGCTTTCGTAAAAGTAAAGGAGAGGACGTAGATATCCAATCAGCCGAAGTAGTTGTGGCCGGGGGCAGAGGTCTCAAGAAGAAAGAGAACTTTGCCATGATCCTTGAACTGGCTGAAGGCCTGGGAGGTGTAGTAGGTGCCAGCCGTGACGCCGTAGACAGAGGCTGGATTTCTTATCCCCATCAGGTCGGCCTGAGCGGCAAAACAGTCAGCCCAAAATTCTATATAGCTGTAGGATTATCCGGTTCAATACAGCACTTAGCAGGTATGAAAACATCGGATACTATTGTGGCTATCAATACTGATCCTGAAGCCCAGATCTTTAAAGTAGCAGATTTCGGAATTGTGGGAGATCTTTTCGAGGTTCTGCCTCTCCTTAATAAAAAAATAAAGGAGGTGTTAAAGCATGAAATATAATCCGGTGACCCAGACCATCGTCAATAAATTGATCCGCATTTGCGGCAAAAATAATGTGATAACAGAGACTGAAAAAATGGAAACTTACGCTCACGATGAAACAC
>CAYPYW010000049.1:0-10465 GCA_964415365.1 uncultured Actinomycetota bacterium | reverse complement strand
CGGTAGAGACACTCTTGGCTGGGCAATATATATTTTTAAAAGACAATTACAATAAGTAACTACTAATTAATTATCTAACAGTTTGTAAAAGAGGTATAAAGTCAAGCTTGGCTGGCCACTGTGGACGATGCTAAAACCAGGATATTACTGTTTAATGGGGATATTGTTATTCCAGAATTGAGTCATTTAGTTTAAAAATATCATTTGATATTGCAGTAATCTGTTAATATATTAAAAGTATGAAAGAAAAAACCAAGTTTTCAGTTACACATAAAGATAAAACCATTGAAGGGCTTATAAAAAAAACAAATCATAAGACATTAGCTATCTGGGCAATTGATTGTGTTGAGCGTGTTATGCCATATTTTGAGGAAAAATATCCAAAAGATCATCGTCCTCGACAAGCTATTGAAGTACTCCAGAAATGGATAGATACAGGAGTGTTTAAAATGGCCGATATACGTAAAGCTTCACTTTTATCTCATGCTGCAGCTCGTGAAATTGGAAAGGATAATGTGGCTCGCTCTACTGCTCGTGCTGCAGGCCAAGCAGTAGCAACTGCCCATGTCTCGACTCATTCTATTGGTGCAGCAAATTATGCCTTACAGGCTATATATAGAGCTACCAATTCATATGATAGCGATCTTGCCATAGATAAAGAACGAGACTGGCAATACAAACACTTACTCAAACTAAAAGATGAATTCGATCATTGAAATGAGAAAAATTCCAAAAAACTGATAGAGGAAAATTTCTAGACTTGGCTGGGGGCAGTGGACAAAGATAGAACTACTTTATTGGGCTTAAGTGAGGATATTTTTATACCCGGTATAAATTATCTATGATTTGCAATAGAGGTTTTTTAGAGATAAACTGCCAATAACAATAGAACTGCCCCAATTGTTTTTATAAGTGGACATATTTTAAAAAAGATAACTTTTGTTCTTGCCCCTGTAAATGCAGTTAATATAGCCATTATAATTAGCATAACGGCTGATATCCTAAGTACATTTAAGGATACAGGGTTTTGGTATTCATTTAGTATATTTATCAGTAGTGTTAAAATTCCGATAAAAATTAGTGTAGTTCCTTCAGCAATCCACTCCATCATGAATATTAATTTGTTATCTCTTGAAACCTTCCCATAGCCAGAAACGACATTTTTTGTTGGGATAATATGTGCAATACCCCATAAAGTTATTATTATTGAGCCAACATAAATCAAAACATTGTTCACCATTTTTAAATCCTCCAGTAAAATAATTTTGTAACTAATTTTTTATTATATAATTTTAAGGATTTTTTATAAAAAGGCTGATATATGAAGTGGTTGGGGATATCGGACACGTTTCGAGCTCTTTATTATGAAGAAATAATAAGTTTTAAGCATAAGGTGGAAGAACTTAATTTAGAATTTGCCTTATAATGAGTTGGAACTTTTGCTGTCCCACCTTGCGAAATTTCGAACCAAATTTTAAAGGAATTAAAAAATATTTTATACGTAATTTCTCAATAACTCATAAACTTAAAGACTTTTTATCTAATATATGTTACTTTGAAACAGGATAAGTATATGAAACTACATAGAGACATTAAAATTGTCATTGGAATTGGGATATTTGGATTTGTTATCTTAACAGCATATTGGCTTATATGGTTTACGGCACCACAGTTCATACAATCCAGAACACCTGATGCAGCTGACTATACCATCTACATTGTATTCCAACAGGCCTTCCCATTGGCAGATTTTTATGTTGCAGTTGCTGCACTGATTGGTGCCATTGGTTTGTTCAAGATGAAGTCTTGGGGGTTTTTATCTATGCTTCTTGGAAGTGGGGGTCTTATCTTTCTTGGTTTGATGGATCTACTCTATGATCTTGAACACAAAATGTTTATACCTTTAAATGCTGAATCAACGATGGAACTTGTAATTGTAATTCTCACATTCGTTTTAGGTTCAATCATTGTCACATTGTTATGGAAACATCGTAAAGAATTTCTTAAATAATCTAAAGTGGCTGTCCACTATATACGTTATTCAGACCAAATTGTCGAGTTTAGATGAAGATATTTTCACACTTAAATTTAGGCAGTATTGGTTATTATACCTAATTTTCCTCTACGGAAATTAACTCAACAGTGGTTGTTCCGCATGTGGCTTTTGAGACTTGTTTTATTAGTCCTATGTTTTCTGAATACCATGTAGATATATCTGTATGAGCATCAAAAGACATAGAATTTCCCGCTATATCTGCTGAAACAGTCATGTTCTTATCAGTATCGACTTTAAATGCTTCTGGAAATGTTCCCGCAGGCACAGTTACAGTTTCCATTGCAACTATTTCATTGTTTAAAACAATGTTCCCGTTAAAAGACATCTTTTCACCTTCAACAATTATAGTAGTCAATACTTTGTATTCAGTATCCCATTTATAACCAATAGACCATTTCCTAGATGGTGGCAGAGTAACGCCTTTATAGCTTTCTGTCGTAAATTCCATACCCTGGCTATCCTCTTCAAGCATTAGGGCAGAATATTCACTCTGTACCAATCCATCGGAGGAGCAAAGCCAATTTATGTCAGCATTAAAAACTTCAGATTCTATTTTTTCAACAAATGAATTATCTGTAATATTGGTAAAACTTGAAGTGTATTCATAGGTATCAGAAGGATTTTTCACATGATATTGCCGAAGTGCATCAGGTTTTACTGGAAAGTATTGATTTATACAAAGTCCTGTATATTCAATTATTTTGGTTTCTTCTGTCTCTTCAGCTGTTTCTTCTTCTATAACTTCTTCTGCTGATTCCGTAACTTCTGCTCCTTCACTTTCAAGTGTCTCCTCAGTTTCTTCTATTACACCTTGTGACTCCTGGGGCACTGTTGATGTGTCAGTGGACTGGCACGATATAAAAAGAAGTGATAATAGGATAGGAATAATTATTAGTAAGATTTTATCTTTTTTCATAACACCCAGATCTTTACTTTAAAATATTATTTTTCTGATTTTTTATTATATCATCAGTTCTTATATAAGGATATAATTATGAACCATATATAACACAGGCTAAAGGAGCTTTTAATGGTAAGAAACAAACTATTATTGCCAGTTTCTATCATAGTTTCTATTTTATTTATTTTTACAGGTATTACATTTATGGGCTGTGATGCTCGGGATAAAATAGGATCAGAGGTAGTAGGTGAAGCAGAAGAAATCTCTACCGAGGAAGAAGTGAAAGTAATAACAGAGGAAGAAAGTACCGAAGACATACCGGCAGAAGAAGAGGTAACTGAAAAATCAGATTATCTTACTGTAGCTGATGTAGAAAAGGTGTCCGGTATCCAGGGTATTCAACTGGTAGATTATGATCCAAGTATCGGTGCCGGTGGAGATATTAATTTTGCTCTATCGGATGGTACTATGTTTTTGCTGGCACAAATCCAACCGGAATCCTTATTTGAACAATGGAGAGAGCAGGAAAACTTTTTTCATGAGCCTATATCCAATCTTGGAGATGAGGCCTACAGTGGACCAGGATTATTTGAATTCCAATATATAGTCTATTGCCTAAAAAAGCCTTATGCAATTGCAGTGTCAAGCTTTTTTAATGACAGTGGAGATGGTAAGCCATATCTTACTCAGGAACAGTTAGTAGAATTGATGGAGATTATTTTATCCAGGATGTAAAAAAATTGGTATAGACCCATATAGCCTTATATTTACGCTTTTTTAATTAGGGGTCACTGATTATCAATAGCCGGCCACTTTGTGCAATGTTAGAACAGTAATAATGATTTATAGTGAGGATATTTTTATACCAGAATTCATATATTGGGCAGTTTCTCTTAATTATAAATATTATCTAGTAGCAGTAAATTCTCCGCTTTCGCCTTCATCATTTAGTATTTCTCCATTAACCGTGCTTAAATCATCACTAATTTTTCCAGTTATGGTAAACCATGACGTTTGAATTACATTTCCATCTGAATCCATTTCCCTAACCCCGGAAAAATTAGCAGTTATCGCTAAAGTGTCTAAATCTATCTTTCCGTCAGTAACGATAAAATCAGGATAACTTTTTACAGGACTTGGCATTGAACCCGTAACTTCTGTAGTCTTAAAATTAACTGTCAGAGTAATAGGAAGCCCACTTATATTACCAGTGTAGGTAATCGGTTCATCTGGGAAAGACTTCTCTTCTTCACCAGCTGCCTCTTCCAGTTCTGCCTCACGCTCTTCCTTTTCCCTCTCCTCCTCCTCGTCTACTATAGCACGGTACTGTGGATCTATTATATAACATCCTATAGACAGCAAAGCCATAGTGCAAAATACTAATAATGAGAAAATAGTAAGTACTAAATAAAGTTCTTTATTTCTCGTATTGGCCCCCTTCAACAGTTTGCACTATAAAAGAATTTTATTAATCATATCATTATCGGTCTAAAATTGAAAAAATTCTTCATTTGTTTTACTCTTTTTTTAAGACGGCTTTTATTTTAGTGGGGGGAGCAGGAGATGTCTTTCCGATAGCGGAAAAAGATTACAAGCACAAGTCCGCTAATTCCTACGAAGGTGTAAAAAACATCCACAAAGTATCTAAGAAATATCATTGAACTTCCATCTATCACAGCAACTACTGAAATTATTACCTCCCGGGTTGTCTGGGTACAGAGGAGTAAAGCCATCAAATAGCAAATGCAGCTGTTGCTTAATCAAGCCAAGGAAGCTTTTAAGTGTCATATTTGCATCCATAATGAGGGCAATAAGATCTCCCATGAAAAGTGAGTAAATAGTTATTGATGCTTTATGTGTAAATTGCTAAAATTTATTGTAATAGAAATATAATAAAACTATTGAATTTGGTAACTACAATAGATTGGTTCATCTAATAGAGGTAGTAATTTTTATCAAATGACAGGAGGTAAGATCTATGGAAGAGGAAACAATCTCGTTAAAAAAACTGGACGAGATATATTGTCCCAGCTGTGCAAAACCTATAAAAAAGGAAGCTGTAGTATGCCCTTATTGTGGGATGCAGGTAAAAGAGCTAAAAACAACGGCTTCTGAAAGGGTTTTGACCGAACAGGAGGAGATCAATGAAGGTATCAGGCAGCTTTCAGGTATTAAGGTGTGGTTCTGGTTCGTAATAGTGGTCTTTGGACTGGGCCTTATAGCAACACCAATTTCCATTTTTACACAACCAACCAATTTTTCTAACACTGCTGAGAAAATAGGGTCATTTTTTGGTATTATAATAGGGTTTGGTTTCTGGATTGCTCTCTTTGTTATTCCTCTTATTGGCCTAATTAAAAGAAAGCCATTTTCAGTTCCTTTCACCAGGGCTATGCTAGTTATTACGATGCTCTGGTTTTTTATCGGGACAATAATAGGTGCTGTTCTATGGAAAAGAATAAACCATCCTCTGGCTAAAAAATATTTGCATTATGAGGGGTAAATTATCTAAGACAATATTACAAAAAGACATATTAATTAAAACAACTACTGTATTAGTTACAAAAGATTAAGATTAATTTTGTAATTTCATAATGAGTTATTTATATCTTTTGGCTGGGGATATTGAACGATTTAAGAACTTTTTATTATGAAGAAATAATGAGTTTTAAGCATAAGGTAGAAGAACTTAATTTAGTATTTGCTTCATAATGAATTGAAACTTTGGCTGGGATAAGAGGATTAGAACCAAATTCTATTCTTATCACTTCAATATTATTTTTAACTAAAAGTAATATTTATAATATAGCCATATGAGTGATTGTTCAAAAATAATACCTATTGCCCAAAAAGTTGGTACTAAGTATATAAATAGCTAGAGCACTGTGGATGGTGTTAAAATAAGAATTATTGCATTTTATAAGTTATAATCTAAAACCACATAGTACCATCATATTCAAGCACTAGGCTATTTAAAGTAGCAGCTCCTGCTACTTCCACCCCTTCAATAAAGTCATCAGGAGTCAAATGTTCACCCCAAATTCTCATACTGTGGGAACATACCAGAAGTTTGGCTCCTCTCTCTACTGTTCTATCTATTATATTTTTTAAAACATCAAAATTTCCTAACTTTATTTTATCTGGTATTCCTTTTTTAACCACATGTATCCCTTCACCTAAAAAATAAATAGTAGGTTCAATATTAGAATCAACTGCAACTTGGGCTAAAATGAAAGGTGCATATAACTTCCTGGGTTCATCTGGCCCGCTTGTTTGAACATATAACATTTTCTTTTTATCCAATTTAGCCTCCTTTATTTAAATGATCAATTTCATACCTTTAAAGATTTAATATGCATTCTTAAGCAATTCAAACATTATGCCTTTGCAGTTTTCACAGATATATTAGACGATTCCGTTTTTATTTTTTTTGTATCAATTAATCTTATATTAATACTAAATTATAATACAGATAATCTCTTAGTAAGTGTCTACAATTATAATATTAAAATTATTAAAAACAATAACATATTGAGTATTTCACTATACCACTGCACAGGGTGGCCGGAGATATTGAACGATTTAAGAACTAGATATTACTATGGTATTATTGAATCATCTTCTCAAATAAACATATTAAAGGCTAATCTTGAATTAGCTTCATAGCATATGTCCTAAGATATCAAAAATATAAAAAATTTTAAATTTAATTTACCTCTAAGGCGTGTTTTTAAAAAGATTTAAAAATCAGAAATTAAGCTTTCCGAACAATGCATTGGCTAATAAACCTGCTAGTGGCGGGAAAAAGAATGTACATGCCAGGCGTACAAGTGTAAACTTCCACCCCAATATTCCTATATCCATTGGTAATCTTCCAATTGCCCATAATGACCATCCAGTCAGAAAAGCAACCATAGTCCCAACACTTGCGCCAGTCCTTAAAAAACCACCTGCCAAAGGTAAGCTCACATAGGGCCCTCCAGGCATGATACCCCCTGCAGCAGTTCCTATAAATATGCCCCTTAGCCCAGAACCTTCTCCAATCCACCTGGAAATTATTTCCATCGGAACCAATACCTGTATCATTCCAGCTATAATAAAGGCAAAAATAAGCAGTGGTAGTATTTCGATAGTCATATTCAAGGCTGCTTTCAGACCGGTTATATGCTGACCCTGTCCCTTAAAATAACCGACTAGTACCAGTGCTATAGCTATTGCCCCCATTATCGATGTTGATATTAACATTTGTGATTTCCTCCTACTTATGCTCATAGTCCTTTCTCCATCTTTAGGATTTAATTACTTAAAGACTGTATTTTAAATACAATTAGTAATATTTTATAAATTAAACCCTTATATTGAAACAGCAATTATCTTTTATCACTTCTGACTCTGTAGGCTTCTATTTAATTGTAAAATTTTCAGCCGATTTTTAATAGAGATCATGGAAATAAAAGAAATGATTGAGGACGCAGACCTTGAAATTTATACCAGTGGCCAGGTGGATGAAAACGCTGGTAGAAATTTGAAAATGAGCAACTCTAAAAAACAACTTTGAAGCACTTGATTTTGGTTATAAAAATGACAAGTGGCTGAGCGTTGTGGTCAGGATTAAATGAGTCCTAGAATGGCTTGTCAAGTATTTTATAACATCCATGCATGAATGAGACATTTGAGACACCCTAAAAAAGAGTATTTCAGTGTCTTATTTAAAAGTGTTAAAGCTGATAATTTATCTAGTGCTGCAATTAAACAAATCTATAATTTAATTTTAGATCAGACATTAAAACCAGGAGATATGTAACCTTCAGAAAAAGAACTTAATAAATTAATTAATAAGAGCAGGTGGGTACTTTAGAGGGGAGTATTAAATAGCATAGAAAACTTTGGTTTAATAAAAGAGGAACTTGGTTCAGGAAGGTATATAAGTAAATTCAGTATAGACAAGTACTTAAATAATTTAACATCTTTTCTATTTTTAGAAAAAAAGAGATAATAGAATTATTAGAACTTAGGAAAATGCTTGAATTATATACAATAGAAAAAGCAAAAAAATATTAAGAAAGAAGAATTAGATTTATTAAATCTAGAGATCAATGAAAGTGAAAAAATATTGATTGTCATAAAAATTTTATTGAACACGATATTGCTTTCCATATGCTGATATATAAATTTACTAAAAAATAATATATTATCAAAAGTAACATAAATGATTAGAAATTTATATATAAAACACCAATGTGAAGTTATTAGTAAATCAGGAGAACTTAAGGGGGCATTAAATTACCATAAAGAGATATTTAATGCAATATCGAGAAAGAACATACCTTTAGCGAAAAGAAGGTGGAAGAACATTTGGATGATATTGAAG
The DNA here is from genome assembly GCA_964415365.1 of uncultured Actinomycetota bacterium. Taxonomy (GTDB): domain Bacteria; phylum Actinomycetota; class Humimicrobiia; order Humimicrobiales; family Humimicrobiaceae; genus Hydromicrobium. The sequence goes on along the minus strand of CAYPYW010000049.1, from coordinate 2,137 downwards.
AAGCTATCTTAAAAGATTTTTTAAAGGAAAATAAAGTTGAATCGAAATATTTTTAAAATAATAGTAACTGATAATCCCGAAAGTGAATCAGTAACTAAAGAAAAAATAATAAGAAATAATTTAAAAGGCAATATAATTTTTAAAAAACTTCAGGTTAAAGATGTGACAGAGATTAAAGATGAATTAATAGACTCCGAAGTAATAATTAACTATTATGCAAAAATAGAGAAAAGGTAATAAATATTCTTACAAAATGTAAAATAATTGCTTGTTATGTAATAGAGGTAGGTACAATTGATCTAAAATCAGCAAGGGAAAAAGGAATTAATCCCACTAATCCGAGAAATTTAGATTATTGTGTTAATCTTTTTAATTGTTAAGGAGAAAAATGAAAAGAATTCATGGAAACTTACAATTTCTTAGTCCAGATGAAATAATAGAGATAGATAATACAAGTTTATCGATATTAAATGAGGTAGGTTGTTTTATACCCCATGATGATATTTTAGAAAAATTAAAAAATAAAGGAGCGAATGTAGATTTTGATGCAAGAGTTGTTAAATTTCCAAAAAATCTTGTAAAAAAATCAATTGAAAAAGCACCAAAAAACTTTGAGGTCGTGCCCTCTTATTTTGGAAATAAGTTTAAGGTTGGAGATGGGGAGCTAAAACTATGGATGAACTTTACCCAGGATATGTGCGACTGGAGGACATTCAAAAGAAGGGAAATCACAGATAAAGAGATGATGAGTGGAATAATCCTTGGCAATGTTTTACCATATATTGGAAATAATAATGTTATTGCTAAACCTGAAGGCATTCCTACCGAAATTTTAGATATTTATTGCTGGTATATACTTTATACATATTCACAAAAAGCATGCAATTCATGGATTTATAATCCACACTCTGCAAAAATTATTCTCCAAATGGCAATAGCTGTTGCCGGATCAGAAGAAGATCTAAAGAAGAAAAAAAATCTGATGTATTTTGCGGAATCTATTAGTCCTTTGAAATGGGGTAAACATACTCTGGATATTATGGAATTATATTCTAAATACGAAATACCGATATTTCTTGGGCCAATATTATCTGTGGGTGGTTCCGGTCCTGTAACATTAGCAGGTGCATTAGCTTTATCTAATGCTGAGATACTTTCAGGGATTATGATAATCAGTTCTTTAAATGAAAATCAACCCATTGTTTATCCTGTTTTAACTACTCCATTGAATATGCGAAATGCAATGATATCATATGGGGCGCCAGAGATGGCTTTACTTTCTGCAGCAAGTGTCCAGATAGCAAATTATTATGGATTTCCCAGTTCCGGAAATGTACATCTTTCTGACTCTAATTCACCAGATTTTCAATATGGTTATGAAAAATCTGCAACTTTTTCATATGCTCTTGCTTCTGGTATGGAGATGTGGGGGATTATTGGATACTCAGCAGCAGGACACATGGGAACAAATCCTGGAGTCTCCACATTAGAAGGCTTGGTTTTAGATAATGAATGTTTTAGTTATATGTCTAGGATTCTTAAAGGGATTGAGGTTAACAAAGAAACTCTGGCACTTGATGTCATAAAAGAAATTGGTATTGGTGGTACTTTTATTTCCCATGAGCACACTCTTAATAATTTCAAGGATGAGCTATGGGAACCTCAAATTTTCTCCAGGGATAGTTATAATAAATGGTTTTCTGAAGGAATGAATAATAATGCTATGGGTAATTCCATTAGAAAGACTGAAGAAATAATAAAGAAAAACTGGCCATGTGAACCAGCAGTTGATCCTTCTGTACAAAAAGAGCTGAAAAGAATATTTGAGGATGCAAAAATGGACCTATTGGAAAAGAAATAATTTAAATTGATAATAGGAATTTTATGATTGTTAATCAATTGAAAAAATTATCTTAGTTTTATATTTTACCCCTGCATTATTATTTGTTTGTTTTATTTTTGTTTATCCTATTTATAAAATAATAAAAAACAGGTTCTTTACCACAGCTTTGGAATCAGTAGATACTAGAAGTATTAGTCTTGTTGAATTGAATAATTATATTTTGGTTTTTAAAGATAATCTAGAGTCTGTAAATAATTTTGTGTAAACCTCCAAACTGACTTAAAATAATAAAAA
>CAYPYW010000048.1:0-11277 GCA_964415365.1 uncultured Actinomycetota bacterium | reverse complement strand
TAAGTGGAGTACTTTTCGATTGAAATATGGGGTACTTTTCGATTGAAAAAAACACGCTCGACTCAGAAGAATGGGAAGGTAAGGGTGTGGTCACTTGCAACCACTAAAAACTACCGGGATCCGGCAAAGGCAGTCCTGGACTACAGGCTCCGCTGGCAGATAGAGGAAAGATACAAGCAGATAAAGGCTGGCTGGTTTGAAAAGGGTTTTAATTCCACCTCATTTATCCTGGCAGGACCTAAAATCAGCTTTATCCTAGATATAGAGCCAATTCTACCGGGAGAAGGAGAGATCTCAAGTGCATACAGGCTGATGGAGAGAGTTTGCAAAAATTATCCCAAAGCATTTTCTGTAGTAATAGGTGACGGGCTGTATTTAAAGGAAACAGTATTTAATCTTTTAGAGAGACATCACAAACATGCTGTTGCAGTTCTAAAGGAAGAAAGAAGACAATTATTTGAGGAGGCCAACAGGCTATCTCTTCTATCAGAACCCGAAGTCTACAGGCGGAAAAAACATATTACAGAGTCTGGGGCCATTTAGTAGAAGGATGCTGGGACGGCTATGGGAAAGGCGTAAGGGTTATTGCATCAGAAGAGGCCGCACCCACAAGGGTCCACTCAAAAGACGGCAAGAGTTTTGAGAATAAGCTGAACAGGGCAAATTGGATGTGGGTCACTAATCTGCCCCGTTCAGAAGATCCCGGCAGTTTAAAAAATACTGTAGCTATCTGCCACAGCCGGTGGCAGATTGAAAATCAGTGTTTTAACGAAACGGTAAATGCCTGGAACGCAGACCATGTATACCGGCACAGCACCAACGGAGTAATAGCATTTTTGCTGCTTCTTTTTATCTGTGTAAATATCTTCAATATCTTCCGCATAAGAAATATTAAAGACAGGTCCATTAAGACCAGGATATACTTGATAAAACTAATAGGGATAGGATTTCACACCGATGAGATCCCCCTCCCGCTGGTTCCGACAATTCCACCAATTCCGATATAACACTCCTTTCTTCTTTAATATTTAATAAACCAACCACACAACTGACTTAATACTATCACAGATAAAGATATTTTAGGCACTCCAAAACACAAAAATCGCCCGGATTTTTGCCTTCGAAACTTTCATTTGGAAAATGGTTCAATGGATTGAAGTGACAATAACCATATTTTATCTGGTATTTGGGGGAGAACTGGCAGAAGATGATTAATCGCTGGTAATCAACCCAATAGCTTGACAACTATAAAAAAATGTTTTATTATATGGAACGTTCCACTAACTACCGAAATTTATAATTTAATAGAAATTAAGGAGGTCTATGGAAAAATATTAGCATCAAGATTGTGGTAATATAATTTTTTAAAAGACATTCTATAAAAAGAAAAGAAAAATATTATGGTTGCTAGTTACATTAGTGGTTTTCTCATTATTGGTTTAATAATTTCAGACATAAACAATCCTTTTTTCTCAGAAGTTGCATTAGGTACTGAGAGTGAAGCAAAAAATAGAAGTTGCAGTATGGTATTATGCAATACAAATTATTCAGAAGAAGAGGAAGAAAAATATATTAATATACTTATTCGAAATAGAGCTCTGGGAATACTTCTCGCGACACCAACAATAGAAGATATAAATATAAAAAAGCTTTCTGCCAAAAACTATCCTTTCGTATTAATAACAAGGAAGGTAAAAGGAATAAATTAAAATGTAGTTACAGTAAATAACTATAAATCGGGAAAAATGGCAGTAAATTATTTAATAAAAAAAGGACATAAAAAAATCGCACATTTTACCGGCAATGAAAATATTATTAATGTAATTGATAGATTTAGGGGGTATAGAGATTGTCTGAAAGAGAATGGAATAAAAGTTAATGAAAATTATATTTTTAAAAATGGAATATCAAAAATGGAAGCTGGGTATAAATCAGCACAAGGAATGCTTAGTTGCACAGATAGACCTACAGCAATTTTTGCAAGTGGTGATTTGGTTGCCATAGGGGCACTTAATTATTTTTTAGAAAAAGGTTATAAAATTCCAGTAGATTTCTCAATAATTGGGTATGATAATATTAAACTTACTTCTGTGCAATCAATAAACTTAACAACAGTTAATCAACCTAAGTATGAAATGGGTGTAAAATCTGTTGAAATTCTATTTAGATAGATTGAAAACAATCAAGAAGTTAATAATGTTAATTGCTACCTTAAATCAGAAATAGTAGAAAGAGGGAGCGTATCGAATATAAATTAATTGAGAGAGTAATTTTTTGTATCATATTTTTAAAATCCTGATTCATAAGAATTATTTTTTTTAAATATAGAGAAACGTTCCATTACCACAGCTTTTAATATAAATCTTGGAAAGCAGCCAAAATTTATAAGAAAAATATTATGATTATTATGAAGAAAAAAAGGTTGGATTTAGTGAAAGATTATAAGAACATAATTGATTATTTTACAAAAATAACTGGTTATAGATATGATGTTTATAATAATTCAGTATGTTCTGATAGTGGTAACTTCTTTTTTATTGCAAAAGATAAAAAAGAAAAATTTCTGGTTATTATTGGAAATAATGTGGGAATAAACAAGTTTGAAGGCAAGCTTATATTTGATGATTTTGCTAATGAAAAACCATATAGCATTAAAATCTCTCAATTAAATCATAATAATTTAGAAATATTACGCAGAGTCTTTCCTCATCTTAATCCATCAATATGCGGTAACAGAAACTCTTTTGGGTTTGGCGATAGACTTGGGATAGTCACGCCAGCCCATATAATAGCAATTAATGATAAGGATATTTTTCCATTTCTAGCACAACAGTCTGTAAGAGAGTTGAATAAGATGGAAAAAAGCTGGCAGGATGTAATTGATTGTACCAGATGGGGTTGTTTTGAATCGGGCTTTAAAAAACCATATGGTGCTGATGCGGACCATATTAAAAAGATTAGAGATTTAGGGGAAGCAGTAAAGTGCGGATATACAATGTTCACGCTTGATCCTTCAGATTATATTAAAAATGAACCTTCTAGACTAAATAAGTCGATAATTGCTAATATATATAATTCAATTTCTGAAAGAAAGCATTTAGAAAACAAATATTTAGGTAAAGGGCTTAAAATTTCAGATAAAAATTATGTATTTGATGAAGAATCTCTTGTAATAGCCTCTATTAAATATTTAGAAGCGATAAAACACATTTCAAGATGTTATGAGTATTTGGAAAAAAATAATAAGAACCAATTTGAAATTGAAATATCAATGGATGAGATTCCCAATTTTGTAAGTCCACTTGAGCACATATTTATTGTTGAAGAATTAAAGGAAAAAAGTGTAAGTTTTCAAAGTCTTGCTCTTTATTATAAAGGAGATTGGCAAAAAGCTATTGATTATATTGGAGATATTAATGAATTTGATATTAACTTTTCCCAACATGCTATTATAGCTAAAAAATTTGGAGGCTATAGACTGTCGCTTCATTCAGGCAGTGAGAAATACTCAGTCTATAAGACCATATCAGAAAAAACAGATAATCTCTATCATATAAAGACTTCAGGAACAAGCTGGCTTGAAGCAATCAGAACGATTTCTATGAGAAATCCAGAGCTTTACAGAGAGCTCCACTGTTTTGCAGCTAAAAAATTTGATGTAGAAAAAAATTTTTATCACATAACTACAGATTTAAGTAAACTACCAAGGATTAAGGATGTAAAAGACGATGATTTAAAATCATTTTTAGATTTTTCCGAATCAAGACAAATGCTTCATATAGCTTTTGGTTCCATACTAACTAAAAAAGCTGAAGACAACAAATATATTTTTAAAGATAAAATCTATGATACTCTATTTAAATATGAAGAGGATCACTATAGGATGGTTTCAGATAATATTTCTAATCATTTAAAACACATTGGTTTATAAAATAAAATGCTAAATATAGTAGGAGTTATTTTATTGTGAAAAACGATATTTTTAAAATTTTTAATTTGTCAACAAAAACCGCCGCAGTAACCGGCGGAGCCGGTATCCTGGGTCGGGATATCTGCCTTACCCTGGGAATGGCGGGGGCAAGGGTAGCGGTCTGTGACATAGCAGATACAAAGGAACTAACAGCTGATTTAAAAGATAAGGGCTTAGACGTATCCGGCTATTACATAGATGTCCTAAAAAAAGACGAGATAATAAAGTGCCACAACAAAGTACTCTCCGATATGGGTAAGATCGACATCCTGGTAAATGCTGCCGGTGGAAACCTAAAGTCTGCCACCACCTCAGAAGAGACTACCTTCTTTGAACTTCCCCTGGAAGGGCTTGAGAAGGTAATGTCACTAAACCTATTCGGTGGAGCCATCCTTCCTGCCCAGGTATTCGGGTGTACCATGGCCCAAAACAAAAACGGAGGATCGATCATAAATATATCGTCCATGAATGCCATAAGGCCCCTTACCCGCATACCGGGATATTCTGCTGCCAAAGCAGCCGTATCAAACTTTACCATGTGGCTATCTACCTACATGGCTCAAGAATACAATAAAAATTTAAGGGTAAATGCAATAGCCCCCGGGTTCTTTTTAACCCAGCAGAACAATTTCCTCCTGTTTGATGCCGATGAGAACCTGACAGAGAGGGGTAAGGCCATAATAGAGCATACCCCCATGGCAAGATTCGGGAGACCCGAGGACCTTTCAGGAGTCACCATATGGCTGGCATCCGATGCCTCGGCCTTCGTATCCGGGACAGTGGTACCTATAGACGGAGGATTTTCCGCATTCTCGGGAGTATAGAAAAAAATATATATGGAGATATTATGCCAGATTATGACATAGGACTTATAGGACTTGCAGTAATGGGACAGAACCTTGTCCTTAATATGGAGTCCAAAGGATATACGGTAGCCGTATATAATAGGACAAAAGAGCGTACCGAAGAATTCATCAAAAGTAAGGCATCCGGCAAGAATATAAAAGCAACTTACAGCCTAAAGGAGCTTGTAGAGTCCCTTTCCCGTCCCCGAAAGATTATGCTTATGGTTAAGGCAGGAAGTCCTGTAGATGAGAACATAGAAGCACTGATTCCGCTACTTTCTAAAGGAGACCTCATAATAGACGGGGGTAATTCCTTTTACAAGGATACTATTAGAAGAGAAAAGTATCTCGCCCAAAAGGGTATCCTTTATATAGGTACCGGTGTATCGGGAGGGGAAGAAGGAGCGCTCCTGGGCCCTGCTATGATGCCCGGAGGCTCCAAAGAAGCATATCTTCTGGTAAAAGACATATTTGAGAAGATATCTGCCAAGGCAGAAGATGGCACCCCCTGCGTATCCCATATAGGTACCGGCGGTGCCGGACACTTTGTAAAGATGGTACATAACGGTATAGAGTACGGGGATATGGCCCTTATCGGGGAGATAGTCTGGGCTTTAAAGTCCGCTCTTGGCTATGATGCCCAAAAGATTGCAGACATAATGACATCCTGGAACGCCCCCTCAGACGTCCTCTCCTCCTACCTAATAGAGATAACAGGTGCTGGTATGAGAGAGAAGGGAAAAGGTTCGGATAAGTATCTCGTTGACATAACAGCAGACATAACCCGCATGAAGGGAACCGGGACCTGGACAGTAGCATCAGCACTTGAGCTACTTGTACCCATACCAACCATAGCATCAGCTGTATTTTCCAGGGAGATGAGCCAGGATAAGGACATAAGGCTTTCTGTATCGGATAAGCTAAAAGTAAGTGGCCAGAGCTTTAGCGGAGATGCCTTAGAGTTTGTAAAGACAGCCCATGACGCCCTCTATATCGCTAAGATTTCTTCATATGCCCAGGGGTTTGCCCTGATGGATGCAGCCTCCAAAAAGTACGGATGGGACCTTGATATGGGAACCATTGCTGCCGGATGGAGGGCAGGATGCATAATAAGGGCAGGATTTTTATCCCGGATAACGGAAGAGTATGATAAGAATAAGGATCTACCCAACCTTATGGCGGCCCTCGCATTCTCAGAATTTATAAATAAAAAGCTTTTAAGCCTTAAGACCTTTATAGAAGCTTCTCACAGGGTAGGGGTACCAACGCTTGCCATGGACTCCTCCTACGACTATATACTGCAGGCCGCGTCACCTGTAATGGTATCAGCCCAGGTAGCAGCCCAGCAGAGGGACTTTTTCGGGGCCCACGGCTATTTTAAGCTTGAGGCTGGTAGTCCCAAAATAGAGACAAAAGAGAACAGTTCCTACCAGGAATACCATACAGAGTGGATGGAAGAGGCCAGACCGGAAAAGAAGCTATAGATGAGATATTTAGAGGATCTAAAAGGGATAGAAGGAGGCAGTCTTTTAGGCTTTATTAGTCAAAGCCTAAAAAGTTTCCCCCCTTCCCAAAAACTGCTGGTTCTTTTCCCTGATTACACAAGGGTTGACTTTGCCCACATGATAGCCCCGCTTGTAGCAGAAAGGTACAAAAGCTCCCGCATAGACTTCTTAAATGCCGGGGGCACCCACAGGCATATGACGGAGAATGAGTTCAAGTCTAAGCTGGGTATGGGTAGATCAAATAATATCTTTTTTCTAAATCACACATTCTCCGACCCGGAGGCCCTTGTGACTATAGGTGAGATAGATAAAGACCTCATATCTAAAAAGACCAGGGGGATGCTTGACACCCCCATAGACATAACTGTAAACAAGCTGCTTTTTGACGACTATGACCTTATCATCGCCCTATCGGGTACCGTCCCCCATGAGGCGGCAGGATATTCGGGGGGACTTAAAATATTCTTTCCGGGGGTAAGTGGCCCCCAGGTAATAGACGCTTTCCACTGGGCGGCAGTCCTTGTAGGAATACCCAGTATAATAGGTACGGTAGAAAATAATAGCAGGGATATCATAAATGCCGGGGCCAGGGCCATATTTAAAAAAATAGACTGCCCAATATATTCATTTAATATGGTAAATACCGAAGCCCAGGGTCGGGCAGTACCCATAGGCCTCTATATGGACAGGGGCTACGGAGGATTTATTTCAGCATATAAAAAAGCGGCAGCCGCTTCCTCGGCCGTCCATATAAAGTATATAGATGAGCCGCTATCAGAGGTAGTACAGGAAATACCAGCCAACTATGACGAGGTGTGGCTTGCCGGCAAGGGCTCATATAAGTTGCAGAGGCCGGGGGTACTTAAAAAAGGTGCAGAAGTCATAATATATGCACCCCATATAGACTGCTTCCATACCGATCATGACATAGAGGCTGACCTACTATCCCTGGGCTATCACTGCCGGGACAGCATTTGCAGCCTGATTAAGGATAATACTATAGTATCAAAGAATGCCGCCTCCCATCTTATAAACGTGTGCGGCCCTGGGATATTTGACCCTGATACCGGAGAAGAAGACCTCGCCATAAAGGTAACCCTGGCAACAGCCATACCCCAGGATAAGTGCAGAAAGGTGGGTCTCGGCTACAGGGACCCTTCTACTATAAAGACAAAAGACTTTGAAGGCAGGGGTAAGCTCTGGATCAAAGAGGGCGGAAAATACCTGTATGAACTAAGAAAGAAAGGAAGATAGATATTATGACAATTAGACTAAAAGATAATGTAAAGTATGAACTCATAGTCCCCACCAGCATGGGGCTCAGGATTACTCCAACAGACAGGCAGCCGGTACACTCAAGTAATACCTTTTACATGCAGGTAACAAGTGCCGAGACTAATGTGGCCAGCGTATCATCATTCCTGGGACTTCCGGTCAAAGTACTGACTACCTTTGTAAAGGCAAGCCCCATAGCAGCCAAAATAAAGTCTGACCTTGAATCCCGCCACATGGACTATGAAGGGCCGGAAGTAGATAAGGGTGGGCCCTGGGGATACCGCCACCAGATAAACATAGCAGACTCAGGCTACGGAGCCAGGGGCCCCCGGGTGGCAAATGATAGGGCAGGAGAGGTAGGAAGGACCCTAAACGCCTCTGACTTTGACCTGGAGAAGATATTTAAAGCCCAAGGGGTAAAGATCATACACCTCTCAGGGCTAATTGCAGCCATTTCAGAAGAGACCACCGATTTCTGCCTGGCCCTTGCCAGGGCTGCCAAAGAACATGGTACGGCAGTATCCTTTGACCTTAACTACAGGGCTTCATTCTGGAAGGGTAGAGAGGAGGAGCTCTCTAAAAAGTTTAAAGAGATAGCATCACTATCAGACATCCTGGTGGGAAATGAGGAAGACTTCCAGCTTTGTCTTGATATAGCCGGCCCCGAAGCGGGAGGTAAGAGCCTAACCACCAAGATAGAAGGATTTAAGGAGATGATTGGAAGGGTAAAGAAAGAATATGCTTCTACCTCTGTCTTTGCCACAACCTTAAGACAGGTTGTAAGTGCGGGCAGCCACCTGTGGGGTGCAGTTATGGCAGAAGAAGACAGGTTTCATGTGATAGAGCCCAGGCCCATAGAAGTAATAGACCGCATCGGTGGTGGAGACGGTTTTGTGGGAGGCATGCTCTACGGGATACTTAAAGGCTGGGAACCAGAAAAGTGGGTACAGTTCGGCTGGGCCAATGGGGCATTTGTAGCAACACTCCTTACTGATTACTCAAATCCTGCAGATGAAGAGCAGATATGGAGCATATTGGAGGGTAATGCACGGGTTAAGAGATAGATGAAAATAATGAATTTACCAATATTTTGGTTAGGAAGTATTTTATTTGTTTAAGATAATATAAAACTTTGAAAGTTGGCATATATGAAAGCTAGAGAAAGGGTAATTAAAACATTAAATTGTGAACCAACTGACAGACCTCCTATCTACGACAATATCAGAAACGATAAAATGATAGAATATTTTTCTAATTGTAAATTAACTATAGAAAATGGGAAAAAAATATATTTAAAATCCATAGATAATTTTTTAGATTGCACAAAGCAATTTATGAGGTTTCCTCAGGAAAGAAAAATTACAAAAGAGAATAATTTTCCTTTTGGACACACTTTCAAATTACCACCAGAAGTATTTGAAAGATTAGAATTTGAAATAGAGTATAAGCGATGGAGTACATGGGTTCAGGATAAATCACCATATAATTGTAAGGAAACAGCCAGGAAAGCAAATAAAGTTATCAATTCATATAAGGGATGGAATAACTGGAATAAAATTGAACTAAAGAATATATTAGAGGATTATTATCAGAAACAGAATCTTTTAAAAAATACTGTAATTTTCGCTTGTATTGCAGGAGTTGGATTGAATGCAGTATATGATTTCCTTGGTGGACTTGAAAATTTTTCATATTTGCTTGCAGATGATTATAGTACATTAATGAATTTATATGATACTTTTTTTCAAATAAATATTGATAAAGTAAAAAATATTCCAGATAGCTTTAAAGCGGAAGCAGTTTTTCTACCAGAAGACATTGCTCAAAAAAATGCTACTATTTTCTCCCCTAAATTTCTCAGAGAAGAATTCTTTCCGCAACTAGAAAAGATTATAGATTGTTTTCATAAAAAAGGTTTAAGAGTAATTTACGACTCTGATGGTAATTTGCGGGGAGTTATAGATGATCTGGTAGATTGTGGAATAGATGGTTTAAGTCCTATCGAAACAGTAGCAGGAATGGAAATAAAAATGATCAGAAAAAGATTTCCGAAACTGGTTTTATTAGGGGGTATTGACTGTAGTCAAATTTTACCTTATGCTAGTACTCACGAAATTAAGAAAATTACAAGGAATAGTATAAAGGATGCTTCTTACGGTTATTTTCCTGGATCTACAAGTGAAATGTATAATTTAATCCCTATAGAAAATTACTTGGTATTTTATAATGAGGTTAAAAAAGATGAAAGTTAAAGTACATGTTGTTTTTCATCCAAGCTGGTGGAGTAGAAATTTTAATATTGAATTTTGCGAAGACTTTTTTTTCGATTATGATACAAGGATTGAATCCGAAAAGATTATGAAACGTGGATTATATGAAAAATTTGGAGACCAAGGATTAGGTAAAAAGAATCCTGAAGATGAACCAATAATAGGTACTTATCAGTTAGCAGCAGGTTGGTTTTTAGAGAACATGCTGGGATGTAAATTATATTTTTCAAAAGATAGCCCCATTGAAGTTATACCAAGAAATATAACAGATAAAGAAATTAAAGACCTTGAAGTACCTAAATTTCCTGATACAAAAAATAAATATTTTTTAAAAATAAAAAAGCTAATGGACAGAATGGAAAAAAAGTTTGGTTATTTAAAAGGTGATTTGAACTTGCAGGGAGTCCAAAATATAGCAGCGCTCGTGAGGGGACAGGAATTATATATAGATTATTATTCCAAACCAAAACTTCTGAAGATTCTATTTGCTAAAATTACAGATACAATTATTAATGCTGCAATTTATTTCAAAAATAGGACAGGCTCAAATTCTTTAGGATCTTCACCGGCTTTATTAAAATATGATAAAAGTGTATTTGTTACTTCAAATTGTACAATCGATATGATTTCAGTCGATACTTATAAAAACCATTTATTTGAATTTGATAATGTTCTTTCAGATAATCTTCAGCCATTTGGCATCCATCATTGCGGAAAAAGATCTGATGAATTTTCAAATATTTATTCCAGCATAAGAAATGTTTCATTTTATGAGGCTGGATGGGGAGGAGATATTAAAATAATTAGGAAGAATTTCCCCAACATAGTATTAAGTGCAAGATTATCTCCGGTAAAAATAATTGATCAAAAAAATAAGGATTTCATAAAAGATATAGTAAATATTATTAAAAATAATGGATCTACAGATAAATTAATTATTTCTATTTATGGACTTGATTACCAAGTTCCTGACGAAAAGATAAGGCTCTTATTTAATGTATGTAATAATGTCGAAAAATATTTATAAGATTTCTATCAAATTTTAAGGTAAAACATAATTTTAAAAATAAAAAAGAGAAAATAAAATAAATTAAAAATACTGGACTTTGCCGGAACCAGTATACCCATATTTTTTGTGTGCATCATATACAGGTATTTCTAACAGAATTACTATCGTAGTGGAAAAAATCAATTAATAGCAAAAATTAAGCAATTAATAAAAATAACAATAATATTTATAAAAATCATAACAATCCACTGACGTTACTGATGTTTGCCGGGGTATGTATACCCCTTTTTTTATACGCTAATATTTGATTTTTACTTTGAGCTTAAAAGTTCTCGCACCAACATAGTATGGTAGCGCATAGGGGACTCGAACCCCTGTTTTAGCCGTGAGAGGGCTATGTCCT
>CAYPYW010000047.1:0-11491 GCA_964415365.1 uncultured Actinomycetota bacterium | reverse complement strand
GGTAGATAAATATAATAATAGATTCTACTACAAGTCTAAAAGGATAAATCTTAAATAGTTCAACTTATATAAAATGTTTGATAAATTTTAAAAGATTATTATAAAAACATTTTACCCCTTTGATCATAGTGTCAGTAAGCGCCGCTCCCGCGAAATATCCTCATAACAGTTAAAACTACTATCTTGAGTTCCAGCCATATTGACCAATTCTGTATATAATATAGATCCAGTTTGATTCTTTCTTCATAACTAATATCGCTTCTGCCACTGACCTGCCAGAGTCCGGTTATACCCTGACTGACTTGCATTCTCTTCTTTTCCCATTCTTCTAATCCGTCCCCCTCTTCTACAGCCAGTGCCCTTGGGCCTATAACGCTCAATTCACCTTTAAAGACATTTATAACCTGCGGCAATTCATCAATAGAAGTTTTTCTCAAGAACCGACCGATTCGAGTTATCCTTGGGTCATCCTTAATCTTGAAATCACTTTTTCTATCGTATATCTTTTTTATATATTCCTCTTCTTTATCGGCTCCGGATCTCATTGTTCTGAACTTATAAATCTTAATTTTTTTAAAATTTTTCCCATATCTCTGCTGCGTGTATAATACCGGCCCTTTAGAGTCGACTTTTATTAAAATTCCAATTATAGGATACAATAATATAAAGATAGCAAGCAAAATTACTCCGACTGAATAATCAATAATGGATTTTAAAATTTTATCAAATGTCTTTATTTCGACCTTTTGAATCTGGATCAGGGGAACACCCATATAATCAAACATTTTCATTCTTGATACCGAAAATTCAAACAAAGATGGGGACATTTGAACTTCTATATTAAAACTACCAATTTTATCCAGAAGTGTCATTATATCGAAATACTTCAAGTTTGGAGAAGAAATTATTATCCTGTCAATTTTATGTTCTTTGATTATTGACTCCAGATCACCCAGTGTGCCCAGTACCTCTATATCTTTATAACTCCCTAACTCTCCTGCCTCTTCCCTGTCATATTTATCATCTATGAATCCAATGACCTTGATTCTCTCAATCATACTTTTATTGAAAGTATGGGCAATTCTTTTGCTCTCCTCGCTTATGCCAATGATTACTATATTTGTTTTTATTCCCATCCTGGACAAAAACATGAAAAATAATCTCTTTACAACCGTCCTGCTTAATATAACAACGACTATCGGGATAAGAGTTGAATAAAGAAGCCATATACGGGAAAGCTGATAGCCCTCTCTATTGAAGTAATAATTGAACATTATGATCAAAAAAATACTTATGATCACACTGGAAGCGACGCCTTCATTTTCACCCATTCCTTTATATAAATTTCTAAAACTATACAATTTCCTCAGACCGAAAATAAAAACAATTAGAAGTATTCCTATTATTGAATAGATAACGTAATATTTAAGATTTACCCCTAAAACCTCGTAGGATTCTACACTGAATTTTAATAGGAAGGATAAATAAAATGATAAACCCAAAAAAACAACATCACTTAAAAAGAGAGTGAGTCCAAAAAATAATTCCCTTTTTCTATAGTTACTGCCAATTAGATTCTTATTCAAAATTTACTCCCTTACGAACTTTATTCTAAATAAGTTTTGCGATATTCCTGATATTTTTCTTCAAGGAATTTTTTAAGGTCATTTTCAAACCTCTGCCTGCTGAATTTTAAAGAGTTTTCTCTTATCTTATAACAATCAAATTTACCAGAACTGGCTTCAAAAGTCTCTACTATGTCAATTAAATCTTTAAAATCCTGTTTATAGAAGAATAGCCCCGTTTCACCTCCGGAAACTGTTTCCAGAAGTCCACCCCTGCCAAATCCTATCACAGGGGTCCCGCTTGCCTGAGCCTCGACAGGAGTGATACCAAAATCCTCTTCACCGGGAAAGATAAAAGCTTTCGCATTGGCATAATATTGCCTCAAACTTTCGCTGGACTGCCATCCCAGGAATTTAATATTGCTCCTGGCTATTTTTTTTAATCTTTTAAGATCCGGACCTTCTCCGATTATGATAAGTTCTTTTTTCAATTCATTGAAGGCTTCAACAGCGAGATCTATCCTCTTATATGAAACAAGCTGGCTGACCACCAGGTAATAATCCTGTTTTTTAGTTTCAAATACCATACCTTCCACATCAACTGGCGGATAAATCACTTCGGAATCACGCCTGTAATATTTTAGTATCCTTTTTTTCACATTATTAGAATTACTTATGAAATAATCAACTCTCGAGGCGGTAGCAAGGTCCCACACCCTTAAATAATTAAAAAATATTTCTATTATATTTCTTTTTAAAAATCTTATATTTTCATTCTTTAAATAATCAAAATACATATTCCATAAGTATCTCATCGGAGTGTGACAATAACAAAAATGGCAGGTTTCCGGCTTGGTCAGAACTCCCTTTGCGATACCCGATTCACTGCTTATCACGATATCGTAACTGGATAGATCAAATTGTTCAATGGCTACGGGCATCAGTGGTAGATAATTTTGATATTTCTTCCTGGAAAAAGGAAATTTCTGGATAAAGGAAGTAAATATTTTGTGATTATTTATCGATGGACTAATTTTATTTCTATCATGCACCAGGGTAAAAATATCCATATCGGGAAAGAGATTACAGATGGATTCAACCACCTTCTCGCCACCTCTCATCCCTGTCAGCCAGTAATGTACCAGAGCTATTTTTTTATCATCTAATGACATATTAATACATATTTTATACTATATTTTATATCTTCAGGTCTTATTTTCGACCACTGCCCAGATTTCACCAAATTGTACGGAACAATCACTGATTTTTAGGTCTGCTTTCCCCAGTTCCTCCTTAAAACTTCCTATTGTATATTCTATACTGTGAGTCCCGTCCAGTCTGTATTCAATTCCAAGTTCTTTTTTGTATAAAACAACCCAGCTTCTATCTATCATAGGAACTCTTATCAAAAACCTTTTCCCGAGTCCCTTTATTTTATTCAAGAATTCTACTCTATTTTCAAGATGTTCCAGAACATTGGACAGTATTACTACATCAAATTTCTGCTCGAACGGCCAGCTTATTATATCCCCGCAAATATATTCTATATTATCCAACAAAAAGTTCTTCTTTGCATCCCTGATTTTACTTTCATCTATATCTATCCCTATAACACTCTTTGCCTTTTTTGCTATATCATAGGCAACAGAACCATTCCCGCATCCTACATCCAGAACAATATCGTCAGATCCTATATTATTTAAAAAGAAATCATGATACTTCATTAATCTATGTTTAGGGTGGATCCCATTTTCTAGTATAATCGCATATTTAGAAATTCTGTTGTAAATATAATTATCAATAGTCAGCAAAATTTTCATAATCTTAAATATTAACTTAATCTTAATTTTTCTCATTATTCTAATTACTAATCCTCATTTCTTCTCTATTCAATACCAAATCTTCTGTTGCTTCTTAAAAACCAGGTTAAAAGAATTATAAAAGCAAAAAATTCAGCTAAAATTAAAGCAATTATTATACCCTCAATTTTATACAACGGAACAAAAATAGCCAGTAGCGCCAGCTTTACAGTATCTGTTGTAGTTAAAAGTTTTAAAAGGCTAACTCCGCTCCCCTGGTAACTGGCAAGATATTTAATTGTCAAATTAGCTGGCATAAAAACCAGTGGTATCAATAATAATCTTCCATATCTTATCATATCCGGATCATCTACTTTGAAAAAAAATTTTAGTAAAAAAGGAATTATGAACCAGAAAACCGCCAGTATCATAATACCGCTTAAAAAAATTATAATTAAACCTTTCTTGATTATTATCCTGTTATCCTTTTCCGGATGGGCTGCCAGTTTAACCGTGGGTACGCTGACCAGAGTCTTTAAGCTATTTTTAATAAATGTAGGGAACACTGTTACCACACTATAAATTCCTACCATGGTGGCGCCGGATACGGATTCGAGGATTATCCTCTCTATATTGGTTGCGACAACAGAAATCGCGCTTGAAGCTGTGAGCCTGAAACCATGCTTCAGGTAATCTTTCTCTTTCTCTTTATCAATCTCTTCCGGTTTCATCCTCCTCACTATCCAGAAAAAGAAAACCAGATTATATACCGACACGATAAGCAGATAAGCAATGATTGCAAAGAAGTAACTACGATAGAAAAAAAGGATTGCCGCACATACAACAAACCGCGTGCCACCAATCAGTGTGTTTAATAAAAAAACCGTTTTAAATCTTCTTTCACCATAATAATAGGGTTCCCATGTATTGAATCCATAATATATGGGGACTATAAAACTTGACAAAAGCAGTGCCCATTTTATACCACTATCTTTATAATAACTAAAAGCAAGGATAACAAGGATAACGCTAGCAATCAGTGAAAATAAAGCACTGACTATGACTGCTTTTTTAAAGAATCCTCTGAATCTTTTAGCCACGGCTTTCGTAACCGAAGTTCCCAGCCCATTGATTGAGAATAATATTAGTATATTCAAAACTGAAAAGAATAATTTATAATTTCCAAGATCTTCATAACTTAAAAAACGCACCAGAAGAACATTCAAAAAAAAGCCGTCCAGGGAAGCAATCGCAAGGTTGGCCATTCCGTAAGAACTGTCTTTAAAATTTTTTTTGAAATATTTGAAGAGCTTACTGCCAGTATTGATTATATATTTTTTTATTGATTGAAAATTCATTATTTAACTGCTTTTATGCCATAACCTGTTGCTTCAATTCCGGAACTAACTAAATTTGCTGACGTTAAGTTATTATCGTTTCTTATAATGCTTTTCAACTTTTTACTTATAAATTTATTCGCTATAGCAATTGCTTTTTTGTCACCAAAACTTCTATACTTTAATTTTAACTTCTCATAATCTAATAAAAATATTAGACTATCAATTGAACCCTGCTGGATTACTTTTACTTCCCTAAAACCCAATTTCCATAATTTATCACTCACCCATTTATAAGAATATTTAAAATCCACAGGTAATTTTGCTTTTTCATGTAATATGAAAGGTATAGTTATTAATAAAATTCCCCCGGTACCCAATTTTTTATAGAACTGTTTTAAAAGATCTTCCAGATTATCAGAATATCCTACTATCTCAGGATATATTATACAGCTGAAGATTTCATCATCCACAGGTAAACTTATTTCATATTTGACATTAAACTTGTCTTTATCAAAATATTTATTCTCTTCCCCAAGATATAGAATACTCGATTTTTCAGGGAGTAAACTTAAATTATTCTTAAAAAAATTTGAATCGTAAAATTCTCTGATAGAAATATCCGAAAAACTATATCTACCAATTTCCTTTTCTTCTATCTGTTGTATAACAGGTTCAGAAAATAAATTACTCCTGACATACTCCTCCCACTGTTTTGAAGAACTCTTTTTCTTATTCTTACACTCACCTCTAACTTTAGGAATACCTCTTCCCAGGTGCATATAAATAATCTCGTTTTTATCATCAAACGATCGGGTCACGTTTAGATTACGAACTTCCATAGTTTCAGGTATCAATTTAATTAAATCTGGGTTATCAAAAGTATTAGGGGTATAAAAAATTTCAAATCCATTCTTTCTTAATTCATATATTGCCTTATCACCCACATCAAGCTCCGGTAATTGTGGTAAAAAATCGAGTTCCAACTCTTTAAAAACCTGGAAATCAATAACATATCCACACACGTGCAGGACACCTTCAGGTACTCTTGCCCTGGTTAATCTAAATCCAGCAGCTTTTGTTCTTTCATCCATTTTTGATAACATATAATCCAGCCAGCCATATCGGCAAACAACTACGTCTTCATGAAAACTTACTAGATGTCTCGTGCCGGGATTTACTAATCGGACAGCCACTTCAAGAGCAAGACCGTTGGCATAAGAAGCACCTCCCCCCGGTTCCGTCCTAATAAAGGCAATATTGATACCTTCTATATCATCAAGCCATTTTATAAGTCCCTCTGGAGAGTTGTTGTCAACGATCCATAATTCATAGTCAGTATCGGTGAATTTCTTAATACTCCTGATACATAACTCAAGAAGTTCAGAGGCTTCCTTATTTGGCTGGTAACTTACGACGACTATCCTTGCAATCCCTCCAGGAAGCCGAATTTTTTCTTTAACAAAAACATCATAGCCGAGGTTATCTATTTTCATCTCTTTTTTTATATAATTATTTCTATTTAACCATTCTATCATTGCCAGTCCTTAATATTTCAAAAACTTCAAGATATTTCTTATAAGTCTCCTTAAAATCATATAAATGGTTAAGTTCAAAAAATTTTTCTTTGAACACTTCGTAATTTTCTATGCACAATATTATTTTATCCAGAAGTTTCTCATATTTAAAATCTTTATATTTTTGAAAAATATCTCCCGATACATAAGCCAATAGTTCAGGTGCAAAATAAAGGACTTCCTTCATAGCACCGGTATCGAATCCAACCACTGGCACACCACAGGATATTGCCTCAATTACCGAATTGGGACAGGCCGGATTGAGCTGACAATGAATAAGAATATCCGTCTCCCGTAATTGCTGAGAAATTTCCTTTTTATTCATTTTACCCAAGCATTTGATATAGGGCCTATTCGTATAATTTCCAACTTCTCTACTCAAAATAGGGCCTATTATCCTGAATTCAATATTATATTTCTTTACCAGTAAATCCAATGCCAGTACTACTGGTTCTATCATATCTTTGTTTCTAAAAGAACCAGTGGCAGTAAAGATTATTTTACTTTTATCAAATTCCCTATTCCCGGGATAAAAAACTTCTTTGTCGGTTCCATTATAAATAATCTTATATTTGCTTTTATCTAACTCACCCAGCATGGTAAAACATTCAGTCCTACTATATTTGCTCTGAAATACAATAAAATCCGAATATTTTAAATAATCTTTCTTTATCTCCCAGTTTAAATATATATATTTAAGACCATGTTTTGAAGGATAATATACTCCGTCTAACCTCTGAATTATGGGAAGATTATTTTTCTTAAAAAAATTTAATATTCTACTGTTAAAGGAAATAGGAAAAAAAATGCAGTCTGCATCTCTATAATTCTCGCTGTTTTCTATAAAAGGATAATTTACTTTAAGGAGGTACTCTCTCAGATTTCTCATAAAGGTTGAGGGACCGCCGATACCTCTGGTATTTTCATTAAAGGGTATATAAATCATTCAGAAATCCTATAGTAGTATTGATATTGTTTGTTCTATAAGAACTTCGAATAAATCTCTTTATAGTATATCTGTGCAATTACTTTCCAGTCAAAATTTTTTACAGTTTCAAAACCACCCGTAATTATTTTTTTTCTAAGGCTTTCACCGTCAATTATTTTCTGACAATTATAAACCAGATTTTCAACATCATTTATTCCACTAACCATGGCATTGTAACCATTTTTAGCTATATCATGAACCATTCCTACGTCAGTGCTGGCCAGGGGCACCCCGGAAGCGAAAGATTCCAGCAGTGCCTTGGGTCCACCTTCGGCTCTTGAAGATACAATGTACAGATCAAGTGCTCTGTACAACCTGGCCATATTTAGATAATTTTTTAAATACACATGCCTGAAAGGAATACCTGAAGAGTATAGCCTTTTTTTTACATAACCCCTGGCAGGTCCGGATAACAATATAAAGATTGGATATTTTTCTTTCAATTTGTCCACCACTTCACAAAAAATATCCGGTCCCTTAACAAATTTTGGAAAATCCCCTTCACCCCATCCTTCACCATCTTTCTGGAAAGAACCTATGCAGATTGCATTATCCGGGATGCCCAATTTTTTTCTGATTTTTTCTTTACTGTAAACATCAGCCCTTTTAAATAGATCAATATCCACTCCTATTGGTATGATTTTAATTTTTTCCTCACTGGCACCCCACTTTATTAGATTCTTTTTGGTAATTGTGCATGAGGTATGGAGAACAGCCAGGTCCCTGGAAATTTCAGGCAATAGTTTTATATAATTCAAATCCTTATCTACCCCATGATACCAGGTCAAAATTATATTATTTTCTTTACTGACATAGTTATAATTGTACGGAAGATAAGTTCCCCTGGAACCAAAATGAATAATCTGGTTTTTTATACGGGATATTCTCATTCTTGAAGTCTTTAATATTTTAATCGGCCGGTTATACAATATCTGTATATTTTTCGATATATATCTGCCTTCCCAATTAGTCACCCATTCAATCGGTTCAACAATATAATATACTTTTTTCTTGCTTTCAATCACAAGTTAGGCTCTTTTCTTCCAATCATATTTATCGTAACCGGTGGAAAAAGATAAGGATTATCACTAATCCAATCTATTATTTTTAACTTTTTTAAAACCCGTAAAAAGAATAGATTGAAATTTCTATAAATTTTTCTCTCCCTGGCTTTTTTTATATCAAGATCAATTCTTAACATATAATCATCTATGGACCCAGCTACTCCGGTTTTACCAGTAGAAAGGCTCCCTTCCCGTAAGTCAAATTTTAAATTAGGAAACAAAACTTTTATACCTTCCGGGGTAAATCTCCAGTAATCATTAGGATAACCATGAATTCTCCAGGAAAATGGCACACTTATAAAGACCGCTCCGTTATCTTTAAGTAATCTTTCAATATTATTACACATTTTAAATGGATTTGAGCAATGCTCCAATACGCTGAAACAGATAATAGTTCTGAATCTTCTCCCCTCCAGCTTTCTTTCAACAAATTCAAAATCTTCCGTTAAATCCAGAACAACATCCACCCCATCACCATCCTCCATATCGATACCTACATAATCAGCATTCTCAAACAAGGAACGCAAATCCTGAGTGTTACCATAATCCTTGCTGCCCACTTCCAATATAGGATATTTTATTTTATCTATATTCTTCTTGATAAATAATAATTGATTAATATCACCCATTATGATTACCGAGCGAAAAATAATAGAATTTAAATTAAATTTAATGTATATTTACATAAAACAATTGTTTACGACTTGAAATACTCTCTAACAAATATTCAAATTCACATTATTATAATTTAAAAGAGATGGAAATTAAAGATTTGTATAAGGAGCTGGAAGGCAAGAAGAAAAAAATTGCTGTAATTGGCCTGGGTTATGTTGGGCTACCCCTCCTTATAGCATTCAGCAAATATTTCCAGGTTATCGGTTTTGATGCAAGCAGTAAAAAAATAGAAAACTTAAAAAACGGCATAGATGAAAATAATGAGATTAAGGTTAACGAACTATCCTCACTAAATTGTGTTTTAACCAGCAGCCCTGAGGATCTTAGAAATGCAAATTTCTTCATTATAGCAGTCCCTACACCCATAGATAACTATAAAAACCCCGATTTGAGTCATATTGAAAAAGCAACCATATTGGTGGGGCAAAATATGCCCAAAGATTCCATAGTGGTGTACGAATCTACAGTCTACCCTGGCGTAACCGAAGAATTCTGCGTTCCGATACTTGAGAAGGAATCGAAACTTACAAATAAAAAAGATTTCTATGTAGGGTATTCCCCCGAAAGAATAAATCCGGGTGATAAAGAACATTTTATCGAAAATATAACCAAAGTTGTTTCTGCACAGAATGAAAGCTCTCTGGAGGTTATAAGCAAGGTCTATGGTAAAGTAATAAAAGCCGGAATCTATAGGGCAAAAAGCATCAAAGTGGCTGAAGCAGCAAAGGTAATTGAAAATACTCAGAGAGATATAAATGTGGCTCTGATAAATGAACTTGCCATATTATTCTCCAAACTTGGAATTGACACAAAAGAAGTCCTTGAAACTGCCAGGACTAAATGGAATTTTTTAGATTTCAAACCAGGCCTGGTAGGTGGCCACTGCATCGGAGTTGACCCCTATTATTTATCTTTTAAAGCCAGAGGGGTTGATTATTACCCTGAAATAATTAATACCGGCCGGAAAATAAATGATAATATGGGATTTTTCATCGGAGAACAAATACTAAAGACACTAATGAAAAACCATCATAAAATTATAAACTTTAAGGTTGTCTTATTTGGAGTGTCATTTAAGGAGAATGTGGCTGATTCAAGAAACTCCAGAGTAATTGATATATACAATTATCTAACACAGCATAACATAGACGTCCAAATCCTTGATCCAATAGTAAATGCGAAAGAAGTTAAGGAAAACTACGGAATTGATCTTATTGAATTTGAAGAAATAAATAATATAGATGCCGCTATATTTTGTGTTGCGCATAACTGCTTTAAAGAAATAGACCTTGTAGAATTAAAATCAAAAATGGCCGGAGATAGTCCATTCATATTTGATATAAAATGGATCTTTGATAAAGAAGATATCGAAAAACTGGGATACAGATACTGGAGAGTCTAGCAATTGAATTTGGATCAGTTAACTACAAATAAAAATATAAAAATTCTAATTACTGGCTGTGCAGGATTCATCGGCTCGAATCTTACTGAATTCTTCCTTAAAAAAGGGGTATCTATAAGAGGTCTGGATAACCTATCCACAGGATTTAAAAAAAATATTGACAGTGCACTATCAGAAGCTTCAAAAGAAAATAAAAATGCCGATTTTGAATTTATAAATGGCGATATCAGGAATTATGATGATTGTCTTAAGAGCACCAAAAACATTGACATCGTCCTGCACCAGGCAGCTCTTGGCTCAGTACAGAGATCTATAGAGAAGCCTCTTGATGCTAATTCCAACAATATAAATGGAACTTTAAACTTACTGGAAGCTTCTGTAAAAAATAAGGTAAAAAGATTCATATATGCATCATCATCATCTGTTTATGGTGATTCAGAAAAACTGCCCAAAGATGAGTCTATGCCACCCAACCCAAAATCAATTTATGCGGTTACAAAGCTAACTGCGGAATATTATTGTAGATTGTTTTACAGTTTATATAATCTTAAGACCATTTCCCTGCGTTACTTTAATGTTTTTGGCAAAAGACAGAACCCGGACTCTATTTACGCAGCCGTCATACCTAAGTTTATTAATAATATTCTCAATAACAAAGATCTTGTAATATATGGTGATGGAAAACAGAGCAGGGACTTTACCTATATAGACAATGTAATATATGCAAATTATCTGGCTATTATAACCAATAATGAAAAGTCATTTGGAAACTTTTATAATATTGCATGTAACAATAACATTACTTTAAATGAAGTTATTGCTTTACTGTCAGAATATTTTAAAAATGAAATTAAACCAATTTGTGATAAACTTAGAAAAGGTGATATAAAGCATAGCTTGGCATCAATTGATAAAATTAAAAAAGACCTTTCTTATAAGCCAATAGTATATTTTAGAAAAGGTTTGATTAAAACAATAAAATGGTTTAAAAATAAGAAATAACAATAAAATACAAAAATTATAGATAGACTAAATAAATTTTTATATTTCTAAACTATAGAAAAATCTACTATTATATCTCACT
>CAYPYW010000046.1:0-12696 GCA_964415365.1 uncultured Actinomycetota bacterium | reverse complement strand
TCTTTGTGACGGCCAATCTCAACCAACCGGGGAGCCATGGTACACATGGCACAATCATTGGTAGGGAAGGTTTTATCCAACTGGGACATTACTCCGCCAATACAGGGTTTTGTTTCCACCAGATATACTTTTATCCCTGACTCAGCAAGATCAAGTGCGGCCTGCATGCCGCCAATTCCTCCACCAACAACCATAGCCGCACCGACTTTTTCCTGATTTACAATATCCATCTTATTATTCTTAACATTTCCCTTCCGTTTTTTTATCTTTTCCATACTGCATCCTGTACCTTATGTTAATACTCATTCGGTAATCCCTGTAATTCCTTATAAGTAAATACAGGCCCGTCTTTACACACATATTTAGATCCGATATTACATCTTCCACACTTGCCAATCCCGCACTTCATACGCATTTCCAGAGAGAAAAAAATCTTATCTTGTTCAAAGCCCAGGTCCATTATCGGCAGCATGGTAAACTTTACCATTATAAGAGGGCCGCATATAAGAGCGACGCTATTTTTAGAACTCGGCGCCACTTCCTTTAACACATTCGGTACCAATCCGACATGACCTTTCCAGTTTTCATCTCCTCTGTCCACTGTGAGGTGGACATCTATGTCATCTCTTTCTCCCCACTGTTTCAATTCTGATTTATAAATAAGTTCTCCGGGACTGCGCGCGCCATAGAGCACAGTTATATCTTTAAAATGGTCCCTGTTTTTTTTATGAAGTACATATCTTGTGAGTGATCTTAAAGTTGTAAGAGCAAACCCTCCACCTATGATTACTAGATTTTTCCCTTCAAAATCTTTCATAGGGAATCCATTTCCATAAGGACCTCTTATGCCAATTACATCTCCCGGGCAAAGATTATGCAAATAACTTGTAACTTTACCTGTAGTATATTTCTTAACAGTGAACTGCACCGACTCTTCATCCATGGGTGATGAAGCAATCCCTATGGGTGCCTCGCCGATTCCCAGTACAGATACTTCTGCAAACTGCCCGCAGGTATATTTAAACTTTTCAGCGTCTTCTTTAACATTAAATACCAGGTCAAATGTTTTAATATCCCTGGCTTCATTTTCAATAGTAATATTTTTTATGGTTACTGGTACAGGTACATATGGATTACTCATAACCTTCATTCTAGAATATAACTCCTCAAATCTTCTTTTCTGTACTTAATAATTTAAACGCCATAAGTGATGTCAGTATTTCCACTAAATCAAGATTTACCGGACAATTTCTAACACAACGACCGCAGCCTACACAGAATATTTCTTCAAAATTTTCCGGACAATAATTGAACTTGTGCATAATCCTCTGCCTCATTCTTTCTTTATAGGTAGGGCGTGGGTTATGTCCGGAGGCGTGTGAGGTGAATAAAGGGAACATACAGGAATCCCAGCAACGTATTCTCTTACCTCTTGACGGTTCCACACCTCCTGCTATATGATCTATTTCATCAGTAATATTAAAACAGTAGCAGGTGGGACAAAAATAAGTGCAAATACCGCAGCCAAGACATTTTTGATGAATTTCATCCCATAAAGAAATATCAAAAGCCTTATCTAATTTTTCTTTTATATTCTGCAGGTTGACTTCTGTACTAATTTTTTTCAAACTCAAATCCATGAGTTTATTTTTCTCTTCTATATCGGTCTTTTTAGCTTCTTTAAACCAACCATCAAAACTTTCAACAAATTTCTCGCCTTTTTTAGTAATTGTTTTTACAAGAATGTCATCGCCAAGATCAAATAAAATAATATCAGCTCCTTCTTCATTATCAGGTTTCCCATTCAATGAAGTACAAAAACAAGTAAGCTGTGGTTTATTGCATGCCAGAGATATAACAATTGCCCGTTTTCTCTTCTCCAGGTAATAAGGATCCTGAAAATCATCTCCTCCAAAGAGTTTATCCAACAGAGAATACGTCTTAGCATCACATGGGCGGATTCCAAAAATCAAATAATCTTTATTTTTATGAGCAGAGTCCCTGGATTCTTTCACAGGTTCAAAAATCTTACTTCCGTCTGACATAGCTGCAGCTCCCGCTTCAAAAGAAAATAAGGTTTCTGTTTTAGGAAAGAATATTTCTTTAGGTGGGATTTTTGTATTACGATAATTCCAGGGGATGTCCTGACCGGAACTGAATTTAGAGAAACGTATGTCACCATCTTTCTCTACAGGCACGAAGATATCATACTCTTTATTCACGCTATCCAAAAATTTTAGTACATCTTTCTTTTTAATAATTTTTAATCTTGGACTTTCCATTTTTTACTTAATTTAAGGTTCTGTAATAAATTCCTGTTTGTCATCCTGTTTAAAAGTTGCCAGCGGTGGTGCCTCTTTCAATGAAATACCCACCTCATATCCAAAAAATTCTTTTACATCCTCTATCAATTTATAGGTAAAAATCCTTAGATCAACTCCCATCGGACAGGCTCTAACGCACGCTCCACAATCAACACAACGTCCCGCCTGATGCAATATCCGGCCAATCTGAAAAAACATAATATCCGAAATATTATCGGTTTCTCCTATCCATTTTGGTTTTGATTGATCGGCAAAACACTCCTTACAATAACAATTGGGACATGCCTGACGACATGCATAGCATCTTATACATTTTGAAATCTGTTCCTGAAAATATTTCCACCTTTCTTCAAGAGGTTTCTTTTCGAATTCTTTAATAAATGCTGCTCGCTGTTGTTGTTCTTTAGTTTTTTCTTTTTCTTCTCCGATTAAAACATCATAAATTACCGGAGCTGTATACTGACAACTCCTGCACACTTCGGCAAGCAACTCTTCTTTTTTAAGTTCTATCTTTTTTTTATCCTCATCTTCAATCAGTACCTTACCACCCTTCTCCTCAGCAGCAACTACTTCGATTCCTTGCATTTTACCTCCGGAATTTTGTATCTTTCCTATGTCTATCATTCCATCACAGTGAATTCCAATTATATAGAGATTTTCTCTTGGTATTTGATGTTCCTTGACAAGACCTACTATTGAACGGCCGTCACAACCTTTGGCCAGGATACCTATTCTTGGTAATTTTATGTCCTTCTTCTGCGGCTGAGAAAGAAAGAACCTGGGAAGATACACAGCTAAATTATTAGAACAATAGCAGTTCCAGACCAACTTCTCTACATCATCAGGTTTAGTAATAAAACAAGGTGCTGCCTTCAAAGGTAAAGTTCCCTTACTATAGCCGATAAAAATATCTATTTTATCTTCTTTGAACAGCTTTTTTACTATTTCCTTTACTTTTTCAATCATTTCACTTATTCGCTTATATTATTAATTTATCCGGGTACATTTTTTCAGTTCTGAAAACAGCAAATATAAAATTTTATATTAAAATTCTTTCACCATTTTTTTAATAGGACCTAATTTTCTTACTTCCCCGCTAACTTTTTCTATAATCTGGGCAAAGCGGCCACCTTCCGCCGCAGATACCCATGAAAACTGCACTCTGGCCGGTTCAATTCCAATATATTCCAGGAAGCTTTTCAGTAACGCAAATTTTCTCCTGGCAATCAAATTTCCACTAATATAATGACAATCTCCGGGATGACAACCGGAAACTAAAACTCCGTCAACACCGTTCTGTAACGCTTTTATGATATAAAAAGGATTTACCCTCCCGGAACACGGCACACGAATAACCCGAATATTAGGCGGATATTGGGTCCGCGAGACTCCGGCTAAATCTGCGCCGGCATACGAGCACCAGTTACAGAGAAAAGCAACTATTTTAGGTTCCCAGTTTTTTTTATCTTCCATTTTCTAAATAACCTCCAGCGCCGCCAGAATTTGTTCATCTTTAAATCCCTTTAAATCTATAGCACTTGCCCGGCAAGAAGAAACGCAGGCGCCACAACCTTTGCATAACGCCTCGTTTATCACGGCAACTTTATCCTTTTCATCAAGTTCTATTGCTTTATAAGGACAAATTTCAACGCACAATCCACAGCCAGAACATCTATCTTTGCGTATTTCGGAAACTTTACCCTCGGCTTTTAGATATTCTTTGGTCAGGATAGTCATCGCCCGGGCAGCAGAAGCTTTAGCCTGCGTAATTGCTTCGGATACATCCTTAGGATAATGCGCCAGTCCGCATACAAAAATCCCATCAGTGGCAAAATCTACCGGACGCAACTTAACATGTGCTTCCAGGAAAAAACCCTCAGCATTTAACGGTACTTTAAGCATCTGGGACAAATTCTTATTTCCTTTATTGGCAATGATCCCCGGGCTGAGTACTAAAAGATCTGCTCCTATAAGAAGATCCCGGTTCAGACTTAAGTCTTTTACCTTTACATTGAGTTTACCATTATCATTTCTTACATCCGGCTTAGATTCTTCTTCGTAACGAATAAAAATCACTCCCTCTTCCCTGGCCTTCTTATAATGGAGTTCTTTTATTCCGTAACTTCTTATATCTCTATAAAGAACATAAATATTTAACTTAGGATTGATTTCCCTTAATCTTAAGGCATTCTTTATGGCCTGAGAGCAGCATATTCGACTGCAGTATGGCCTCTCTTCATCACGCGAACCCACACACTGGATCATAACCACAGTCTTCAATCCTTTTAAGTCAATATCCTGTAATTGAGAGTCAGCTCTCTTTGGCTGCTTACCTGCACCGTTTTCCAATTGCTCAGCATTTGCTGCCAGATATTCCTCCAGCTGTCTCTGGGTAACAACCCTATCATCCTGGCCATAAAGGTACTCAGTGGGTTTATATTCCTCGGCTCCGGTAGCCACAATAACAACGCCATGCTCAATTTCTTCCTCTTTCCCATTTCCGGTAGTCAATAATGTCTTAAAGTTACCCACATAACCATTTACTTCTTTAATTTCACTCTTTGTGTAGAGATTTATCATTTTATTAGACTTTACTCTCTCTATAAGTAAATCAAGAAAAGCCCGGGTTTTCTCGCCATTTAAAGTATAGTGAATATGACGAAAATTTCCTCCCAGCTCAGCTTCTTTTTCCACAAGAAAAACTCCAAATCCCTGATTGGCAAGTTCAAGACTGGCAACCATACCGGCTACTCCACCTCCGATAACCAGGGCTTTTTTATTAATCGTAAGAGTCGCCTTTGAAAGGGGGGTTAATAATCTTACCCTGGAAACTGCCATACGTATTAGATCGCAAGCTTTTTTGGTAGCTAAATCCTTTTCATTTTGATGCACCCAGGAACACTGCTCACGAATATTGGCAAACTCAAAAAGGTAGGGATTCAATCCTGAAGTTTGAAGAGTCTTCTGAAACAGAGATTCATGGGTCCTCGGCGTGCAGGCGGCAACCACTACCCTATTCAGATTTTTTTCTTTTATCTTTTCATTAATTAATCTTTGTGAATCCTGTGAACAAGCAAACATAAATTCCTGAGAATGAACCACTCCGCCTAAAGTTGAAGCATACTTAACAGCTTCAGCTACATCAACAGTAGCAGCAATGTTGATTCCACACCGACAAACAAAAACACCTATCCGTGGTGGCTGCCCCTCAATATTTATCTCCTGAGGCAGTTCCTCCTTTATTTCTTTAACTGGAAACTCCACCAGCAAAGAAGAAGCACCAGATACGCTTCCAGAAGCTTCCATTACTGTTTCCGGTATATCTTTTGGCCCGGAAAAAGTTCCCGCTACAAATATACCCTCTCTGGAAGTAGAAATCGGTCTAAATGAAGATGCTTTCGAAAACCCACATTCATTTAACTCGATATTCAATTTCTTAGCTGTTTGCTTGATTTTACCCGTAGATAACAGGCCAACCGAAAGAACCACTAATTCAAATTCTTCTCTTTTTATTTTGCCTCCATCGGTGGCATACTGAATGACCAAATCCTCGGTACCTGGATTAACCTCCACCGAAGAAATACGGGCATGAATAAAATGCGCCTTATAATCATTTTTCGCTCTGTCTACAAACTTGTCAAAATCTTTACCATAAGCCCGTATATCCATATAAAATATGGAAGTCTTGACTTCAGAAATATGCTCCCGAACAAGTATCACATCTTTGGTTGCCTGCATACAGCATACAGCAGAGCAGTATTCATTACCTAACTGCATATCCCTGGAACCAACGCACTGAATAAAGGCGATACTTTTTGGTTCTTTACCATCAGAAGGTCTTAAGACATGTCCCTGGGTAGGACCGGAAGCACTTAAAATTCTCTCAAACTCAATTGAAGTCATTACGTTGGGAAAAGTTTTGTAACCATATTCATCCTTGAGTGTAGCATCAAACTCTTCAGAACCCAGAGCCAGGATAACACTCCCCACATCGATTTTTATAATCTCTTCACTCTGATTAAAATCAATTGCCTTCATCTCGCAGAATTTTTCGCAAACCCTGCACCTGCCTTTTTTAAAATAAAGACAGTTTTCCTTGTCTATTATCGGTATAGCAGGAACAGCTTGAGGAAAAGAAATATGTATGCACTTGGTTTTACTTAAACCTTTATTATATTCATCAGGTATTTTAACCGGACATTTGGTCATACATACGCCACAGCCTGTACATTTTTCTTCGTTGACATAACGGGGCTTCTTGATTATGGTCGCCTGGAAATTGGGGGCCTCGCCGGTTAAACTTTCCAGCTCAGCGTTAGTAATGATATTAATATAGGGATGTGCTCCTGCTTCTACTAACTTTGGAGAAAGAATACACATAGCACAATCGTTTGTGGGGAAAGTTTTATCCAACTGAGTCATTCTGCCGCCGATACTCGGACCCTTTTCTATCAGATACACCTCAATATTCATCTCAGCTAAATCCAAAGCAGCTTGAATCCCAGCTATACCACCACCTATAACAAGAACTCTCTTGTGCATAAATTATCCTTTAAATCTTCCTAATCTCATTATTCACTCTCCCTTTAAGGAAGAGATTTACTTCCTCCTTACCGATAAGATTTTATAGTGTCTAACTTTTGATCAATTTTTGATTTTATTTCTTTTGCTACCTTTTCTTCCGGTTTGAAGGTATGTTTTATAAAGCTACAGCGAATTTCCTGAATAAAACGATCTAAATCCTCTATCTGCTCTGCTGTTTTTGCCGGTACGTAATTACCTTTAATAGCTAAATACCTTAAGATTTTCATAATATCGGTAAAATTCACTTTCTGTGGACACCGTGCGTAACAACGATAACATTCCAGACAAAGCCAGATTGCAGGAGAAGAAAGAACTTCTTTACGCATGCCCAGAAGTATTTGACGCACAATCCTCCGACAATTAAATTCCTCATCAACTTCACTAATCGGGCAACCGGCAACACAAGTCCCACAGGTAAAACATCTTTTTAAATTCTCTCCACCCGGTTGAGAGGTAATTTCTTCGCGGAAATTAACATCCAGGTCATTTACAACTATAGCTTCTTTTTTATCTCCCAATTGCTTAATCCCTCCAGTGATAGCTTTCACTGTAAATACTACATTATAACAACATTATAACAATATTAAAACAATATCAAACCATCTATTTTACTTAATTTAACAGCTATTCGTGAAACTTCTCGCGATCATTTATAAAATACTATAATAAACTTTTATTCCCTGTCAAGGAAAAGAAATAGTTTTTGCTTAGAAAGTTTCTTAAAAGTAAATTTTTAACTGAACTTGATGCAAAAAAACATTAAAGGACAAGGAGCCATTAAAGAATTAACTTTTTCTTCAAAAATAAACAAAAGATTATTATAATTAAAGCGATTTTTATATGAATATCTCATTAAGAACAAAATTGGTCGTAAGCTTCCTCGCAGTGGTAATCATCACTGGTCTTGTTTCTACGTTGGTTGGCGTAAATCTAATAGGAAACGGGTTAATAAGAGAGGAACAGGATAGAGTAAGAACCGACTTGTATTCAGCAAGAGAAATATATCAAGAAGAGCTTAAAGAGATCAAAGACCTGGTAAGACTGACTGCCGTAAGATTCTTCATAAAAGAAGCCCTCCTGGAAACCAATCTGGAGAGCATAGAAAAAGAACTTGTACGAATCAGAGAAGAGGAGCATCTGGATATACTCACCCTCACAGATAAGAATGGAAAAGTTCTTTTCAGAGCAAGTAATCCTGACGTTTATGGTGATAGTCAGGCAGAAGATGAATTAATAAATAGTGTGCTTTCAAATGAGGAAGCAGTTGCTTCAACCCAAATAGTCCCAAGAGAAGAGCTGGAAAGAGAAGAAACAGATTTAGCTGAACAGGCTTATATAAAGTTCATACAAACCCCTAATGAAAAACCAAGCCCTAAAAATGAAGAGACATCCGGAATGATGTTAAAAGCGGCAGCTCCTATCATGGATTATAACAATGAACTATTGGGTATTATATATGGTGGAAGATTGCTTAATAGAGACTATGAGATAGTTGACAAAGTTAAAGATACGGTCTTTGAGGGAGTAAAATACAAAGGAAAGGATATAGGAACAGCAACCATCTTCCAGGGAGATCTTCGCATCTCAACCAATGTTCAGAATCTGGATGGAAGCAGAGCTATCGGGACCAGAGTCTCCGAGGAAGTATATGATCAAGTATTAGTAAATGGGATGCCCTGGATTGGTAGAGCATTTGTTGTAAATAATTGGTATATATCTGCATATGAACCGATAAAAAATATAAAGGGTGAGATCATCGGCATCTTATATGTTGGTATCCTTGAAGAAAAATTTACTGATATGCAAAAGAGGACCATGGGGATATTCCTGGGGATCACGATTGCCGGAATGGCCCTGGCGTTAGTTATCTCATATTTTCTGGCTTCCGGTACACTGAAACCTATTTACCGATTGGTTCACGCCTCAAAACTAATGGCAAAAGGAGATCTAACACAAAGAGTTAAACCTACTTATAAGGATGAAATTGGCGAGTTGGCAGAAGCATTTAATTTTATGGCCTCTTCAATAAAAGAAAGAGATGATCAATTAAAAGTACGAACCCAGCAAAAGATACAGGAATCAGAAAGACTAGCTTCTCTTGGAAGGTTAGCTGCTGGTGTTGCTCATGAGATAAACAATCCTCTGGCAGCAATCTTAATTTACAGTAATCTCTTGCTGGAAGAGTCAGGAAAGCAGGATTCCAGAGGAGATAATTTAAAAAAGATCGTAAGAGAGACTATAAGATGTAAGGAGATTGTAAAGGGACTTTTGGACTTTGCCCGAAAAATTGAACCAAAGAAGGAGCTGTCATATATAAATGAGATTTTGGAGAGGGTTTTATCTCTTGTTGAGAAACAAGTATTATTTCAAAATATCAGTATAAAAAAAATACTTGACCCTCACCTGCCTATGGCAATGATAGATAAAACCCAGATTCAGCAGGTTTTTATGAACATCATTTTGAATGCAGCAGAGGCGATGCAGGGAAAAGGGAGCTTGTCCATTTATACCCAACTCTTGGAGGATAATCATTTCATAGAAATAGGATTTACTGATACAGGCTGTGGGATTCCCCAGGAGAATATGAAAAAGTTATTTGAACCTTTCTTTACAACTAAAGAGGAGGACAATGGGATAGGACTTGGGTTAGCCATTAGTTACGGAATAATAAAGAACCACGGGGGAAACATTGAGGTTAAAAGTCAAGTTGGAAAAGGTACTACCTTCCTCATAAGGTTACCTGTGGATAAATAATATAATTAATAAAAAGAGAAAGAAGGCATTTATAATGAAGAAAACAGCAAGGATCTTAATTGTTGACGATGACCCTGACTTTGTAGAGGCAACCAGGGCAATCTTAGAGAGCAAAGCCTATGAGGTGGTAGCTGCCTATGACAGAAATGAAGGGATGGAAAAAATCAATTCCGAGAAGCCAGATTTGATCCTCCTTGACATTATGATGAAAAAGCTTGACGACGGATTTACTATCTGCTATAAACTGAAACATGATCCAGAGTTGAAGGAAATCCCGGTTTTAGCGATATCAGCTATTACTAAGGAGACCGGCTTCAAATTTTCCGTAGAAACCGACGGAGAATATTTTGAAGCAGATGATTATATCGAGAAACCTGTCAAGGCAGATGATTTGCTTATGCGGGTTGAGAAGCTTTTAAAGAAATGAGCATTTTGAGAATTTAAGATGCCTAATATTTTAATTATTGATGATGAAGAAGCTATAAGAGATTCCTGCTCTCAGGTATTGTTAAAAGAAGCATACCACGTAGAGACAGCCGGAGATGGCGAAACCGGATTAAACAAGATAAAAGAATCAAGACCTGATCTTGCACTTCTGGATCTGAAGATGCCCGGACTCAGCGGTATGGAAGTACTTAAAAAAATCAGGGATATTGATCCAAATATTATCACTGTAGTCATTACCGGTTTTGCAACAATAGATTCCGCAGTAGAGTCAATGAAAGAAGGTGCTTATGACTTTCTCCCTAAACCCTTTACCCCAGATGAGCTGCGTCTTATTGTTAGAAGAGGATTAGAAAAAAGGAAATTAACTCTTGAAGCTTCTGCTCTCCGGGAAGAGAAAAGAAGAATTGAAGAGAATTTCATCACTATGGTATCTCATGAGCTGCGTGCCCCACTTGCCGATATCCAGCAATACTTTGAAGTGATACTTGGAGGAATAACAGGCGAAGTAGAAGCAAAACAAAGAAAAATGCTTGAGAATATAAGAGAGAGGATTGATTCACTGCTGAGGCTTATCAATGATTGGCTGGATATGTCACGAATCAAAGCACTAGAGATAGTAAAAAATTTTGAACCGCTGGATATATCTTCTATCCTTATTGATGTTATTGACTTTATGCGCCCACAAGCAGAAACGAAAAAAATCTCCCTTGAAATAAATACGCATGACAGCCTGAAGAAAGTCAAAGGCGATAGGGAGAGCTTAAAAATGATGTTTACCAACCTGATTTCAAATGGAATAAAATTCAACAATGAAGGAGGTAGTATTTCAGTAAAAGTGAAGGAGCAAGAAGATAACATAATCATAGAAGTTTCTGATACAGGCATAGGTATTCCCAAAGAAGATATCCCATTTATTTTTGACGAATTTTTCAGAGTTAAGAGTGATAAGACCCGTTATATTGATGGCACAGGATTGGGACTATCCATTGTTAACAAGATAGTTAAGATGCATTCCGGTTCTGTCAAGGTTGAAAGTGAATTGGGAAAAGGCAGCATCTTTTCCGTTATTTTACCAAAATTCAAGAAAGAGTCTAATTAAAACTATGAAAATACTAAAGTTAGATAAAAAAAATTTAAATGAATTTATTTTCAGTTTGAATAATTTCGGTGAAGTACATGTCCCTGTCAAAAAAGGAGATAAGCAATTTGTTTTCTCAAAACTTACCGATCCCTCAAGGATAGAGCTCGAATATACCAGAACTATCCTCCCGCCAAAAAAATACTTCCACCCACCAACTGATACTCTCTTTAAATTCTCTCAAGAGGAAGGATATC
The DNA here is from genome assembly GCA_964415365.1 of uncultured Actinomycetota bacterium. GTDB lineage: Bacteria > Actinomycetota > Humimicrobiia > Humimicrobiales > Humimicrobiaceae > Hydromicrobium. The sequence continues at coordinate 1,252 of CAYPYW010000046.1, read as the reverse complement.
AATCCTTTACAGAAGAATTGAGTAAAAAATATGTGATCTTTGGAGTTCATTCCTGTGACATTTATGCCCTTAAGATACTCGATTTAATTTTCGGAGGAGAATTTGTAGACAATCGTTATTTCACCCGAAGGAAAAATACTGCAATAATAGGATTGGACTGTATCCCGGATGATAAATGTTTCTGCCGCTCAATGAGAGCGGATTTTGTAGAGGATGGTTTTGATCTTTTTCTGTCAGATATTGGTAATTCCTATCTGGTCAGAGTAGGAACAGGCCGTGGAGACGACATGGTCTGTGGAACTAAAGGCCTGTTTAAAGAAGTTGACAGAAAAGATATTGCGGAATATAAAAAGAGGTCCGACGAAAAGAAAAATCTTTTCAAGGCAGATATTGAACTTAGTGACTTGCCCGAAATAATGGACCTGGAATATGAAAGCAAGGTATGGGAGGAGATTGGCAAGGACTGCCTAAGCTGTGGTAGCTGTTCCATGGTTTGTCCCACCTGTTATTGTTATGACATATTTGATGAGGTTAATCTGGATGCCAATCATGGGGTTCGAAAAAAACAATGGGATTCCTGCCTGTTCAGTGATTATGCACTGGTTGCCGGTGGTCACAACTTCAGAGCGGACCGGTCATCCAGAGTTAAAAATAGATTTTTTCATAAGCAGAGAGGATTTGTTGCCCAGTATGGAAGGCCGAGTTGTGTCGGATGTGGACGCTGCATAGAGGTATGTCCTGCCGGCATAGATATTATAGAGGTAATCAATAAAATACGAGGTGTAAAATTATGAATACTCACTTAACTCCAGTAAAAGTAAAAAACGATATACACCAGCCACACTTAGCCAGAATAGTCAATGAACTTCCGCAAATTCAGGATCATGTTTTATTCCAATTGAAATTTGAAGATGCTGAAAATGCTGCGAATTTTATTTACAGGCCCGGACAATTTGTCGAATTAAGCGTGCTAGGCAGTGGAGAAGCACCTATTTCAATATCCTCCTCACCCAGCCGGCCCGGAATTCTTGAACTCTGTGTTAGAAAAATTGGGAGGGTGACCAATGCTTTATTCAGGTTACCATTAAACTCTTTAGTCGGGATCAGAGGTCCTTATGGAAACGGTTTTCCCATTGAAAAATTGGAAAACAATAACTTATCGATTGTAGCCGGTGGCTTAGGAATGGCTCCTCTAAGATCCCTCCTCTGGTATGCGCTTGATAACAGATCCAAATTTAAAGATATTACACTT
>CAYPYW010000045.1:0-12851 GCA_964415365.1 uncultured Actinomycetota bacterium | reverse complement strand
TAATGAGGCAACGTATTAGCTTTCCTTTAGATTTTTATATGAGGCAACAGGTAGGTAAATGACAGCTTCTCTCAACTACTCCTGGAAACTCGGACTTAAACTAATCGATAATACTCCTAAACTTTACACATAAATGCTTTTTAAAAATTCTATTGATTTTTTTGCAGCATTATAATCATCGGGTTTTGGGAGTATCTCAATCCCTATTGCACCCTTATAACCAATTTTTGATAGTGTTAGTAAAACTGATTTAAAATCAATATGCCCATAACCGGGTGCCAGCCTATTGCTATCAGCAAAATGTATATACTTGATATAAGATCTTGCTTTTATTAAACTGCCTTCAATAGAACTTTCTTCAATGTTCATATGAAAAGTGTCTGGAAGCAATTTCAAATTTTCAGAACCAATATCATCAATAAGTTGTATGCCCTGCTGAAGAGTATTTATTAGATTCGTTTCATATCTATTTACAGGTTCAATTAAAAGTACTACACCCTTATCTTCAGCATATTCCAGACATTCAATCAACATTAATCTACCTTCGGCTTCTTGTAGCTCTCTGCATTCTGCTGAATCAGCTAATTTACCCCTTATCCCTCCAATTATAACCATGGATTCTAACTTTGAAGCCAGATCGATATGACCCTTCAATCTTTCTATTGCCTTTAGTCTAATATTTTCCTCGAAATCAAAAAGTGAATATCCATCTGTATAAAATGATTGCCCTGTGGCAATAGCAAAAACCTTTAGATTTAATTTATTTAACCTGCTGAATAGCCATTCCTGATCCATCTTTTTTGAGTCAAGCAAGCTAAGTTCTACTCCCCGATAACCTAAAATACTTGCTTTTTCTAAACCCTCATTCAAATTTCCTGCAAATAACAGAGGTCCGAATTTTGTCTTAGTAGGCGACAAACTTATAGCAATATCAAACATATCTTTCTCTTTCTTTTCTACAATGTCATATCGAATACAACCTTCAAAGTATCATTCTGTAAGGATGTTTCCATAGCCTTCTGTGCATCATCAAGTTTGAACCTATGTGTAATTAATTTTTCAAATGGAAATTCTCTCCTATACCTCTGCATCATATTCATATGCTGATAATAACCCGTATGCGGATGGTTAGTATTTCCAATCAGTAAAACGTTCTTTGCACCTATGTGCCTGTGAACATTCAAACTTACTTCACCAGTATCAACAAAATTACCAGTTTCTATGTAAGTGCCACCCCTTCTCAAAAATTCTAATCCCTCTCTAACAGACTCGGCAGTACCTACAACTTCAATAACCACATCTGCTCCTCTTCCATCAGTGAGGCTTTTAATTATTTCAACTCTCTCTCTTTGATCTGTTTTTTTATAATTAATTCCATACTCGGCACCAAACTCTTTTGCAATATTTAACTTATCGTCAGAAGGATCGATAAGAACTATCTTACCTGCGCCCAGTATTTTAGCCTTTGCAATATGCATCAGACCCATTGCTCCACCACCCTGGACTACAACTGTATCCCCAAAACCAAAACCTCGTGCTTCCAACCTGGAAAACTCTTTAGCTCTATCAAGGGTTGAAGTAACCACAAAGATTTCAGCCAGCGCTCCAAATTCATCAGGCATTCCTTCAGATACCTTGTAAACCCACGACCCTTTTGGAACATACATATATTCAGCCCAGCCACCAGCTACATAGGGATGCTTATTACTCGGGAATGAGAGACCAATTGTAGTATTTTTAGCACAGAAAGGATAAGCAAAAATATGCCTGCAATACCAGCAGTTCCTGCATATTATGTTCGGGCACATAGTTACCCTGTCTCCAACTTTTAATTCGTTTCCGTGATATTCTATTAAATTCTTATCTTCTGGATGCATTTCGACTATCTCGCCAACATTTTCATGCCCGTGGACAGCAGGGTATACTATCTCCTGTTCTGCCTCGGTTCCACCATAAAGAATTCTCTCCGTTCCACCTCTGTATGCATGTTTATCTGTACCACAAATTCCTGCCATATGCATTCTTAATATTAATGCACCTCTCTCAAGCTTAGGCCAGGGAAGTTCCTGGACTTCCATTCTTCCTGGCTCCACCATTACGGCTGCTTTTATTGTCTTACCGTCAACATAATCCTTTTCTCCCTTTACATAAGTTTCCATTTAAGACTCTCCTAATTTCTATTAAAAATTATTAACTAAGTAGGATAGCAAATAGTATATATATGTTTTCCACCCTTACGTGGGCCCTTTAATACTGCTTCAATCTCTTGCCTTGATCTCTGGGTCATTTTCTCCGTGGGGGGAAGCTTTCCCGGTGGAAATTTCTTCACTATTTCATTTACAAGGTCTTCCAGATAATTCAAAGCTGCTTCCACTCCGGGCTTTGCTTTCTCTGCAGAGGCTAACTTACTCTTGCCCACCACACCTTCCGGAGTAATCAGAAGTTCCATACCGGTCAGCCCGACATGATCATAAAATCTCATGGGATAGCCATATGCAAGTCCTGATTTATCTATGATTCCATCCTTTATATACATCTCACTTTTTGTATCTACTGCATCTTTCATCTTGATCATCTCCGGAAACAAAGCCAGTGAAAAAGAAGTTTCGCATTCATCTGCATGTACAAAAGGAGTTTCAAAAGGTCCTCCGTATTCCTTTGTCCTTATATGTTTCCTTATCGAAAACCACCAATTAAGATAAGCTATTATCGCAGGAACCTGGAATTTTTTACCAAATTGATGAATAGCCATAGGAATAACATAGTCCTGGGCATGCCCGTTAATAAATATTTGTTTTCTGAATCCCGCATTCCAGAAACCTGCAATTATTGCTCGCAGGTAGGCAGCAAGATCTTCTTCCGGCACAACAATCGTACCAGGCATTCCAAGGTGGTTATAAGGATGTGAACCATACCATACAGGCTGTGCAACAGTGCAGCCTGTTTTCAAAGCCACCTGCTCTGCAAGTCTCGTCAGTAAAAAAGTATCTTCTCCCGAACATGCATGGGGCCCATGATTTTCTGTACTACCTACAGGTATTATTATAAGATCATTTTCTTTTAACCTTTTTTCTATTTCCTTTCCGGTCATATTCTGAAAATATATACCTGTGGCCAAATCCATATGGCCGCCTTCAGGTGGTATTTTCCATTTACCCATTTTGTCTTTCCTCTTCTTTCCTTTAAATACTTTAATATTCAGATTTCAAAATTTCATATATTAAAAAAATAAAACAATTGAGACTTCTAGTATAATCGTTTACGTAAACGATTATACTATATTCCAAACTATTGTTCATGTCAATATTCAAATTTATATTTTCAAAAATAATTCCCGCATATTTCGCTTTATTTATGAAGTTTCTAGCCTAGAAAAGTATAGGAATAGCTTAATGTTCTATTTTTTCGAGGAAGATACAGTTTTATTAATGGCAAATTATAACATATAATAATGCATATGGAATACTTTGCGGATACAGATATCGGAAGATATAGAAAAAATAATGAAGATTACCTTTACGCTGAAAACAATTTGTTCATTGTAGCTGATGGCATGGGAGGACATAGAGCCGGAGAGATCGCAAGCAGGATTGCCGTTGAAACTTTTGTAGAAAATTTCAATAGTAAACTAAAAAATAGAACTAAAAAAACTCCATCCAACAAAAAAACAAATAATTTAACTCTGCCACACATAAAAAAACTACTACTCGATGGTATTCAAATCACCAACAGAAAAGTGTTTAATGAAGCAGTCTCAAAATCCGAGTATTACGGTATGGGAACCACCTTTACCGGATGCTACATTCAGGATTACAAAGCATATATAATTCATGTGGGTGACAGTAGACTCTATATCAAAAGAGGAAGTGAATTTAATCTTCTAACTCCCGATCACACCATAGTGGGAGAACTGTTCAGAAGAGGAGAAATAAGTTATGACGACACTTTCAATCACCCTCAGAGAAACTACCTTACCAAAGTTCTTGGTGTTGCGGAAGACGTAGATCCGGATTTCAGCTCGCATGAAATCCTGCCCGAAGATATAATTCTTATATGCTCCGATGGTCTTAACTCCATGCTAAAGGATAAAGATATCTCCAGCATCATAGACAAATATAAAAATACTAAAGGCATTGCAAAAAACCTTATAAAAGGAGCAATAAAAAGAGGCGGCCTGGACAATATAACAGTTATAGTAATAAAAATTTAATATATGTCCGATAACGATTTTAAAAAATATAAATTAATCTCAAGAAGATACAGAATAATAAAGAAGATAGCCTCAGGCGGAATGGCCGATGTCTTCCTGGGAGATGACTTAAAATTAAACAGGAAAGTAGCCATAAAGATACTGGCTGCCAATTATGCAGGTGACAAAAATTTCGTAGCAAGATTCAAGAGCGAGGCACAGATCCTGGCAAGGCTTAATCATCCCAATATCGTCCAGATATACGATTGGGGAGAATTTAACAGTTCCTATTTTATCTGTATAGAATATGTAGAGGGAGAAAGTTTAGAAGAAATAATAGAGAAAAAAGGTCCGCTTCCTCCAGAAACTGTTGTCGACTATGCCCTGCAAATTTCAAGCGCGCTTCTGATGGCTCATAAAAGTAATCTTATACACCGTGATATTAAACCCCAGAACATACTGGTAACTACTGAAGGAATAGTTAAAGTCACCGATTTTGGTATTGCAAAATCCTTAACTACCGACGTCACCAAAACACTGAATATAATAGGAACAGCCCACTACATTTCACCCGAACAGGCCAAGGGGGAAGTTTTAGACCACCGCACCGACATTTATTCAATGGGAATAGTACTTTATGAAATGCTGACCGCAGATGTTCCTTTCAGAGGGGGCAGTTCCATTGACATCAGCCTGAAACATATAAACGAAAAACCTTTGAAGCCATCGGAGTTAATGGAAAATGTACCGGATAAACTGGAAAAAATCATAATGCACTGCCTGGAAAAAAATCCTCTGGATCGCTATCCAACCGTAAAAGAGCTTATAGGAGATCTGCAAAAATATGGAACCGATAAACCTTTAAGTTTTATTATTAAAAGACATAAGAAAAATAGAGTTAACACATTTGCAGAAAAAGTAAAGCCCCATAAGGCCAGCATCATTATGGCGGTTTTTATGGTTGCATTTTTAGCTCTGTTCATAACCTACAGTTATAAATACTACAATAGTGAAACTGCTGTTCACCCTATGGCTCTAGTTCCCACAGTTGAGAATATTCCGGCTGAAAATGCACAGTCGATACTTTCACTTTTTAACCTGAATCTGGTAGTAAAAGATGAAATTTATGATTCCGAAACTCCGGAAGGATCTATCATAGAGCAAACCCCCAAAGCCGGAGAGAATATCCCAGCCGGAAGCGATATTGAAGTGACCGTCAGCAAAGGCCCGGAAGTCACCTATATCTTAACTCCTAATTTAATCGGTCTGAGTCAGGAAGAAGCTGTACAGACACTGGAAAATTATGGTCTGAAAAGAGGGGACATCTCCACGGAATATTCCAGTACCTTTAAGGAAAATTACATCATAAGCCAGACTCCGGGGTTTAACGAAAAAATCGAGCCAGGAGGCTCAGTAAATCTGACAGTAAGCAAAGGTAAAGAGACTATCCTTATTCCTAATATTATTGGCCTGGATTATATATATGCATCAAATTACCTCAAGTCCCTTGGGTTCGTTGTGAAAAGTAGTAAAGCACCTGTGACAGATTTAGTAAATGAGGCTGGAAAAATTATAGATGTAATACCATCTCCAGGTTCTAAAGTAGAAATAAACAGCATGGTGGAGCTTGTAATATCAACAAACGAGCCGCTAGTTTTAGTCCCGGATCTTATGGATCTCAACCCGGAACAAGCTATCAGTATTCTTGATTCAAACAATATCAATTATGAAATAAGTTATGTAAGCACAGATTATTCGGTACAGGTTGGAACAGTCCTGGGCCAGAATCCTGAAGCCGGAACTTATATTTCCCCTGCTTCCAGCATTATTTTATTTGTAGGAAGCTAATTTACAGGCAGCTAATCAAAAAGTAGTTTTTTATTCAGTGCTGAAAAACCCCATAGATTCAAATTTCCGGGCTTTTGCAGATTTTAATTCATCCCCAGAGATGTGGGAGTATCTCTCCAGTGCTCCGGCAACATATTTCTTTACAATCTTTACCATTCTCCCCGGCGCATTCTGAGCACCACCAAATGGCTCAGGGATAATTTTATCTATCACCTTAAGTTTTAACATATCTCTGGAAGTCAACCTTAGCTCCCGTGCAGCCAGCTTGCTCCCAGACGGATTCTTCCATAAAATAGCAGCACATCCTTCAGGTGTAATAACTGAATATGTAGAATTTTCTAGCATGGCTATCTCATTTCCTATAGCCAGTGCAAGCGCTCCACCACTACTGCCTTCGCCAATTAAAATAACAATAATAGGAACTCTGACTTCGAACATTACCGAAATACTTTTTGCAATAGCACTTGCCTGCCCATCATCTTCAGCTTCAACCGCTGGATACGCCCCTGGTGTGTCTATAAAAGTTACTATAGGAAACCCAAATCTATCGGAAAGCTTCATGATCCTCTGGGATTTTCTATACCCCTGCGGTATGCTCATACCGAAGTTATGTTCCATTCTGTCTTTTATGTCCTTGCCTTTATAATGCCCAATAACAGCAACAGTCCTTCCATTGATTTTACCCAGACCTGCAACAATAGATTTGTCTTCGCCGGTAAGCCTGTCACCTGAAAGGTTCACAAAATTTTCAAAAATGCCATTTATATAATCCCGGCACTGAGGCCGGTCTTCATTCCTGGAAAGTTCCACAACCTTCCATACTCTTCTGGCATCCCTCTCGACTCTCTTATAACCTTCAATCTTCCTGGCGAGATCTCTTTCAGCATCCTTAAAATGTATACCGGTAAAGAAGGGTATCTTCTTTAATTTTTCGAGCTTTGACAGTGACCCTAAAATCTCTTTGAGATAACTTTTTGGAATTTCTTCCAGTTTTTTTAAATCCATATTATCCCTTAAATAATCTTAACAGATTGGCCAGAGTACCTTTAAGGTCGCTTCTGTTTACAATCATGTCCACCTGGCCATTTTTTAAATTTCTCTCTGCGCTGCCGAAATCAGGAGGAAGATTCTTTTTTATAGTCTGCTTTATGACTCTGGGCCCAGTAAAACAAAAAAATGCATTTGGCTCTGCTATTATAATATCAGCAATAGTGACAAAACTCGCACTAACTCCTCCGGAAGTGGGATCTGTCACTATTGCGAAGTAAGGAATTCTGTTTTCCTTTACTCTGCCTACGCAGGATACTGTCTTTGCCATCTGCATCAGGGACACCACACCCTCTTGCATCCTGGCTCCTCCTGATGTGCAGAATATAACAAGGGGAATATTTTTTTCAATACTGTGGTTGGATAAAATCTTTATCTTCTCCCCTACTACACTTCCCATACTTCCGCCCATAAAACCAAAGTCCATAATACCCAGTGCTACATCATTTCCCTCTATCTGTGCCTCGCCGATTACAATTGCTTCATCCAAGCCGGTCTTTAATTTTGTCTCTTTAAGTCTTACACCATAAGACTTGACATCGTAAAAGTTCAGAAAATCAACCGAATTAATATTTTTCCCCAGTTCGGTAAAACTGTTATCGTCTGCGGTAATCTGCAGTCTGTCTCTTGCACTTATACAATGGTGATAATTGCAATACGGACACACCCATAGATTTAATATAAAAATTTCATCTTCAATATCCTTATTGCAATTCTTACACTTAACTTTTTCCATATGTAATTCCAGTCACAAATATTTCTTAAATCCCAGGGTAACATTATGGCCGCCAAAACCCATGGAGTTGGAAAGAGCAATATTTATCTCTCTCTTCTGACTGACCTTTGCCGTATAATTCAAATCGCACTTCTCATCTGGATTATCAAGATTAATAGTGGGGGGAATAATATTATCTCTTATAGCCAGAACCACTGCTGTAGCTTCAATAGCACCTGATGCTCCCAGGCAGTGTCCGGTCATTGACTTAGTCGAGTTTATATTTATGTTATAAGCATGTTCGCCAAAACACCTTTTAATGGCAGTAGTTTCAATAGCATCATTTAAGGGAGTTGATGTTCCGTGAGCATTGATATAATCCACTTCTTCTAGCCTGATGCCGCCTTCATCCAGACAATTCCTTATGCACCTGGCCACATTTGCACCAGATTCTTCCAGTGCAGTTATATGATAGGCTTCTCCTGAAAGGCCATACCCAAAAATCTCACAGTATATTCTGGCATCCCTTTCCAGAGCATGGTTTAATTCTTCCAGGATTAATATACCGCAGCCTTCACCCATCACAAATCCGTCTCTGTCCCTGTCGAAAGGCCTGGATGCTTTCTCTGGCTCGTCATTTCTGGTGGAAAGAGCCTGCATATTCGAAAAACCTGACATTCCCATAGGGGTGATGGCTGCTTCACTTCCGCCTGCAATCATAACCTCTGCACTTCCCCTTTTAATTATCTCAAATGCATCACCTATAGCATTTGATCCTGCGGCGCATGCAGTGGTAGTGGTGCTTACCGGCCCTTTGGCTCCACTTGCAATTGAGACCTGGGCCGCGGCCATATTGGATATCATCATAGGAATAAGGAAGGGACTTACCTTATCAGCACCCTTACTGAGTAGCCTCTCATGCTGCTGCTCCAGGGTTGCAAGTCCTCCTACTCCACTTCCAATATAAACTCCCACTTCATTTTCATTTGCAGAGCTAATCTTAAGACCGCTGTCCTTTATGGCATTAAGTGCCGTAGCAACCCCAAACTGGGCGAACCTATCCATTCTTTTGGCCTGTTTGAAGTCCATATAGTTTTCAGGCTCAAAATCCCTTATCTGTGCGGCAATTTTGGAAGATATTTTCTCGACGTCAAAGCGATCAATTCTTGAAACACCTGATTTTCCAGAAATCAGATTATCCCAGAACTTATCAACCATTAGTCCCAATGCCGACATTACTCCTAATCCAGTAACAACTACTCTTCTTTTATCATTCTTTTTTATCACCACTTGTAATTCCTTTTCTACCTAGAATTTTATATTATCCTTGTCCGTTATTAGATGCCCATTCCCCCATCCAGATTTATCACTGTGCCAGTTATATAATTAGAATCATCGCTTGCCAAAAAGAGTGCTGTCTTTGCCACATCGTCCACACTTCCCAGCCTCCCGGTCGGAATCTGCTCCATTAGTTTTTCCTTTATCCTATCACTCAATTTGTCAGTCATCTCTGTCTTAATATAGCCTGGAGCTATAGCATTGACCAGAATATTCCTTCCGGCGAGTTCCTTGGCCAAGGTTTTGGTAAGCCCGATTATTCCAGCCTTGGATGAGGAGTAATTACTCTGTCCTGCATTACCGTGAACTCCCACTATTGAGGAAATATTTATTATTTTCCCGCTTCTATTCTTTATCATATATCGCGCTGTATACTTGGAACAGATAAAGGCTCCAGTAAGGTTTATATCAATTACTTTTTTCCAATCCTCAAGACTCATCCTGAGTATCAGATTATCCCTGGTGACTCCAGCGTTATTGACCAGAATATCAATTTTGCCTTCAGCTCCGATAACTCTTTCAATCGCTTGCTCCACACTCTTTTCATCGGTTATATCCACTTTAAAAAAATTAACTCTACTGTCTTCATAAGCTGACTGGAACTCGCTTATGGTCCTTTCTCCTTCCTCCTGGTTGACATCGAAAATATATACGGATGCACCTTCCTCTAAAAAAGCCTGGCATATCTTTTTCCCGATACCCCTGGCACCGCCGGTTACAATGGCTACCCTATCTTTAAGCCTCATTTATGATTCCTTCCTTTTTCAACGCATTTTTCAAATTTTCAATATCCTCCACCTGATCGGTATTGAGTACAATAACATCCCTTTCACTTCTCTTCGCAATCCTGCTAACCAGCCTGGACAGAACTGTTTCCGGACCGACTTCTATAAATATACCAATACCACTGCCCAACAGATACTCAACACTATCGACCCACCTTATAGGACTGGTGAGCTGACCAGTCAGTATCTTTTTAATATCATCCTTATTCCGGTAAGACACCTCGGTTGTAGAAAAGAAAGGGAGTTTCATATCCGCAAATTCAATATTTTCCTCAATGAATTCTCCCAGCTTATCCGAAACCTGTTCCATCAACGGAGAATGCGAAGCAATATGCACTCTAAGCGGTATTACCTTTTTTGCCCCCCTTGATTTTAATTCCTCTACTACCTCCATCACCGCACTTTCATACCCGCTTATTACTATTTGTGAGTAGTCATTATAATTGGCAATAAATACCCTGCCAGTAAAAGTACCGAGAACATCTTCAATTATACTAATATCCGTTCCCAGAACAGCAGCCATCATTCCTCTCGTGCTACGGTTGGTCTCACTCATAATCGCACCCCGGTATCCAACCAGCTTTGCTCCCTGCCTGAAACTATAAGCTCCGCTGCTGTAAAGTGCGCTGTATTCTCCCAGACTGTGCCCCAGAACTGTATGGATATATTTCCTGCTTATAGAAAGATCGTTTACCAAATAATCATTCAGGGCACAGCTCAAACTGTAAATTGAAATCTGGCTGAATAGAGTATCTTCAAGCGAATTACCTTCGTCTCCATCCTCGATTACTTTCAATATATCTTCTCCAACGACTTCGCTCGAAACATCAAAATATTTCCTATAGCTGTCATTGGCATCTAAAAATTCTTTACCCATACTAATATACTGTGATCCCTGACCAGGGAACATGAGAGCAATCTTCTTTAAAATTATGGATTCCGTATTTTTACTGTCCAATCAAAAACCTCTCTAGGTTAAGGCAAACATAATTTCTGCCATGCAGGCAATATCGTTTCCAACCATTGCCTTACCTATTGCTTTGCCAACATTCCTTTTAAAGTTTCCAAGCTCCACTTCGACTGTAAGCTCATCTCCCGGTTTAACTATTCTTTTGAATCTGGCTTTATCTATACCGGCAAACAACGCCAGCTTACCTTTATTTTCAGGCATCATAAGCCCCAGAACTACTCCAGCCTGGGCAATAGTTTCTACTATAAGAACCCCAGGCATAATAGGATTCGAGGGGAAATGTCCCTTAAAATAGTATTCATCCTGCTTTACATACTTTACAGCTTTAATTCTTTTACCAGGCTCAATCTCAATAATTTTATCGATCAAAAGAAAAGGGTCTCTATGAGGAATAATATTCTCGATGTCTTTCCTGTTCATTTCTTTCATAACCTAATACCTCTTCCATGTAAGAATTCCTGCTTATAAATATAAAATGTAAAATTGAACCGCCACAGCTCTTTAGATAGACGCAGCTATATTCTTATAGTTTCACATGGACTATCAGCCGGAGATGACCTGACAGTATTGTATTCAATCAGTTATATTTTTTATAGTTTAATCTTAAACCCGCATAGTTATTAATCCAACGACCTCCCTACCAGGTGAAACTGCATCTTTTTTAATTATTTATTTTTTGTTTTTGTATATAATATATAAGTATTACCCGTTATAAAAAATTTTAAAAAAGGAGAAGACATTGAAGGAAGTAAATTGGACCCTCACTCTGGTAATGTCCATAGTTTTTGGCCAGCTTGGTGTGGACAGATTCATAATGGGACATGTTGGATTGGGGATTCTAAAACTCATAACTTTTGGCGGTTTCGGAATATGGTGGATCATAGATGTTATTCTAATTGCCACAAAATACAAATTCAGCAATATAAAATGGGTCGATTAAAAATCCCTGAAATATTAGATGGTAAATTTCAATTTAGACGAGTATAAAAAAATACTGGCAACTGACTACATCGGTAAAAACATCACTTATTTAAAAGAAGTAGATTCTACCAACAATTTTGCTTCACAGCTCATAAGCGGTAAAAAGGGGGAATATAAAAGCCTCGACGGAGCTGTGGTACTCGCTGAAATCCAGAAAAAAGGCAAAGGTAGACTGGGAAGAGTTTGGCTATCCCCCCGGGGAGGTCTCTGGTTTACCATAATAATCCGAACTATGCTGGAAGAAAAAAAACTTCCGGAAGTCACACTTGTTACTGCCTATTCGGTTGCATCTGTTTTAAATATGGAATATAACCTGAAAGCAACCATAAAATGGCCTAATGACATTTATCATGAAAAATCAAAGTTAGGCGGCATCTTAACCGAAGTTGAAAAAATAGACAGTGATACTTTTCTAATAATCGGAATTGGAATAAATGCAAACCTGGACTTGGCAGACCTAGCCCCTCTCACTAGAGAATCGACATCCATTAAAATTATACTGGGAAGAGATATAGAAAGAGAATCCCTGCTCTCAAAAATAATGCTTGGTTTTGAAAAGAATTACAGGTACTACTGCCAGACAAATGACTTTAAAACCATATTTAAGAAAATAGAAAAGATTTTAACTTATGTTTAAGTCCAGGCCTTCATAGTTCCCTTGTGTATAAGCATTCTTTTTAAGCCTTCTCCACCACAAAGAACTAAATCAGATTATTTTTTACTCTCGACAATCTCTTTTGCCCAGGAAGCAGCACGCTCCAATTCCCCTTCTTTCAGAGGGCCTTCTGATCTTGTGACAAAGAAGCCCTCAGGAGACAATATTAGAGTACCGCCTTTTGCTCTCAGGCTGCCAGCGATTTTTCCCGAAGCAAAACCAAAGATTTTAACCCATTTCGCTGTTAACCTGGTATCGAACGCAGCTACGTCAACATCTCTAAGAGAACACCCAATAATAACCTTGTTAAGAAAATTCTGCAT
>CAYPYW010000044.1:0-14399 GCA_964415365.1 uncultured Actinomycetota bacterium | reverse complement strand
TAATGAGGCAACGTATTAGCTTTCCTTTAGATTTTTATATGAGGCAACAGGGGAGGTGTACAGGAGAAGATATTAATAAGCTTACGGGGGTTTTGGATTATATGCAAGAGCATCCAGAGGAATTTGAAGGTTTATTGTTGCCCTCGGGAGAGGGAGATGTGGTTGAAGAATGAGAGGCTGGTGACCATACTGAGACTGTAAATTTACTCAGGGAAGCAGGTGTCCTGGAGCAGAGGTGAGGAAGTTAGCTGCTTAGGTAATGTATTGTGATGTAAATCACATGAGAAATTTAACGGATGAATATTTTCTCCAAATCCTTTAATTTTTTATTATAAATATTGTTTTGATATAAAAGTAATATAAAAGATTATGGTTCGAGTCTCTTGTGGGCTACTAGTTTTACTACGCACTCAATTCTTTTTCTATTCTCTCTGATAAAAATATTTTCATTAATGATTGATATGGTACATCGCGTTTATTCGCCAAAAGCTTTATCTCTTCAAGCATAGATTCTGGAAGCCTCAAAGATATGGTTTTAACTGATGGTTTTAAATGAGGCATAACTACTCTTTTTGCTTTTTTCCAATCAATATATTCTGAGGAATCAGCATTTTCCCAAAAATCTCTTTCCTGATCTTCACTTTTAAATTTAGGTATCTTTTTCATAATCTTTATACACCTGCCTTTCCTTCTTATTCATATCACGTGCAGATATTATTCTTATTTGTTTTTCTCTAATAGTAAACACAATAAAAAGAAACCTGCTTGTATCAGTCTTTCCCAAAGAGTAATATCTATTTTCTTGCCCTGAGTGCTTTATATCATCATGGAATATCAAGGGAAGATTAAAAAAAATCTGCTCACATTCAGAGGGACTTACCCCATGTTTTAGCCAATTTTTCTCAATATTTCCCTTATCCCATTGGAAACCCGTACAACCTTCAAGTTCCTTACTAATATCCATACTTAGACATGTATATCATGATAATATACATTTGTCAATCTATAACCCAAAAAAATTCTTTACTTTTTCTAACTCCCTTATAACCTGGTTCGAAATTTTGTAACTTGGGGCTACTTGAAATTCCTTTTCTAATGTTCGCAGTTTTATCTTATAATTAACTGAAATATATAAACGATTCTCATAACAATCATGAATGAAGCTGTACGAGAATTCTACAATAACAGGGTTGAATGGGAATGGAACAGGTTTGCCACCCCCTTCCCAAAATTAGAGTTTGAAGCAACAAAAATGCTTATCAGGAAATATTTCCCAAAAAAAGGTTTCGTATGTGATATTGGTTGCGGTCCGGGTAGATACTCATTAGAACTATTAAAGATGGGCTACAAGGTAACACTTATAGATATTTCGAATAATCTTTTGAAGTTTGCAGAAAAAAAGATAAAAAAAGCAGGGCTCAAAGCAGAGGAGTATTTATGTTTAAATGCTACAGAATTGGATCGACTTAAATCAAACTATTACGATGCTTTGCTTCTTATGGGTCCTCTTTATCACTTAACAAAAAAGTCAGATAGAATTAAAGTGCTTGAAAGTACTTATAGGATGCTAAAGAAAAACGGAACAGCAATCATAGCTTATATGAATAGCTGGGGAGTACTAAAAGCAGGCTTTTCAGATTTTCCAGACAGATACAGAAGTAAAGATTATCTAAAGCAGTTTTTAGATGAAGTCTCTTTTGATAATGGTATTGAGGGTTTTACAGTTGCACATTTTACACTTCCAAAAAAAGCGGTTTCTGAAGTTAAAAGTGTGGGATTTAAAGTATTAAGTTATGCTGGTTGTGAAAGCTTTGCTGGAGATATGGTAAACCTTGTAAATGAAATAAAAGAAAAATATCCTAAATCCTATAAAAATATATTAGACCTTGTTGTCCAAACTTGCGAATGTAAACAATTCAGGGATACCACAGAGCATATACATATAATTGCCAATAGATGAAAATTTATGTGGTTTTTAGATAGTAGATATTATTTCTGGTAAGAGTGAATTTAGATGGAATTATGAATATTACTTTTAGTTAAAAATAATATGGGGATTATATAAAGGAAAATCGATATGAATTTTTTAGAAATGGTTACAAGTGAAGAATACAACTTGATGACTAGTCTTGTTAATTACCCAAAAGAACTCTCATATTTAAATAGAATGGAAAGAATTTATGAAGAATATCTAGACCTTATTAATAAAATAAAATTAAATCCTGATAACGAAGAACCAATAATTTTAAACTTATACATGTATGTACAATATCATTATTATTTCACATTTGTTACTTTTCTGAGACAGCATATATCTGACTCTATGTTTTCCCTCAGGAAGGCAATTGATGCTGCTTTGACGGTTTACCTTATAATTGAAGAACCTAAAGAAGTATATAATTATCTTGAAAAAGATAATAAATTTAAATATATAAAAAATACAATTAAAACAATTAGATCAAAAGACCCAAATAAATTCCCATTAGCAAAAGATTTAATATTATATCATGAAGAATGTAGCGAATATGGCTCTCATGCAGATATTTCCAGTTTTGTGCATAGGTTAGATTTTGAAGAAAATAGCGCTGATGGGACAAGAAAATTGAATTTTGGGTATTTCCAGATTTTTAAAGATAAAAATGAGTTCACATTCAGATATGTAGCACTACTGATGGCATTTTTGATTATTTTAAAGATATTTAGATGTTATTTTGAGAAGAAATTAAAAGGAATTGCAATCCCTCACTTAGAAAAAGAATTAGAAGAACTAGGAAAAGAGTTAACCTATTTGGGTAAAAAATATCATGCATTAATTAAGAACGCTTAGTTATATGTTTATGGAGTAATTTAATGGATTTACGACCCGATGATATAGTCTTTGGCTCCACCAGAACAGAGGAATACAAAATATCAGAACCATTAGGTAATGGTGCTTTCGGAATAGTTTATGAAGTTGAAGGGCTATCAGGTGAACATTTTGCCTTAAAAACAATTACTACGGGTTTGTTAAATGACAATAGTTTAAAAGCTCTTGTAAATGAAGGAAATCTCGCAATGGAGATAAAGCATAAAAATGTGCTAAGTGTGATTTACTTCCATGATGGACAAAAATATCCAGAACTTCCACCATATATATTGATGGAGCTTGCCAATAATGGTACTCTCAAAGATATAATTGATCAGAAGAAAGAAGCTAAACAATTCTTTAAAAATGAAGAACTCCAGTCTATTGTGCTTGATCTTGCATCTGGAATGAAAGCAATCAATGAAAAGCTTGTCCACCGAGATATTAAGCCTGATAATATTTTAATTCGAAATAATGTATTAAAGATTGCAGATTTTGGTCTTTCAAAAATAGTAGGCGAAGCTACCAGGACACAGACATTAAAAGGATTGATAAATCTGATGTACACTGCCCCTGAGGCCTGGAGCCAGGAAGAAAACACAATAGCTATGGATATATACTCAATGGGTCTTGTTTTCTATGAACTGGCGACATTAAGACACCCATATGTAGTTAAGCAAGTTGGAGATAATATTGAAGCATGGAAGAACGCACATCTAATGGATATTCCTGATGATCCAAGAAAATATAATGAGAATATTGGATTAGGATTAAGCCAATTAATTCAAAAAATGATTTCCAAGCGCCCTACTGACCGCTATAATTCATGGGATGAGGTAATATTGCGTATTAAAAGTAAGGACATCACTACTAAACCGCAACAAGATGTTAGCAGGCTTGTAGAGCGTGCGCTTGAAACTAGGCGTATTGAAGAAATGAAGAGATCAAAATTAGAGTTCGAAGATAAAAAACGCAAAGAACTTGAAGGGATAGTGAAGTATGCCTTTAATGATGTTGCAAAAGCTGTCCAAGAAATAATTGAAAACTTCAACTCAAAATCAGACGTTGCAAAACTTGAGGTAGATTTTCCGGGGCCCCTCATGATTAATATTTTTAAAGAGGGCTATCCAGGTAGAAAAGTTAAAGTTTTAGTTAACGTAGTATATGACATAATTAAATTTGATGGTGGGACTGTTAAAGCTTGGGGTCATGTAAAGGCACCAAGTGGTCGGGGTTTCAATTTGATACTTAGAGCATCTGGTAATGAAGATATCTATGGCAATTGGAGGACACTACATGTTGCTCATAGCCCATTAGTTAAAAGAAATGATGGTAGGCCTGAACCTTTCCCTTTTGAATTAAGCGAGCTTCCTGATGAAATAGCAATGCTTAACACAATACATATATATCAGACAACAAAGAAAGAACAACTTACACCAGATTCATTCATACCACTTATTGAGGAATTGTTAATTACAGGGTGAATTACTTGTTAATTTTGTATCATGAATATTATTTTCATAATATCATTTAAAGTAGTTGATTATAAATATTACTTTTAATAAAAAATAATATGAAAGTTGAAGAGGTAAGAAATGGCAGATATAAATTCAATCTATTGTCCAAATTGTAGGAAAGAGACAAGTTTATCAATAAGAAAAGAATATGGAAGTCACGGAAAATTATATCAAATAGCTGAATGTAATAGCTGTAATTATTTCTTTCTAGTTGCAAGATATGGTCAGAATGAAAAGATCATAGAAATATATCCTTCTCAGTTACCAAAACCTATTGATCCTAGAATACCAGTCTTTCTTAAAGGAGATTTAGAGGAAGCATATAAATGTTTCTCTGTAAAAGCATATAGGGGAACTGGAGTTTTAGCTAGAAGGGCTTTACAAATGTGTTGTATTGAAAAAGGTGCACCAGATAAAAGACTAGTAGAACAAATTGATTGGTTATTGGATGAAAGAATAATTACAAATGATTTGAAGGAATGGGCTCACGAAGTTAGATTAACAGGAAATGATGCAGCTCATCCACCGAAAGATGTAAATAAGGATAGTAGTGTAACAGAAGATGATGCTAAAGATATTTTGTTTCTATTAGAAGAGCTTATAAAGGTCTTGTATATAACTCCTGCAATAGCAAAGGAAAGGAAGGAAAAAAGAATTAAAGATAAAAATAAGGAATAAAGAATTAATCTAGATCTAAATCTTTTTCAAATACAGCTTCACCTCTTTTAGCACTTTTTTTAAATTTTACTTTCACAATCCCATATTTCATTGATAAATCTTTCAAAGGATTGGGTCTTTCTTTAGAGTCTGTTTTAATATTATCTATAAAATTGAATAAACAATTATAGACTATGCTTTCAAACCACTTAAGACTTGGCGTCCTTGTTTCTTTGCCATCAATTATATTCTTAACATAAACCCTATTAAATTTATCTGCTATTATTACTGAGTCCGGAATCCGCTTGCCTCCATGCGTAAATCCGCTTCGATGGTTATAATAAATCTCTTTTAAAATATCTTTCCATTCTTGCTCAGTAGAAAAAACTGATTGATCAGATAAATTTTCTAAAATGAATTTTATAAATCTTTCACAACTGCCTTCAATATCTTTATATATAATATTTGAAAGACATTCAATTGATGTACAAAGAAGAAAAAAACTTAAAGTGTTATTTATACCTATCATATTTAATGCTACTGAATAGACTTCACATGCTCTTTGGAATTGTTCAATAATATCAAGGTCTAAAGATTTAAATTTATTGAAGAAAGTATTAATGTCTGTAAGTTCATTTATTGTGTTGTTATATTCTGAATAGAAAGTAGCAGTTCGAGGATCAGGCATATCACTTTTTATATTATTTATCATAATTGAGTCAATCTCTAGTTTTGAACGGAGTAATAATGATAATATGGAAAGAATCATTTGAGCTTCTATAAATGGTTGACTCCCGAACTCACCATCTTTGATTTCATCATTAAATATTAACAGGTATCTTATTCTTCCATCTTTAAGATCCTTTGAGTTGGTTGGCAATGGCTGAATATAGTATTTATCAAATTTTATTTCTGCAATACTAGGTACCATGTCTCTAGACAATTCGAATAAGACTTTAATTTCCATAATTTACAATCATTAAAAATATAAATTGAATTTATATATAAATTATATGTACGATTATTATAAAATATTATAGAATTTTTTAAACCAATTATCAATAAATACAAAATGAAAAAAAGTAATAGAAGTATTCATAACAAGAGAAGAACTAGACAAGCTTGTAAACCAGCCAAAAAAGAAATACAAATCTGGAATAAGGAACAAGGCAATTCTTGCAGTATTTTGCTATGCGGGTCTTAGGATTAGTGAACTACTTAATTTAAAGATATCAGATATAAAAAGCCAAGACCATTTGATTAGGATTAATAATGCAAAGAAGAATAGCTCCAGACTAAAGGCAGAAATAAAACTATCCGGTTAAAGCTTAAATCGTTTATAAACAGTAATATTTAATATATAGAGTCATTTGTAGTATTATAATAACTATTATCAATACAGTTCATTTGAATAAATTATTGATATCTAATATTTGGACTTCAAAGGAGGCTTAGATTGGATAAAAGACAAGTAAGAATTCTCGGCCAGAAAAAAAGTGATTTTGATGAGCTTGTTGAAAAGGGTGTTATTCAACTAAGGCATGCACGTCTCATTCCTACTTTTAAAATAGGGGATGAGGTTGGGTTAGCGTCTGTTCTTTTATCATCAATGAGAATGATCAGAGAATTCAGAGGGATGGTACTTTCTGACCTAAAGATGAAAAAGGGCGGACATTTTTTTGCATATAATGAAGTTGCTCTCCCCCAGTTTAAGAATTGTAGGATGGATGGGCTGATCTTAATAGAAAAGGGAGGGATAATTAAAGATGCTGCTATTTTTGAAATGAAAAATGGGCCCAATGAGATAAATAAAGAACAAATAGAAAAATATATAGATTTAGCAAAAAGTTGTTCCATACCTAGAGTAGTAACTGTATCAAATCAATTTGTGTCTGAACCCACACAATCTCCAGTCAATGTTAAAAGCATAAAAAGTGTTGGCTTGTATCATTTTTCCTGGTCATATATTCTAACTCTTGCCCATATATTGTTGTTTGACAATGAAACGAACATTGAGGATCCTGACCAAGTTGAATTGATGAAAGAAGTAGTAAAATATTTTGAATATGATAAATCTGGTATATGTGGGTTTACTCAAATGAAAAAGGGGTGGGGAGAAATTGTCGAAAAAATTAACTTGGGTACAGGAATAAGATTAAGTGACCCTGATTTAGATGAAACTGTAATAAGCTGGGAGCAGGAAGAAAAAGATTTGGCACTAATTTTAAGTAGGAGTCTTGGAGTGATTGTTGCTTCTGGAGAGATAAAGTACAAAGGTGATTTGAATTCAAGAATAAGAGATGATAAGAAAAGACTAATTGAGAGGAAGATCTTGAGTTCCAATTTAAAAGTTAAAAATGCCGTATCAGATATAAGAATAGATGCTTCTTTTGAGAAAAAAACAGTGGAAATGTCTGTTATTTTGAAGGCGCCGCAGGATAAAAGAGTAAGAGGGCAATTATCTTGGATTAAACGACAGATGGGAAATTGTAAAAATAAAAACGAGAAAAAGTTTTTGAAAGTTAAGGGGGAAGTTCTTATTGATATTTCTCTTAAGAATACCAGCAAATCGGAGAGGGTTAGCATTGATAATTTAGATAATATATATGATGAGATAAAAGATAGAGAAATAAAAGAATTTAAAGTTATGATGATCAAGGATTTCAGCAAGGATTTTTCTAGCTGTAGAAAGTTTATAGAAATAATAGAAGAAATGCTTTTGGATTATTATAGTGGTATAGTTCAATCTTTGACTAAATGGGAAGAGCCGGCCCCGAAAATGATAGAGAAAGAAAAAGGTGCTAATAAGAATTCCCTTGTTAATAATAAAAATATTAAGTTATCCTCTTCAAAGGGATAATTATAATATTATTGAAATTATTAGTTCTACTATCTGAAAGATTTTCCTCAGAATGATGACGGAAGCAATGATCCTTAAGGAATATCAGCTTTCCTTCTTTTATAAATGATCTCATTTATCAGGTTTATAATCAGGACCGGTATAACTGAGCTTGCTATGATGAGCAGCCAATGGTAAAGACCCAGGCTGGCTGTTTCAAATACACCCTGGAGCCAGGGGATATAAATTATTCCGATTTGAAGCAGGATTGATACAATTACAGCAAGATTAAGATACTTATTCTCCAAAATATGCTTTCTAAATATACCCTTGTTTTCAAACCTGAAGTTGAATGTGTGGAGCAGCTGGGTTATGACAAGGGTAGTGAAAACAGAGGTCTGGAAAACCTTCTGATCATAGATAAGATTATGGGTATTGAAGAATAGGGGACCGGAAAAGTATATAAAAAGTGCTCCGAGAGTTAAAATTATCCCCTGCCATAAAATCATTATAAGTCCTCTTTTGCTTAGAATCTGTTCCTTTCTTTTCATAGCTTTTCTGTCCATGATGTTTTTTTCAGGTGGGTCTATTCCCAGTGCCATTGCCGGCAGTCCGTCGGTTATCAGGTTCATCCACAAGATTTGTACCGGCAGTAGAGGTATATAAAGGAGCCCTCTTTCTCCGGTAATAAAATAGAATATATAATCTCCCACCACTATGGAAATGAACATCAGAAGCACTTCCGAAATATTGCATGACAGGAGGAACAATATGAATTTTTTCAGGTTATCGTATATTGATCTCCCCTGTTTTATGGCCTGTACTATGGTTGCAAAATTGTCATCGGTTAAAATCATATCACTTGATTCTTTGCTCACATCGGTTCCTACAATACCCATGGCTACGCCAATATCTGCTTTCTTAAGTGATGGAGCATCATTTATTCCGTCACCGGTCATGGCCACAATATGCTGGTTCTTCTTTAAGGCTTCTACAATGCCCACTTTATTGGATGGGGAAACTCTGGCAAAGATCCTTATATCTTCTATCTGTGTTTCAAGTTCTTTGTCAGTCATTGAGTCAAGTTCTATACCATCAATAATCTTATCTGCAGGACCAAGTATTCCCAATTCTTCTCCGATAGCCCGGGCAGTTATTTTGTGATCTCCGGTAACTATAATGATTTTAATATTGGCTCTCTTGCATTTTTCAATGGCATCATATACTTCTGGCCGCGGCGGATCAATCATTCCGACTATACCCAGATATACAAGATCCTCTTCTGCCTCTTTTATTTTTTCTTCATCCGGGAGAGTATCCAGATATTTGAAAGCAAAAGCCAGGTTTCTCATTGCTTTACCGGCAAGTGTATGATTGTTTTGACTTATTTCTTTCCGGTCAGCATCGGTAAGATTCTCTATCTTTCCATCTTTAATTATTTTGCTGCATTTTCCGGAAATTACCTCGGGAGCTCCTTTTGAAAGGAGTATATATTTATACTCATTGTATTTTTCACTGTCTGATATTTTATTAATGGTAGTCATCATCTTACGTTCGGAATCAAAAGGTTCCTCCAGTTCTCTGGGGTAATCTTTTTCTATTTCAGTCTTATCAATTGAATAAAAACTGCCTAGCTCAAGAAGTGCAGCTTCCGTCGGATCTCCAGTAATTTGCATGCTTTCTTTATTTGCGTAGTACGCATCATTGCAGAGAACGGCATTTTTAATTAGAAGTTCTAATGCACCATGGCTGTCTAAATTTTTTACAGTTAAGATTTTTTTATTATGGTTACCATCGGGTTTACTATATCTTTCTATAAAATTACTATAATCTTTGACTTCCTTCAGGCCTGCATAAATCCTGCGTACCATCATCTTGTTTTCGGTAAGGGTTCCGGTCTTGTCAGTGCATATTACAGACACGCCGCCAAGGGTCTCAACGGAACTTAATTTTCTTACTATGGCATTATTCTTTGCCATCTTCTGAACACCAAGTGCCAGAGATACGGTTACTATAGCAGGCAGCCCTTCAGGTATAGCGGCAACTGCCAGCGCAACAGCGACCAGGAGCATCTGGGCAACCGAGTTGCCCTTGAGTATTCCTGATACAAAAACAGCAACACTTATTGCCAGACATATTATTCCGATTTTCTTGCCCACAGTTTTTAATTCAATCTGAAGAGGAGTCAGTTCCTCTTCTTCCTGAACCATACTCGCAATTTTACCGATTTCGGTATTTTGTCCAGTACCTATGACAACAGCTCTGCATCTGCCTTTTACAATAGTAGTGCCGCTGAAGAGCATGTTTTTTTTATCGCCGGTGGGAAGGTTTATTTTAGAGAGGGGGACAGCAGTTTTACTTACCGACAGTGATTCGCCGGTAAGGATTGATTCATTGACCTGCAAATTTACTTCGTCTATAATTCTGCAGTCTGCGGGTACAAGGTCCCCTGCAGTTAATTTGATAATATCACCAGGCACCAGTTTTTTAGAATAAATACTGATTTCATGACCGTCTCTTATTACTAGTGCACTGGGAGAAGCAAGCTCTTTTAGAGCCTGGAGCGCTCTTTCTGCACGGAACTCCTGAACAAAGCCCAAAACTGAATTTATCACCAGTATAATCAATATTACTACTGCATCGGTAATTTCCCTTATTATTATTCCGGAAATGAATGCCGCGGCAATAAGTATCCATATCATAAAGTCATTGAACTGGGAAATGAATATCCTGAATGGCGTTCGTCCTTTTTTTTCTTCTAATTCATTGTAACCGTATTTTTTGACCCGCTCTGTAGACTCTTTTTCGCTTATGCCGTATTTGATATCGGTATTCAGTGTTTTTGCAACTTCTTCGATAGACTTTATATGCCATGGTACTTCATTGGAAGAATTGGAATTAGGTACAAATTCATTAGTTTTATTTTTGATTTCTATTCTCCGCTTATTCTAATTATAAAGTGTATGAATAAAATAAATTAAATTTAAGATTATATGATATAAAGCTATACTATTGTGAATAAATTGTAAATGATTGGATATTATTTTTCGCTCCAGATGTCATGAAACATTTCCCATTCGGAAATATTATCTCTGATATATTTTTCCATAACCTTTATTACTTTTTTCATATTTTGTGCAATCAATGTTTCCTTGTCTCCTTCTCTTACTAGGTCAATAGGATTTTCGATTATCTGGAAATGATTATATTTATCTTTTCTGTAGATGAAGCTTGGTATTAGTGGTGCTCCTGATCTTAGCGCTATCTGTAGAGCCCCGGTGGGGAGATAAGCCGTTCTCCCGAAGAATTCAAACGGTCTGGCGGCCTGGCCGGTAGGATCCCAGTCTGACGGTATGGCTACTATTTCATTGTTTTTCAGTATTCTAAAAACATTTAGCATTTTATTTATATATAGAGTCTTAAGTCCTTTGGTCAGCCTTTTTGACTCAAAAAATCTTCCGACAAGTTTATTTTTTCTGACCAGGCTAACGCCCCATATATTATATCCATCCACAGCTAGCCTGCAAGCACCCCATTCAAAGTTTCCGATGTGTGCCGTAAAAATAACCACACCCTTTCCTTTTTTTAATGCGCTGTCAAGGTTCTCAAGTCCTTTTACTTCTATTCTTTGTTTTAGTCTCTCTTTGGAAATAATGGAATGTTTCAGGAAATCAACAATATTTTTTGCCCAGTTTATGTAAATCTTATTTGTTATTTTGCGGGTCTCTCTATCACCTACGTTGAGATTGAGAACTTTGGAAATGTTGTTTTTAATGAGATTGACATTTTTGCCGGTTAACATCCAGAGCCAGGCACCGAACTTTGCAATAAGGTATGTTACAGGATAGGGGGTTGCAATTACAATAAACTCAAGAATTTTATACCCGATATATCCAAACATCAGCTCTCTCTTTCTTGAATAGATATTGTATAATGATAATAAATTTTGATTATAAATTAAAGTTTTTAGAGAAAGAATGAATCTATTGTAATACTAAAATTTGTATTTATCATATTTATACGCCAATAGTAGGAGAGGGTTTTATGTTAAATTCAAGTGTTAAGGTTACAGACCTTGACTCAATATTGAATTACATTCCTACCGGGAAACCAGTGGTCAGTGTTTATTTATTAGTGGACCGGTCCAGAGTGGTGAAGAAAAGTTACCAGACCAGATTGAATTCTATGATTGCCGGCAGCAGGGATAAACTGGAGACTGATGCCAATTTTGACAGGAGGCAGAAGAAGGAAATATTTGAAATTTTTGAGAGGGTTAAATCTTTTGTAAATGATAAGTTTAGAGCTGATTCTACCAGAACCCTTGTAATTTTTTCCTCCGGGGATGGCCTGTGGGAGGAATTCAGGATACCTATAATAATGAGATCCAAAATAATTATAGATCCCAAGCCCTATACTCAGAATATAAGGTCTTTTATCAGTAATTCCAAAAGATATGGCGTACTGTTGATAAATAGAGAAAAAGCTCAAATCTATTCCGTGTATCTTGGTGAGATTAATGAGTATCTTGCTGCATTTATAAGTGATGTTCCTTCGAAAGTTAATTTCAGGAGCCAGGCTGTTCTTAGAGAAAAAAAGCTGCTTGGGAGGCTTGAAGAAAAACTGCATCATTTCTTTAAGCTGATAAATGATAAGACAATGGAGCTATTTAAAGAGAAAAAATTTGATTATTTGATTTTAGGAGGCAGGAAAGAGATAATTCCTGACTTTTCAAATTATTTGCACAGCTATCTGCAGTCAAGGCATATTGGCGATATTGATGCTGAGCCGGACTCGAATATTTCTTTAATTAGCAAAAAGGCTAATGAAATTATAGATGAATTTGAGACTGAAACAAAAAATAGTCTCATTGATAGGCTTATTGATGAATATAATCCTAATAGAATGGGTGTGCTGGGGATTGATGCAACCATAAAATCTTTATTAATCGAGCAGATAAAGATTCTAATATATGACAGGCAATTTACTCATAATGGATATATATGTGACTCATACCAGTATTTGACTATAGAACACAAGGACAAATGTCCCTATTGTGGGGGAGAGCTGGTATTTTATAATGATATAGTTGATGAGATTGTTGAAGATGCCTTAAATCAGGGCTGTGAGATTGTAGACATAGAAGGAAATGAGAAGTTGTTAGAGGCCGGAAGTATTGGTGCTGTGCTAAGATATAAATTGTGAAATGTTTGATGATTCTATTTTGGTTTTTGTAATTCTGACAATTCCTTGGTGAACTGCTTGATATTCTTAAATTGCTTATAAACGGAAGCAAATCTGATATATGCTACTTTGTCCAGGTTCTTTAGTCTTTTCAAAACCAGATTTCCTATTTCTCTGGATTGGATTTCATTGGAAGACATATTTGAAATTTCATTTTCTATATCGTCTACAATTTTATTTAGCACTTCGGTGCTTATATTTCTTTTTATGCAGGCTCTGATTAATCCGCTAAGTATCTTATTTCTATCAAAAGGTTCCCTGGTATTATCTTTCTTGATGACTGCAATAGGCTGATTTTCCAGCCTTTCATAAGTTGTGAATCTTTTACCGCATTTTTCGCACATTCTTCTTCTCCTTACACAGTCATTGGAATCGGTTAGCCTGGAATCTATGACTCTTGTATCGAGATTTGAGCAAAAAGGACATTTCATTTTTATATTCCCCTGAAAAATGGTTTAAATATTTTTTTAACCGCCGGACTTATATCTCTTCTCTTTTTAGTGTAGTATGTTTTTAACAGGTCGTAACTTTTAATACTGTATACTATAGTTATCAGTAACCCGAAAATCAGCCACCAGAAGCTTCTCTCATAAATCCACAGGAAAAAGGAAAAGAAAAAGAACGCAAAGGCTGTTGCAAGATAGGAATCCTTGAGAGTAAAGAGGGCAATTGGTACGAATATAAGGTAAAGGAAGGGGAAGGTTATAGGTGAAAGGTAGAATAGCCCTCCTAAAAATGTAGAGACTCCTTTCCCTCCTTTAAAGCCGATGTAGACCATCCAGTTGTGTCCTATTACTGCAAATACAACTGCAAGGAGTGGAATAAAGATGTGATCCGAAAATTTATCGGCAATGTAGGCTGCCAGTGCCCCTTTCCCCATGTCTGTAATTATTACAATCACTCCTGCGAATTTCCCTACACTTGTGAATGTATTCATGCCTCCGACGTTTGTACTTCCTTCCTTACTTATATTGATGCCTTTTATTTTTCCGGCAATATAAGCAGACGGAAAAGAGCCAATAAGATAAGAGATGAGAAGGATAGTTATGGCATTCAAGTAAAAATTTTGAAAGATCATCTCTCTCCTATAATTAATGGATATTTATTAATATTTGTCCAATAGTAAAGTCAAGTGTCTGCTAATGATAGATTTGATTATATCATAAAGAAAATTCATTAAAAAATGAATAAAATGTCAAAATAATATGGCAACTTGTTTAAATTTAATATTAAGTTTATATATTGATATGTTATAATTAAAAGTAATATTAATTAGAGGAAAGTCGAAATAAAAAGTATT
>CAYPYW010000043.1:0-15157 GCA_964415365.1 uncultured Actinomycetota bacterium | reverse complement strand
GAGGCTTTGTTCTTTCAAATTTTTCTTTAGCCATAAGAGTTTCCTTTCTTTATATAAAAGTTAATTTTTTCATACTAATAATCTATATCCTTACACTGCAATCTTACTTCCTTTAAACCTTTCGATGATCTCATCCGCAACTCTAGCCGGTGTAGGTTCATACTTTTTAAACTGCATGGTAAAAGTGGCACGCCCCTGAGTTTTTGACCGTAAGTCCGTGGCATACCCAAACATCTCCGCAAGCGGTACCTCCGCTCTTATAATCCTATTCTTATTTCTTAATGTTAAGGACAATATTTTCCCTCTTCTTGAATTAAGATCACCAATAACTTCCCCCATATATTCATCAGGAGCAACTACTTCTACATCCATCATTGGCTCCAATAAAATAGGAAGGCATTTTTTCATAGCTTCCCTAAAAGCTTTTGAACCAGCTATCCTGAAAGCCATCTCCGAAGAATCCACTTCATGATAGGACCCATCCAGAAGTATAGCCTTAACATCAACAACCGGATATCCTGCTACTTCCCCGCTCTGCATGGCATCTTTTATTCCCATTTCAATCGGCTTAATGAATTCCTTTGGTATAGTCCCACCTTTTGTCTTATCCTCAAATTCAAATCCCTTACCATACTCATTTGGCTCAAAACGAACAACCACGTGACCATACTGCCCTTTTCCACCACTTTGCCTGATATATTTTCCTTCTACCTGTATTCCCCTGGTTATTGTCTCTCTATAAGATACCTGAGGCCTACCTACATTCGCACCTACACCAAACTCACGCAGTAATCTGTCCACTATAATCTCAAGATGGAGTTCCCCCATACCTGAAATAATTGTCTGTCCAGTCTCGTTATCAATTTCCATTCTAAAAGTGGGGTCTTCTTCTGCAAGCTTTGAAAGCGCGACAGACAATTTCTCCTGGTCTATTTTTGTCTTAGGCTCAATAGCAATTGACAATACTGGCTCAGGGAAACTAATAGATTCATACTTAATAGGTTTACCTGGATCACATATAGTATCACCGGTACTCACATTCTTTAAGCCAACAACTGCTCCAATATCTCCACAGTAAGCTTCCTTTAATTCTTCTCTACTATTAGCATGCATTTCCAGCAATTTGCTGATCCTGCTTTTACCATCATTATTCGTATTAAGCACCTGCGCTCCACTTTTCAGGGTTCCGGAATAAATTCTTAAATAACTTAATCTCCCCACAAATGGATCGGTCGTTATCTTAAATATCAAACCGGAAAAAGGTGCACCATCACTTATTTCCCTCTCAATTTCCTTTCCACTGTCCGGACTGATACCTTTAGGTGAAGGTATATCAGACGGAGATGGAAGAAAATCCACTACACCATCCAGTAATGGCTGCACTCCTTTATTCTTAAAAGCAGCTCCGCAGAACACCGGAACACCACTAACACTAATGGTTATTTCCCTGACAGCCTTCTTTAATTCTCCTTCGCTTATTTCAGTATTTTCAACATATTTATTTAAAATATAATCATTATAATTAGCTATGTTTTCAATTAATTCCTGTCTATATTTTTCAGCAACAGATTTAAGCTCTGCAGGTATGTCTTCATACTCAAACTTAATTCCCATTTCATCTTTATATATAATTGCCCTCATGCTTATAAGATCAATGATTCCAACAAAACCTTCTTCCTTACCTATAGGAATTTGCATCGGCAGCGGGTTAGCACCGAGTTTTGTTTTAATCATATCCAGGGCATAGAAGAAATCTGCTCCACTCCGGTCCATTTTATTTATAAAAGCAATTCTTGGAACATTATATTTATCTGCCTGCCTCCATACAGTTTCAGACTGAGGTTCTACTCCCCCAACCGCACAGAATATAGCGATCATTCCATCAAGTACCCGTAATGACCTTTCAACTTCAACCGTAAAATCAACATGTCCGGGAGTATCAATGATATTTATTTTATTATCTTTCCAGAAGCAAGTTGTTGCAGCAGAAGTAATTGTAATTCCTCTTTCCTGTTCCTGTATCATCCAATCCATAACTGCCGCTCCATCGTGAACCTCTCCCATCTTGTAAGTCTTACCGGTATAATATAGAATGCGCTCGGTTGTAGTCGTTTTACCCGCATCTATGTGAGCAGTTATACCTATATTTCTTGTATTTTTTAATGAAACCTGTCTACCCATATATAGTCACCTGTGTTACCACCTATAATGCACAAAAGCCCTATTGGCCTCAGCCATCTTATGTAAATCTTCTTTCTTTTTAATACTGCTTCCCGTATTGCTGGCACCATCCAGAATTTCAGCAGCTAACCTCGCAGCCATAGTCTTTTCTTTTCTCCTGCTCGCAAAATCAATCACCCATCTAATAGCCAGGGTATTTGCCCTTTCCGGAGACACTTCCACAGGCACCTGGTAAGTAGCTCCGCCTACTCTTCTCGGCTTTACTTCCAGTACCGGCCTCACATTATCAAGGCATTTCTCCAGTATCTCCAATGGATTCTCTTTGGTTCTCTCTTCCAGAATTTTCAGACTACCATATACTATACTCTCGGCAACACTTTTTTTACCATCTGTCAGAACCTTATTAATCAATTGAGAAACAATCCGGTTTTTATAAACAGGATCTGCCTTCACTCTTCTTTTCTGAGGTTTTCCTTTTCTTGGCATTTAATAACTCCTTACAAATTACTTTGGCCTCTTAGCTCCGTACCTGGATCGGGAAGATTTTCTGTCTTCAACCCCTGCAGTATCCAATGTGCCTCTAACAATTTTATACCTCACTCCCGGCAGATCTTTTACCCTGCCGCCTCTCACCAATACTATAGAGTGCTCCTGCAGATTATGGCCAATTCCCGGTATATACGCTGTAACCTCAGCCCCATTTGTAAGCCTTACCCTGGCTACCTTACGCAGTGCCGAATTCGGCTTCTTGGGAGTAGAAGTATATACTCTAATACATACACCCCTTCTTAAAGGATTTTCCTGCAAAGCAGGGGTTTTCTTTTTCCTTTTTAATCTTTTTCTTCCTTTTTTAACCAGTTGACTTATAGTCGGCATAAATACCCTATCTTCTATCTCAATTTAACAATACTAACATCACAAAAAATGATTAATGATAACCTTTTTTGAAGACACGAAAAAAGAGATTATCATCTAAAAATTAAAATGTCAATATAAAAAAATGGCCATTTTAAAGTATTTCTCCACCATATCTTAAATATTAATTTCTATTTCTTTTACGTCATCTCCTCCTGACTCTTGAAGTATTTCTATCTCATCCTTACTGTCTTCCTTATAGCCAGGATATTCCAATTCATAATCTTTAAAACTACTCATACCGGTTCCTGCTGGTATAGCTTTGCCTAATATTACATTCTCCTTTAATCCAGTTAAATTATCTACTTTATTCTCCAGAGCCGCATCTGTCAGAACCCTGGTAGTTTCCTGGAATGATGCAGCTGAAAGAAAACTATCAGTCACCAGTGAAGCTTTAGTTATACCCATTAAATTCTGAGCAGCTGTAGCCGGTGCCTTCATACTGGAAATTAATTTGTTATTCTCTTTCTCATAGTAAAGCCTGTCTACCAGCTGCCCCGGCAGAAAATGGCTGTCCCCCGGATCAATTATTGTGACTTTTTTCAACATCTGTCTGGCTATTACTTCTATGTGCTTATCATTAATATCCACACCCTGGGCTTTATATACATTCTGTACTTCTCTTACTAAATATTGCTCACATTCCTTGATTCCATTAATTCTTAAAATATCATGAGGATTTCTTGGCCCTTCAGTTAACTGATCTCCTGCAGAAGTCTTATCTCCATTTTTAACACTTAATTTCGCTCTAGTCGGGATCTGGTAAACCTTCTCCTGCTTGCCATCCTTACTCCTTATGGTGAGCATTCTGAACCTGGAATCTATATCTTCAATTTCAACCTTTCCTGATATCTCCGCTATAAAAGAATGCTCTTTAGGTTTTCTGGCCTCGAACAACTCTACTACCCGGGGCAAACCACTTGTGATATCAATGCCCTCAAAAGTTTTTTCATGTTTGTGAACATGTGTCTTTCTCTTGGCAGTAAGAATTAACTTGGCAAAAACCTCCCCAACGTCAACACTTACTTTTCTATTTATCTGTAGTATTTCACCTTTAGGAATGATTACATCTACAATATCTCCCTCTTCCATTTGAACCTGAAAAATTAATTTATGGGGGATATGTTCGATATTAATTTCCATAACTTCACTGGTATCCTCATCGATAAAATCAGTCTTTTTAATATTCAGCTCAGACAGCAATTCTTTTCTGAATATAAGCTTACCTTTGACTGGTGACTTTATAGACCTCTGGATCACGGTACTGGCTACTCCACCAGTATGGAAAGTACGCATGGTTAGCTGGGTACCCGGCTCCCCAATAGATTGAGCAGCTATAATCCCTACTGCTTCACCAATCTCAACCATTTTACCCGTAGCAAGATCTCTTCCATAACACTTCTGACAAACTCCGGACTCTGCTTCACAGGTCATAACCGAACGCACCTTTATGCTCTCAATATTGGCATGTATAAACTTCTGCAGATGTTTCTCAGTAATTTCTTCACCATTCTTTATTATATTCTTTCTGGTATTAGGACTATTAACATCCCCCAGGCAGGTTCTTCCTATCAAATTAGTATTAGGTTCTCCTTCCAGAGTTAAAACATATAGATTTATACCGTCTTCAGTCTTGCAGTCATCAATCCTTACCATGGTATCCTGAGCAACATCGACAAGCCTTCTGGTCAAATACCCTGAATCCGCAGTTCGCAGTGCAGTATCTGCAAGCCCCTGTCTGGCACCATGAGTGGAAATGAAGTATTCCAGAACATTAAGCCCCTCTCTAAAGTTAGACTTGATAGGGCTATCCATAATATCCCCTCTTGCATTTGCCACAAGTCCTCTCATGCCGGCCAGCTGACGAAGTTGTTTTATATTTCCCCTGGCACCGGATGTAGCCATCATATAAACCGGATTAAATTTGCTAAAATTTTTCTCCATAGCACTGGCTACGCTCTCGTTCGCCTGAGACCATGTTTGTATCAATCTCTGATGTCTTTCAAATTCCGTTATCAGGCCCTGCTTATAATAATCTTCAATTTTTTCTATTTTCTTCTCCACATTGCTTAAAATCTTAACTTTCTCAGATGGTACATCTATATCATCTATCCCTATAGTAAGACCTGACCAGGTTGAATACTTAAATCCGATCTGTTTGATTGCATCCAGTATTTCCGTAACGACATTTTGAGGAAATCTACCTATGCATTCGGCAATAATAGCAATAAGTTCTTTTTTAGATACTTCCTTGTTAACAAATTTATAATCCTCGGGCAGCGACTGGTTAAATATTATTCTTCCAACTGTAGTTCTGGTTGCTTTATCTTCGATTTTTACCTTAATAGGTGTATGCAAAGATATAAAACCATAATCATAATCTAAAATAGCATCCTGGAGATTATTATAAAATCTTTCTTTGCCATTAGATTTTTCTCTTTCCGAAGTCAAATAATATATCCCCAGAACCATATCCTGAGAGGGAACTACAACCGGTTCACCGCTGGCAGGGGATAATATATTATTCACAGATAACATTAAAATCATCGCTTCCGCCTTTGCTTCATTTGACAAAGGCACGTGAACAGCCATCTGATCACCATCAAAATCAGCATTAAATGGAGGGCAAACCATAGGATGAATTTGTATAGCCTTGCCTTCAACCAGCACAGGCATAAATGCCTGTATGCCCAATCGGTGAAGTGTTGGTGCACGATTAAGCAAAACAGGGTGGTTTTTGATTACTCCTTCCAATATATCCCAGACTTCATTACTTTCCTTCTCTACCATAGTCTTGGCACTCTTTATATTCTGGGCATATCCTTCATCAACCAGTTTTTTCATAACAAAGGGCTTGAACAACTCCAGAGCTATTTTCTTCGGAAGTCCGCACTGCTCCAGCTTGAGATTCGGGTTAACTACAATAACCGATCTTCCCGAATAATCTACCCTTTTACCCAGAAGATTCTGTCTGAATCTGCCCTGTTTACCCTTGAGCATATCACTCAAAGACTTAAGCGGTCTGTTTCCAGCCCCAACTACTGCCCGGCCCCTTCTTCCATTATCAAAAAGTGCATCAACGGCTTCCTGCAGCATTCTTTTTTCATTGTTAATAATAATTTCCGGTGCATCCAGTTCCAGCAGCTTCTTAAGTCTGTTGTTCCTATTGATAACTCTTCTATACAGATCATTCAAATCAGAAGTGGCAAATCTTCCACCATCTAGCTGAACCATCGGTCTTAAATCCGGCGGTATTACCGGAAGTATATCCAGAATCATATATTCAGGCCTATTATCCGAATCTATAAATGAAGATAATATCTTTAGCCTTTTTATACTCCTGCTTCTTTTCTGGCCTTTGGATTTCTTTACAGTTTCCTTAAGCTCCTCTACTTCTTTTGCGCAATCGATATTTTTCAAGAGTTCCTTTACAGCCTCTGCTCCCATTCCACCTTTAAAATACTGCCCGTAAACTTCTTTCATTTTCTTAAATAAGGCCTCGTCAGAAACCAACATTTTTTCTTCTAGATTAAAGAAAAAAGTATCAGCTCTTTTTATCAGATCAATTTCCTCCTGATATATCTCCTTTTCTTCTTCCAGAAGCATTTCTGTCTCTTTGATGACCTTTGCCTTCCTTACTTCTAAATCCAGCTCTGGGATTTCTTCCTCTTTAACCTCATCCTTTATATCATCTTCAAAATCTTCATCTGCCTCTCCATCTTTTTCCTGAACTTCCGTCAAATCTCTTTTTTCACTGATTTCATCACTTTCGTTTATAAAATTGTCCTTATTCAATTCTATTTCTTCCAACCTCAGCTCGTGTAATTCTTTTGTCCTGTCCAGAGCCTTCTGGTGCAACTTTTTAATTTCTTCTCCCTCCGCATTAATTTTCTCTCTGTTAATACTGGTTATAATATAAGAATCGAAATAAAGAACTTTTTCCAGGTCCTTGGGGCTGATATCCAGGACATATCCCATTCTGCTGGGAACTCCCTTGAAAAACCATATATGTGAAACCGGAGATGCAAGCTCAATATGCCCCATCCTTTCCCTTCTCACATTAGATCTGGTTACTTCAACCCCACATCTCTCACAGATAATTCCCTTAAATCTCACTCTCTTATACTTCCCGCAATAACATTCCCAATCTTTGGTAGGACCAAAAATTCTTTCACAGAATAACCCGTCTTTTTCCGGTTTCAGTGTCCTATAATTTATAGTTTCAGGTTTTTTCACTTCACCGTTAGACCACGATCTAATTTTTTCCGGCGAAACAAGTCCAATCTTCAAGGCATCAAAATTATTTACATCTACACTTACAACCATTTATTGAATCCCCCTAAATTAATTAGATTAGTATTTATTATTTTATTCCTTAACCTTATCTTTTTCCCTCTTGAATACTTTAGTCTTTCTTTTTTCTTCCCCGTCCTCCGATTTCTCTTCCTCTACTTCTTCATCTTTTTCTTCTGTTTCCTCTACTTTTTCTACTTCCTTTTCTACTTCCAATTCTCTCTCTTCCTGAAGATCAATCCCCAAATCCTCCACGGTTTTCATAATCTCATCCTCGGCTCGCGATACTTTTACTTCCTTTCCTTCTTCCGACAATACTTCTACATCAAGGGCCAGGCTCTGCATCTCTTTTATAAGTACTTTAAACGATTCCGGGATTCCTGGTTTCTCAATATTTTCACCTTTTACAATCGCTTCATATGTCTTTACCCGTCCCGTCACATCATCTGATTTTATAGTAAGCATTTCTTGCAGCGCATATGCAGCACCATAAGCCTCCAATGCCCATACTTCCATTTCCCCAAATCTCTGGCCGCCAAATTGCGCTTTCCCACCAAGTGGCTGTTGGGTAACCAGAGAATATGGGCCAGTAGATCTTGCATGAATTTTATCATCTACCAGATGCAACAGTTTCATTACATATACATGACCTACAGTGATATCGTCAGATAACTTCTTTCCACTCTGGCCGTCATACAGGGTAGTTTTTCCATTCTCGGGTAGACTTGCCATTTTCAACAGCCCCATTATGTCCGCTTCTTTTGCTCCCTCAAAAATAGGTGTTGAAGTATATACAGGACCACCACTATTAACATTTTGTTTCTTATCGTCCCACCCATTGTAAGCTGCCCAGCCAAGATGAGTTTCCAGTACCTGACCCACATTCATTCTTGAAGGAACTCCCAGAGGATTGAATATTATATCTATTGGTTCACCGTCTTCTGTATATGGCATATCCTCTTCAGGAAGAATTACAGATATAACTCCTTTATTACCATGTCTTCCAGCAAGTTTATCACCGATGGAAATCTTTCTCTTTTCTGCAATAAATACTCTCACCAGTTCATTTACTCCAGGCGGAAGGTCGTGACCCTTTTTTCTTGAAAATAACTGTACATCTAATACTTTCCCTCCTTCACCATGCGGCACTTTAAGGGAGCTCTCTCTGACCTCTCTGGCTTTTTCACCAAAAATAGCTCTCAACAACTTTTCTTCTGCCGTCAGTTCCGTTTCACCCTTTGGAGTTATCTTCCCAACCAGTATATCTCCCGGTTTTACCTCAGCTCCAACTCTTATAATTCCCCGTTCATCTAAATTTTTTAAAGCTTCTTCTCCTATGCTTGGTATATCCCTGGTTATTTCTTCTGCTCCTAACTTTGTAGTTCTGGCTTCCACTTCCTGTTTTGAAATATGAATAGAAGATAGAATATCTTCCTTCACCAGTCTCTCTGAAATAATAATCGCGTCCTCGTAGTTATATCCCTCCCATGACATAAAAGCCACTCTTAAATTCTTGCCCAGTGCCAGCTCGCCTGCACTGGTTGCCGGTCCGTCTGCAATCACCTGACCTTCTTTGACTTTTTCACCTTCTTCCACAATAGGCTTCTGATTTATACAGGTTCCCTGATTTGATCTTCTGAATTTATATAAGGAATGAATATAACCTTTTTCACTCTTATAATTTACCTTGACATGATCTGCACATACTTCCTCAACCACACCATCGTCTTTAGCAAGAATCAGCACTCCGCTATCCCTGGCCACTTCTCCTTCCATTCCCGTACCTACCAGCGGAGGTTCCGGATCAATTAATGGAACTGCCTGACGCTGCATATTGGAACCCATTAATGCCCTGTTAGCATCATCATGCTCCAGAAATGGGATAAGCGATGCAGCGGCACTAAAAATTTGCCTTGGTGACACATCTATATAATCTACCATAGCCGGCTCAACAGTGACTATCTCATCACCCGAACGGGCCATAACTCTTTCTTCCAGAAACTTGCCGTCTTTATTAACTTTTGCAGTCGCCTGTGCAATTATATAGTTCTCTTCATTATCTGCAGATAGATATTCCACTTTGCTAGTCAATTTGCCATTAATAACTTTTCTATAAGGGGTTTCAATAAATCCATACTCATTTAACCTTGCATAAGTAGCCAGAGAGCCGATTAGTCCAATATTAGGACCTTCAGGTGTTTCTATAGGACACATTCTCCCATAATGAGACGGGTGAACATCTCTTACTTCAAAACCAGCTCTCTCCCTGCTCAGCCCACCAGGACCAAGGGCACTCAGCCTCCTCTTATGGGTAATTTCAGCCAGAGGATTAGTCTGATCCAGAAATTGGGAAAGCTGTCCGCTGCCAAAAAATTCTTTCAGGCTGGCAACTAAAGGTCTGATATTAATTAGAGATTTTGGAGTTATTGTATCAACATCCTGGGTAGTCATTCTTTCCTTTACCACTCTTTCCATTCTTGAAAGGCCAATCCTTACTTGATTCTGTATAAGCTCCCCGATATTCCTGATTCTTCTGTTGCCAAAATGGTCAATGTCATCTACTTCACCTACGCCATTCATCAGTTGGACAAGATACTTAACTATTAAGAATATGTCTTTGCAATTCAGAATATATTTTTCATTTGTATCAATACCCATCTTGGCATTAATAGCGTTGAGCTTGGCCAGAATGTTTTTATCAGCCTCCTCCATCAGTTTTTGATCCATCTTATATCTTCCCACTTTTCCGAAATCATACCTTTTTGGATTGAAAAACAAAGAATTTATAAGGTTTCTGGAACTCTCAACCGTTGGCGGTTCTCCGGGTCTTAATTTCTTATATATCTCAATTAATGCTTCTTCCTCAGTTTCAGTAAAATCTTTCTCCAGAGTATTCTTAATACAGCTTTTTTTATCATATGGCCCAAAAATACCCAGCAGATCTTCATTATTCCCAAAACCTACAGATTTTAAGAAAATGGTAAGTAGAAACTTCCTTCTTCTATCAATCCTTACATAAGCAATATTTCTTTTATCAGTTTCAATCTCAATCCATGAACCCCTCGTGGGTATAACCTTACACATGTATATATCTATTTCAGTTTTCTTATCTATGTCTGTATCAAAATATACCCCTGGAGAACGGACTAACTGAGACACTACCACTCTTTCTGTTCCATTAATTATAAAAGTTCCTTTATCAGTCATCATAGGGAAATCTCCCATAAAGACTTCCTGTTCCTTTATTTCACCAGTTTCCTTATTTATAAATCTTGAAAGAACTTTTAAGGGAGCAGTATAGGACATATCCTGCATTTTACACTCGTCGGGGGTTGAATTAAAATCATCAAAACTATGGCTCAAAAATTCAAGTGACATATTTCCAGTAAAATCTTCTATCGGCGAAATATCTCTCAGAACTTCCATCAGTCCCTCTTCCAGAAACCACTGGAAAGACTTCCTCTGTATATCCAGAAGGTGCGGCATATCCATTAATTTTGGAATTTTACCAAAATTATATCTCTGGATTTTTTTGACTTTTTGCATTAATTTGTTCTCCTCTTTATTATATTCTAAATTTAGTAAAGCAGTAAAAAAGGGTTATGATAAAATCAATATAAAAACCTCTGCATTAGGTAAAATAATATAAAATTAGCATTGGTAAATATATTCAGGAAAAACTAGCAAACTAATAGTTTATCAAATATAAACTAATAGTCAACTATTTCTTTTAAATATCTGAAATCAATATATTTTTTACAAAGGTTTAGTACAAGAATTTATGCACATCATAATAAATATGCACAACCTATGCGTAAACAGACATATAAAAAATCTCTTTTATACCGGGTTACTTTTACCTGCGCTATTTTATCTCAACTTCAGCGCCGGCTTCTTCCAGCTGTTTCTTTATATTTTCTGCTTCTTCTTTTGAAACCTTTTCTTTGACCATATTCGGTGCCCCGTCAACTAAATCTTTGGCTTCTTTCAGGCCAAGACTGGTTATAGATCTAACTACTTTAATAACCTGTATTTTTTTGGCCCCGGCTGATTTCAACTGAATATCAAATTCTGTCTTTTCTTCAGCAGGTGCTCCTCCCTGAGCCGCAGCTGCTCCACCTGTAACAGGGGCTGCAACCTGCACTGCCTGAGCACTGACTTTAAATTTTTCCTCAAGAGCTTTTACCAGCTCGGAAAGTTCAAGTACAGTCATCTTTTCGATAGCACCTAGAATTTCATCAATAGACTTACTTTTGACTGCAGTTTTTTCTTTCTCTTTTACTTTACCTGTTTCCTTTTTTTCTTCACTCATCTTTGGTTCACCTTTAACTTTCTCTTCCTTTACTTCCGATTTATCATCCGTTTTTTTTGCTTCAGCCATCATTCCTCCTTTAATTAACATCTCTCTTTTTTTCTTTAATTGCATCCAGAAGCACTACCAGATTCCTGATAAGAGCATTTAAAATATTTACCAGCCCAATTATTGGCGATTTAATCGATATTACCAGATTGGTAAGTAATACTTCCCTCCCCGGCAGACTGGCAAACTTCTCGACTTCCTCTGGATTTAAAAGTTTATTCTCAAATATTCCTGCTTTTATTTTCAATACTTCCAGATCTTTTGAAAAATTCTCTATTACCTTAGCAGCCGAAATCATATCCTCACTGCTTACAATAATACTGGTCGGCCCTTTCAATATCTCTTCAAGATTTAAATCCTTAAAAATATCCTTAGCTGCAATAAGAGCAAGGGTATTCTTTATTATCTTAAGATAGGAATTCACTTCCACCAACCTATCTCTCACCACTACGGCATCCTCAGCTTTAAGTCCGCTATGATCAGTAAAAATAAGACCGTGACTGTTCTTAAATATCTCTTTTAACTCATCTACTTTATCCACCTTTTCTTGCTTTGGCACGATGACCTCCAACCTATATTATTTTAAAAAGCACAAAATAAAATCGACCCCCACTACATTAAAGGTCGATCTATTTTCTTAAATCAACCTTGGTAGGAAATTAAGTTATTAAACAAATTGTAATAACACCTACTGTCTAGGGCTGAATTTATATCAATTTTATCTTAATCCTATTACGCTGCTTCTATTACCTCGACACTTTTATTTGGATCAATCTTAATACTCGGACCCATAGTTGATGAAATATAAATACTTTTTATGTATTTGCCTTTAGCTGAGGCAGGCTTTGATTTTATAATCGCATCAACCAGAGCCGTATAATTCTTAAGTAATTCATTCAGTCCGAATGATACTCTTCCAACAGTACAGTGTATAACACCATTTTTATCAGTTCTGTATTCCAATTTTCCCTTTTTTGAATCCTCAATCGCTTTTTTTAATTCAAAAGTAACCGTTCCAGATTTAGGGTTAGGCATTAACTTTCTGGGGCCTAAAATCTTACCAATTTTTCCTACATGTTTCATCATATCCGGGGCAGCAATACAAACTCCAAAATCAAGCCATCCTTTGCTGATTTTATCTGCAAGATCTTCTCCCCCTACATAATCTGCTCCTGCCTTTTTAGCTTCTTCAGCTTTCTCACCCTGCGCAAAAACAAGTACTTTGTGAGCCTTTCCGGTCCCGCTGGGTAAAACTATGGTTCCCCTTACTATCTGATCAGCTTTTCTGGGATCAACACCTAAATTCATGCTAATATCTATAGACTCATTAAAATTAGCATAATGATTTTCCTTGATCCAGCTAATAGCCTCTGCAGGACTCATCATTTTGTTTCTATCCAGATTTTCTAATTTCGATAAATACTTCTTCCCTCTCTTCAAAACCTACCACCTTTTAATTTAATACTTCAGCCAATTACTTATCAACCGTTACCATATAATTAAACTAGGAACCTACTTTAACTCCCATACTTTTAGCAGTCCCTTCTATTATTTTCACTGCCCGGTCTAAAGTCCTGGCATTTAGGTCCTTCAGTTTAATTTTTGCAATCTCTTCAGCCTGTTTCCTTGAAAGCTCCCCAACTTTTTCCCGGTTAGGTTCGCTTGAACCCTTTTCTAAATTCAAAGCCTTTTTAATAAGAACTACAGCCGGAGGAGTCTTGGTAACAAAACTAAAACTCCTATCTTTATATACAGTTAAAATCACAGGAATAATCATTCCCTGCTCTTTTGCCGTTTTTTCATTAAAAGCTTTGCAGAATTCCATGATGTTAACTCCATGCTGCCCAAGGGCTGGACCGACAGGAGGAGCAGGGTTTGCCTGTCCTGCCGGAATCTGCAATTTAATTTGTGCTATAACTTCTTTAGCCATAACAAGTTACCTCTGATAAAATAATTCCGTATTATACATTTTGAAAAAAATATTTCAATCTTTCCTTATATTTTTGATACCTGATTAAAATTCAGCTCAACCGGTGTCTGTCTCCCAAATATAGAAACCAAAACCTTCAGCTTGCCCTGATCCAGATTTATCTCATTTATAGTACCGTCAAAATTTGCGAATGGTCCTGTAGTTACTTTTACAGGCTGCCCGATTTCAAAATCAGTCTTGGGCTTGGGTTTCTCGGTATCCTGTCTCTTCATTATCCTCTTAACTTCATAATCCGACAGAGGAATTGGCTTATCTTCTCTGCCCACAAAACCAGTAACGCCAGGAGTATTTCTTACTACATACCACGAATCATCATCAAGATGCATCTTCACCAGCAAATAGCCCGGAAGCACCCTTTTAGATAATACTTCTTTTTTCCCGCTCTTAATCTCAACAACATCCTCCTTGGGTATGTATATATCGAAAATCTTATTACTCATATTCATAGATTCTATTCTGTGTTCCAGATTAGTTTTTATTTTATTTTCATACCCAGCATATGAATTGATCACATACCATCTCGGTCTCATTCAAATCACCAAACAATTAAATTCTCGTTAACAGGTCAATTAGTTGTACAAAGCCAAAATCAAAAACACCTAGTAGAATAGCAAAAACAACAATAGTGACTACAACTACTATAGTATAATTTATAAGTGCTTTTCTACTGGGCCAGGATACTTTTTTTAATTCATGTATAACATCCCTGAAGAATTTAGCAATTCTTGAAGGCATCTTTTTTATAAACTGCTTCCAGTTTATCTTCTGCCGCGGCTGTGATGGGGGCTTTCTTTCCTGCATCTGCCTTTCCATCATCGCTTTTGGTTTGAATTTTCTTGAAACTTTTCTCTTAGCCATTATAGATTATCCTTCATACTTTTATTCCCTGGCAGGGCTGGAGGGACTCGGTCTTTCGTCTCGCTCCGCTCGCTGCAGAGCCGCAGACTCCCTCGTCTTCGACTCAGTCCGTCTTTTCGAGTCCCGTAAACATGCCACTGGCATGTTTACCTCAATTTTCTTTATTATTCTTA
Source organism: uncultured Actinomycetota bacterium (assembly GCA_964415365.1). Taxonomy (GTDB): domain Bacteria; phylum Actinomycetota; class Humimicrobiia; order Humimicrobiales; family Humimicrobiaceae; genus Hydromicrobium. The sequence continues at coordinate 387 of CAYPYW010000043.1, read as the reverse complement.
ACATTTTATAAATATTTCCTGGCAGGGCTGGAGGGACTCGAACCCCCAACACCCGGTTTTGGAGACCGGTGCTCTACCGATTGGAGCTACAGCCCTATCTGGTCTCCTTATGAACAGTATGTTTCTTACACCATTTACAATACTTCTTCAATTCCAATCTATCAGGTGTATTCTTTTTATTTTTTTCAGTACTATAATTCCTTCTTTTGCATTCTGTACATTCAAAAATAGTTATCTGCCTCAAATTATTTCACCGATCATTATTTTTGTTAATAGAAAGCGCAAACCAATAAATTAGCACTATATTTATTTGATGTCAATAATAAAATCTCTCTCAAACCTACTCCATTATCTTAGTAACACTACCTGCACCTATAGTTCTCCCAC
>CAYPYW010000042.1:0-15447 GCA_964415365.1 uncultured Actinomycetota bacterium | reverse complement strand
GTGGGAGAACTATAGGTGCAGGTAGTGTTACTAAGATAATGGAGTAGGTTTGAGATAAAGGTAATTGAAAGTGGAAGGAAATAATTACAATGGCAACTGGTAAATTAGGTCAGAAAATTAGAATTAAATTGAAAGCTTATGATCATGAAGTTATTGACCGCTCAGCAAAAAAAATAGTGGAGACTGTTGAAAATTCTGGTGCTAAAGTTTCTGGCCCAATTCCACTACCAAATAAAAAAAATGTATATTGTGTTATAAGGTCTCCTCATGTGGATAAAGATTCAAGGGAGCATTTTGAGATAAGGACTCATAAAAGGCTTATAGATATTATTGATCCTACTCCAAAAACAGTAGACTTGCTGATGAGGCTTAATTTACCGGCAGGAGTAGGTATAGAAATAAAGTCTTAGCGTAAGATATTTTCTGGAAGTGGTGTAAAGATGGTAAATGCAATATATGGGAGAAAGCTTGGATGTACCCAAATATTTAGTGAAAATGGCAATGCATTATATGCTACGGTCATTGAAACTGAGCCATGTGTGGTTGTTCAGGTTAAAGATGGTGAAAAAGATGGGTATAAGGCTTTGAAAGTAGGGTTTGGTAAAATCAAGGATAAAAAAGCAACCAAGCCGCACCAGGGTGAATTTGCGAAGAATAAAGTAGATTTAAAAAAATACTTGAAAGAAATTAGAGTGGATAAATTTGACCAGGAGTACAAACCTGGAGATAGCCTGGACCTTAAGGTTTTTAAGGTAGGAGATAGAGTAAAAATAACCGGGAATAGCAAAGGTAAAGGATTTGCTGGAGTGATAAAAAGACATGGTTTTCACAGGGGAAGAATGACCCATGGTTCCCATTCTCATAGAATACCGGGCTCAGTAGGAATGTGTTCTACCCCTTCAAGGATAGCGAAAGGTAAGAAGATGCCCGGGAGAATGGGAGGCAGTAAAGTCACTGTTCCTGGATCGGAGATAGTTGATATTATTGAAGATCAGAATTTGATTTTAGTTAAGGGAAGCGTTCCCGGGGCTAAAGGCAGTTTAGTTTTCTTGAGGAAAGTTTAGTAAATTGTAGCTTTTAGGGAGAATGAAATGGTTAGCTTAAGTGTTGTGGATTCAGATGGTAAGGAGTTGGAAAAAATAAATATATCCAGTGAAATAGTTGGTCAGAAAATGAATTCTGAAATTCTGTATCAGGAAGTAAGAAGATACCTTGCTTCTATAAGATCTGGAACACACAAGACTAAAGGTAGAAGCGAAGTAAGAGGTGGAGGGAAAAAGCCATGGAGACAGAAAGGTACTGGAAATGCCAGAGCCGGTTCCAACCGGTCTCCGATATGGAGAGGCGGTGGGGTGGTTTTTGGCCCTACACCAAGGGATTATTCTTTTAAATTAAATAAAAAGGTAATAAAGCAGTCGAAGTTGATAGCATTATCGAAGAAATTTAAAGATAAAAAGATTATTGTGCTGGATAAGCTAAGCTTTAAAAGTCCGGAGACCAAGAAAGCGGCAAAAATACTAAAAAAGCTTAATCTGGATAGAGAAAAAGTGCTTATGATTTTTGATAATCTGAATACTGGTGAGGTAAAATCCTTCAGGAATATAGGCAATGTTATGGTAGAGAGTGCGAAGGGTATAAATGCTTATGTTATCCTGGCAGCAGATTACGTAGTTTTTACTAAAAGCTCACTAAATGATTTTATTGAGAGGTTGGGTAATGGAAGATCCTAGAGATATAATACTTTCTCCAGTTGTATCAGAAAAGAGTTATGCCGCTGTTAAAGATAAAAGATATTCTTTTTTTGTTGATATTAGAGCAAAAAAAAGTGAGATAAAGAGAGCAATTGAAGGGATATTTAAGGTTAAGGTTCTAAAAATAAGTACAGTAAATATTAAATCCAAGCCAAAGAGGCTTGGAAGATCAATAGGTACCAGCTCCTGTAAAAAAAGAGCTATAGTTACCCTGGGTAAAAAAGATAAAATTGATTTTTTTGAATCAGTCTGATTTAATTTGGAGGTTTCAAAATTGGCTGTTAAAAAATATAAGCCCACAACTCCTGGAAGAAGGTTTGCAACGGTTTCCGATTTTTCGGTTTTGACCAAAAAGAGACCGGAAAAATCTCTGACCAGGTCTTTAAAGAAGAATGCTGGTAGAAATAATAATGGCAGAATTACCAGGAGACATAGCGGTGGAGGGCATAAAAGATTATATAGAGTCATAGATTTTAAAAGAATGAAAGATGATATCCCGGCTAGGGTAGAAGCAATTGAATACGATCCTAATAGAAGTGCCAGGATTGCTCTGCTTAGTTATATGGATGGTGAAAAAAGTTATATAATTGCTCCTCTTAAGTTAAAAGTGGGAGATACTTTAGTATCAGGGGAAAAGGTTGACATTAAGGCAGGCAATGCTCTGCCTTTAAAAAATATACCGGTTGGAACGATAATTCATAATATAGAGCTCAGGGAAGGCAAAGGAGCAGAATTGGTAAGGTCGGCAGGAGGATATGCCCAGCTTTTAGCAAAAGAGGGGAAGTATGCCAACATAAAACTTCCCTCTGGCGAGGTAAGGTTGGTAGGGCTGAATTGTAGAGCTTGTATTGGCCAGATTGGAAATACAACCCACGAAATAATTCAGCTGGGGAAAGCAGGAAGAAAAAGATGGCTGGGAGTAAGGCCTGGTGTTAGGGGAACAGCGATGAATCCCATTGACCATCCTCATGGCGGAGGAGAAGGAAAGAATAAAAGTGCCGGAAGAAATCCGGTTACCCCGTGGGGTAAGTCTACGCTGGGTTATAGAACCAGAAAGAAGAATAGTAGAACCGATAAATATATAATCAGAAGAAGGAATAAGTAACAGGTTAATTTTTTACATTTAGGAGGACTGGAATGTCAAGGTCTCTAAAAAAAGGACCTTTTGTCGAAGAAAAATTATTGAAGAGAATAAATGAATTAAATGAATCAGGAGAAAAGAAAATTATAAAAACCTGGTCCAGAAGTTCAACGATTTTTCCAGAAATGGTCGGTCATACTATAGCCGTGCATGACGGAAGAAGACACATCCCTATTTTTGTGTCGGAGTCTATGGTTGGACATAAGTTAGGGGAATTCGCGCCTACAAGATCTATAAGGCCGCATGTTTATAAAGGAAAAAGTGAAAGGGTTGCTACTGTTCAAAAATAAGGAGAATGCAGTAGTTTAAAGAGGGGGTTAGAATTTTTGGAAGCTAAGGCTGTTGAGAAGTATATAAGAATGTCACCGAGGAAGATAAGATATGTTGTTGATATGATAAAGGCAAAATCTATAGAAGATGCTATAGATATATTGTCTTTAACACCTAAGATAGCTGCGATTGTGGTGAAGAAAGCTATACAAAGCGCTGTGTCTAATGCTACTGAAAACCACAAAATGAAAGAGGAAGATTTATTTATTTCTAGAATATTGGTAAATGAAGGGCCTACTTTAAAGAGGTTCAAGCCAAGAGCGAGAGGCAGGGCCACTAGAATCAGGAAGAGGACTACACATCTTTCTGTTTTTGTGTCTGACGGTAAGGAAGAGGAGGCTTAAGAAATGGGTCAGAAGGTGAATCCCAATGGACTTAGAATAGGAGTTAATAAAGGGTGGCAATCAAGGTGGTTTGCTGCAAAAGATTATGCCAAGCTTCTTAAGGAAGATATTATTGTAAGGAATATAATCGAAGATCAACTGGGCAATGCCGGAATTTCGAAAATCGAGATTGAAAGAACAGAAGAAGAAGTAAAAGTAGACATGTATACTTCAAAGCCAGGGATAGTTATAGGAAGAAGAGGAGCAACAATTAATGATATCAGGGATTTAATAGAGAAGAAAACAGGCAGTATTATACAGTTGAACATAATAGAAATTAAAAAGCCTGAGCTTATTGCAAAATTAGTGGCAGAGAGCATCGCTTCACAATTAGTGGGAAGAGTTGGTTTTAGGAAAGCCATGAAAAAAGCTGTTTCATTGTGTATGAAAGCAGGAGCAAAGGGTATAAGGGTCCAGTGTGCAGGAAGATTAGGTGGGGCAGAAATGGCCAGGACTGAATGGTATAGAGAAGGGAGAGTTCCGTTGCATACCCTTAGAGCAAATATTGATTTTGGATTTGCAGAGGCAAATACAACTTTTGGTAAGATTGGAGTTAAAGTCTGGATATACCTGGGAGATATTATACTGGATAAAGAAGAGATGGGGAAAGAGGAGAAACCAGGGAAAGAGGATAAAGGGAAAGAAAAAGTTTCAAGCTAGGAGATATTTATGGCAGCAATGTTGATGCCCAAGCGGGTAAAATATAGAAAAGTACAAAGAGGCAGGATGAAAGGTAGAGCCAAAGGGGGTACCAAACTTTCTTTTGGAGAGTATGGATTGCAGGCACTGGAACCCGGTTGGTTAACCAGCAGGCAGGTAGAAGCTGCAAGAGTGGCTCTCACGAGGTACATAAAAAGAGGAGGAAAGGTTTGGATAAATGTTTTTCCTCATAAGTCGGTAACTAAAAAACCGGCTGAAACCCGTATGGGTGGGGGAAAAGGGGCACCAGAAAATTGGGTTGTTGTAGTTAAACCCGGAAAAATATTATTTGAAATTTCGGGTGTCAGTATGGAAATTGCAAAGGAAGCAATTAGATTAGCTTCTAATAAATTATCAATAAAATCAAAGTTTGTTTATGAAGAGCTATAAATAGTTGGGTGAGAAATGAAGGTAAGTGAAATAAAGGAACAAACCAGAGAGGAATTGGAAACAAAACTTGCAGATATAAAGAAGAATCTTTTTAATTTAAAGTTTCAAAAAGCCAGTGGTCAGCTGGATAACCCGATGAAGATACGTAACTTAAGGAAGGATATTGCCAGAATAAAAACTTTACTTAAAGAGAAAGAATCTGATACAGGGATTAGTAAGGAAACCAATGAAGCTAGCAAAGTGAAATAAGGGGGATTTTTTGGAAAGAGGAAAAGTAAAGATAAGAGTAGGAACAGTAGTAAGCGATAAAATGGATAAAACAGTGGTTGTAGCTGTAGAGTCTCATTACAAACACCCTTTATATAAAAAGATTTTAAAGAAAATAAGAAAATTCAAGGTACATGATCCTGAAGGTAAATGCAAACTGGGTGATGTAGTAAAGGTTTCTGAAACAAGGCCCATCAGCAAAACCAAAAGGTGGAGACTGGTGGAAGTAATCAAGAAAGTGGAGTAAAGAAGGATTTAGAAATGATTCAGTCTGGTAGTAGAGTAAAAGTAGCCGACAATACCGGTGCAAGGGAAATTGGGTGCATTAGAGTTCTGGGAGGGACAAGAAAAAGATATGCACGCGTTGGTGATATTTTTATTGCAGCAGTAAAAGATGCGAATCCAGGAGGAGTGGTAAAAAAAAGTGATGTGGTAAAGGCTGTGCTGGTAAGATCTAAAAAGGAGTTCAGAAGACCGGATGGTTCCTATATAAGGTTTGATGATAATGCAGCGGTTATTATTGATGCTCAAAATAATCCGCGGGGAACAAGAATATTTGGGCCGGTAGCGAGAGAGCTTAGAGATAAAAATTTCATGAAGATAATTTCCCTCTCACCAGAGGTAATTTAATTAATAGTAGCGGGAGCATTAGAAGTGCTGAAAATAAAAAAGAATGACAAGGTTGAAGTTATAAAAGGAAAAGATAGAGGAAAAACGGGGAAAGTACTTAGAATAGAATCTGCTAAAGGTAGATTGTATGTCGAGGGTACTAATATTATAAGAAAGCATGTCAGGCAAAAAGATCAGAGCAAACCTGGTGGTATTGTTAAAAAGGAAGGATCTATTAGAATTTCAAATGTCAGGCTCATCTGCCCTAATTGTGGTAAGCCAGCGGGGGTAGGGTTTGAAGTCAGAGATTCTGGTGAAAAGGTCAGAATATGTAAGAAGTGTGAGCAACAGATTTAAGTAATAGGTTTTTAAGGTGATATTAATGGAGCCGAGATTAAAAGAGAAATATAAAAAAGAAATTGTTCCTAAAATATTGAAAGAGCGCAAGTTCGGTAATGTAATGGAAGTACCCCGAATAAATAAAATCACTTTAAATATGGGTGTTGGTTCTGCAACTCAAAATATAAAAGAACTAGAGTCCGCCAGCCAGGATCTGACTGTGATTACAGGTCAGAAGCCTATTGTAACCAAGGCCCGGAAATCAGTTGCCGGATTTAAACTCAGACAGGGAAACCCGATAGGATGTATGGTTACATTAAGGGGAAAGAGAATGTATGAATTCCTGGATAGGTTGCTTAGTGTAGCGATTCCAAGGATCAGGGATTTCAGAGGCCTTTCTAAAAAAAGTTTTGATGGTTCTGGAAACTATACTATAGGGATAAGAGAGCAATTAATTTTTCCAGAAGTTGAGTATGACAGTATTTTAAGTGTAAAAGGTATGAATATTACTATCACCACCAGTGCGGAAAATGATGATGAAGCGTTATTTCTGCTGGAGGAGTTTGGATTTCCATTTAAGAAATAAAGAAGCTTACTTAAGCAAAGGAGATATTTATTGGCAAAGAAATCGCTTGTAGAAAAACAAAGAAGAGAACCTAAGTATAAAACAAGAAAGTACAGCAGGTGTTTTAAGTGCGGCAGATCCAGAGGTTATTTTAGAAAATTTGGGTTGTGTAGGATTTGTCTTAGAGAAATGGCTCACGAGGGGAAAATTCCTGGACTGACCAAGTCCAGTTGGTAAAGGAGGATTTATGTCGGCAGTTACCGATCCTATTTCAGATATGCTAACCAGAATAAGAAATGGCTGTATTGCCAGAATGGATACTGTCAATATACCCTATTCAAAGCTTAAAGCAGAAATAGCAAGGATATTGGAGGAAGAGGGGTATATAAGAAGTTATGAAGTCCGTAAAGATGAAAATATTAGTGGCATAATTAAGGTATATCTAAAATATAACAAAGATAAAAAGAGTACTATTACCGGCCTTAAAAGAATAAGCAAACCAGGACTTCGGGTTTATGCCCGGAAGGATGAAATACCCCGGGTTCTTGGTGGTTTAGGAACAGTTATATTATCTACGTCAAAAGGTATGCTTACAGACACAGGGGCCAGGAAGCAGAAAGTTGGCGGAGAAGTGGTATGCTCTATATGGTAGAAAAAGAGTAATTGGAAAGGTGAGTTTAAAGTGTCCAGAGTAGGAAAGAAACCTATTAATATACCGGCGGATGTTGAGATCAAAATAGACAAAAATAATATTAGTGTAAAAGGAAAACTGGGAGAGATTTCTCAAAAGTTTGATAACACCGCTGTTAAATTGAATATAGAAGACAATAAGTTAATTGTTGTTCTGGTTTCTAATGATAATGATAATAGAGCTAAGTTTGGTCTTTATAGAAGTCTGATAAATAATATGGTTATAGGTGTAAGTGTTGGTTTTAGCAAGACTTTAAAAATAGTTGGAGTAGGTTACAGAGCAAGTAAAAAGGGGAATGATCTGGAAATATTAGCGGGATATTCAAATCCAGTGATTGTCAATCCTCTTGAGGGGATATCTTTTGATGTCCCTGATAATACCACAATTGTGGTTAAAGGGGTGGATAGGCAGGTGGTTGGAGAAATGGCTGCTAAGATCAGAGGTATAAGGGAACCGGAACCTTATAAAGGTAAGGGTATAAAATACGAAAATGAATTTATAAGAAGAAAAGTAGGTAAAGCAGCTATTACCAGCGGTACTTAAATTCTTACAGGAGATTTTATGAAGAGCAAAATTGAAAAAAGGGATAAAGGATTAAGAAGAAAAGTAAGGGGTAGACTTAAAATTAAAAGGAACACCGGTCGCCTTAGACTTGCTGTCCACAGAAGCAATAAATATATTTATGGTCAGATAGTAGACGACAACGTCGGCAAAACATTAATGGGCATATCAAGCAAGGACATCGAAAATAAAAGTGAAGATAAAGGGAAAATAGATATAAGTTTTAGAACAGGAGAAGCCCTGGCTAAAATGGCAAAAAAGAAAAGTATAAGTGAAATAGTTTTTGATAGAAGTGGTTATAAATATCACGGCAGAGTAAAAGCCCTGGCTGAAGGTGCAAGAAAAGGTGGATTGAAATTTTAACCTTATTTTTAAGGAGGATATTTAGTGACAGATCTTTCCAAAGATGCAGAGTTAACTGAAAAAGTCATAAAAATAAATAGAGTGGCTAAAGTGGTTAAAGGTGGTAGAAGATTTAGCTTTAGTGCTCTGGTAGCGGTAGGTGATATGAATGGTATGGTAGGAGTCGGCTTTGGTAAAGCCAATGAGGTTTCTGCCGCGATCCAGAAAGGTATTAATAATGCAAAGAAGAATATGTTCAGGGTACCTTTAAATGATGGAACAATACCCTATCAGGTTGATGGCCGGTTTGGAGCTGGTCACGTTTTTATGAAACCGGCTTCTCATGGCAAAGGGGTAATTGCTGGTGGCCCGGTGAGAATAATAATGGAATTGGCTGGTGTAAAGGATATTCTTACAAAATCACTGGGAAGCGCTAATGCTTTAAATATCGTTAATGCAACTATTGAAGGTCTGAAGATGCTTAAAACGCAGGATCAAATTAATAATACACGAAAAGTAGAACCGGAGGTTAATTAATGTCAGAGATCCGGATAGTATTGGAAGGAGAAAATGGTGAAGCTTTGTGATTTAGGATCTCCTGAGTCTATAAAGAAAAGGAAAAGAGTAGGTAGAGGGAACAGTTCTGGACATGGAACTACCAGTGGTCGGGGCACCAAAGGGCAACTTTCCCGATCAGGCGGTAAAACCAGATTGGGGTTTGAGGGTGGACAGATGCCCCTGCAGAGAAGATTACCGCATCTTAGGGGTTTTAAGAATACCAGGAAGAAAGTAAATAATCTAATTAATGTGGGGCAGTTAGAGAAATTCAAAGATAATAGCACTATTGATTATGATTTTTTAGAAAAGAATGGTCTGGTCATAAAAAAGTCGAACCCTATAAAAATATTGGGTAATGGTGAACTTACAAAAAAATTGACCATAAGAGCCAATTATTTCAGCAAAAATGCTGTAGCTAAAATTGAAAAAGCCGGTGGGAAAGCGGAGGTAATTTAGTGTTCCGGGCTATTGCGAACGCTTTTAGAATTAAAGAAGTCAGAAATAGAATACTGTATACCATTGGTATTCTGGCTCTTTATAGATTTGGTGCTAACATTACCATACCGGGAGTAGATGCTGATAAAATTCTGGGACAGGTTGAGACCGGAGTAATGGGCATGATGGATTTGTTTTCGGGGGGAGCACTGGGGAAATTTGCTGTGTTTTCTCTGGGCATTATGCCTTATATTACTGCCACTATTGTGATGCAGCTTCTTCAGGTAGTGATTCCCAGATTGGATCAAATGGCGAAGGAGGGAGAAACAGGCAGGAGAAAAATAAATCAGATAGCAAGATATATGACTGTGGGGCTGGCTCTTATGCAGTCCGTAGCGATGGTATTTTTCTTTAAAAATTATGGTGCCATACTTGATTTTGATTTTATGCATGTTACTTTGATTGTAGCCACACTTACTGCGGGGACTACCTTGATAATGTGGTTGGGAGAATTGATAAATATTCATGGAATAGGAAATGGAATTTCACTTTTGATATTTGCCAGTATAATTTCCAGGATACCAGGCCAGTTTATAAGTCTATTTAGATTACGGGGTACGAATTATTTCTTCCTGGCTCTTTTTGTAATTTTATTTATTGCTGTGGTTATGGCTGTGATACTTATCCAGCAGGGTGAGAGAAAAATACCGGTACAGTATGCAAAAAGAATTGTAGGGAGAAAGGTCTTTGGCGGGCAGAGTACTTATATACCACTTAAAGTCAATCAGTCAGGAGTGATGCCTATAATACTGGCGGTATCTATTATACTTTTCCCTGCAACAATTGCACAATTTACACCTGTCCAGTGGATTCAGTCAATTGCCACTGCAATGAGTTCAACTGTAGAGGGAAGAATTAATCCAATTTACGCCATTACCTATACAGTATTAATTATCATATTTGCTTACTTTTATAATGCTATTACCTTTAATCCTCTGGATACTGCAGATAATCTAAGAAAATACGGGGGATTTATACCGGGACTGCGACCTGGAAAGAATACCGCAGATTATTTGACCAATATTTTAAACAGGATAACATTACCGGGTGCTATATTTCTGGCAATAATTGCACTTCTTCCGGAAGTATTAATTGATTATATGGATATACCCTTTAGATTTGGTGGGACGTCTATACTTATTGCAGTGAGTGTTGCATTAGATACTATGAGACAACTTGAATCCCATCTTACTATGAGGGATTATGAAGGGTTTTTAAAATGAGGTTAGTTTTGCTGGGAGCTCCTGGTGCAGGGAAGGGGACACAGGCAGAAATAATTTCTAATAAATTTAATATACCCCATATTTCAACAGGAGATATTTTGAGGCATGAAATAAAGAGAGAGTCCAAGTTAGGAAAAAAAGCAGCCAGATTTGTCGAAAATGGAAAATTAGTCCCGGATGGAATAATAATCGAAATAATAAGGAGTAGAATAGACAGCGGTGGATTGAAAAACGGATTTTTAATGGATGGTTTTCCCAGGAATTTAAATCAGGCAAGAATGTTTTCAGACATGCTAGGCGAGTTAGGGATTGAATTAGATAAAGTAATAAATATTGTTGTTAATAAAAATGAGATTATTGACAGACTCAGTAGAAGGAGAACCTGTAGCGTGTGCAAAAGTATATTCAGTGTTAATAATAGCCATAAAAATTTGGAAAAGTGTCCAAAGTGTAATGGTGATTTGATAAAGAGAAAAGATGATGATTTGAAAGTCATCAAACACAGGCTGGAAATATATGAGTCAGAAACCAGACCAGTAACTGATTTTTATGCTGATAAGGGATTGCTTGTAAATGTTGATGGTTGCGGGGAAGAGGAAGAAATAACTAAAAGGATATTGAAAGTTCTATGATAATATGTAAATCAGCAGACGAAATCAGAATAATGCAGGAAGCTGGTAGGATTGTAGCTAAAGTTTTTTTGAAAATAGAAGAAATCATAAAACCCGGTGTCACTACTGATTATATAGATAGGATGGCTGAAGAAATTATAATTGGTGAGAAGGCTATTCCTGCTTTTAAGGGTTATATGGGGAAGGTTGGTAAACGGCCCTTTCCCAGCAGTGTCTGTATATCAATTGATGAAGAAGTGGTTCATGGCATTCCGGGCAAGAAAGTTATAAAGGATGGAGAACTGGTCTCTATTGATGTTGGAGTAAAAGTAAATGGTTTTTACGGAGATGCTGCACGGACTTATAAAGTTGGGAAAGTAAGTAAGATTGGCGAAAAGCTATGGAATGCTACCAGAGAGGCGCTTGATATAAGTATAGAGAAGTGTACTCCTGGGAATAGATTATCGGATATTTCCAATGTGATTGAGAATAGAGCTACAGTGGACGGGTTTTCGGTAGTTAAAGATTTTGTAGGCCATGGAATTGGTAGAGAGATGCATGAAGATCCTCAGATATTGAATTATGGGCCTCCCGGGCAGGGGCCGGTTTTGAAAGAGGGGATGGTTTTAGCCATAGAGCCAATGTTTAATCAGGGTAGTAGTGATGTTGAAATACTAAGTGATATGTGGACTGTTGTGACCAGGGACAGGAAACCTTCCTGTCATTTTGAGGATACGGTAGCGATATGTAAAGATGGCCCTTTGATATTAACCAGAGTGTAAATAGTGGCAGGAAAATTTTATAGACATACCAATGGTTTTTTGGTAATCTACGTACTTGCGCTATTTTTATATCGGAAATGTTAGCACGGGGGTTTAAAAATTACTAAAAAAGAGAACGTAATAGAAGCCGAAGGAACTATTTTGGAGGCACTTCCGAATGCCATGTTTAGAGTGGAGCTTGATAATGGCCATAGGGTGCTGGCGCATATTTCAGGGAAAATGAGGATGCATTATATAAAAATTTTACCTGGCGATAGAGTTAAAGTTGAAATATCACCTTATGATTTAAGCAGGGGAAGAATTATTTTTAGAAAAAAGTAATTGGATTATATTTAAAGTTTATGTTTCAGGGTTTAAGTGATAGGAAGAAGTGACTTAAGAGAAGGAATGATAATGAAAGTTAAACCATCAGTAAAAAAAATATGTAAAAGCTGTAAGGTTATAAAGAGAGAGGGAAAAGTTATTATTATTTGTAAGAATCCACGCCATAAGCAGAGACAGGGTTAAGGAGGTTTTAATTGGTAAGAATTTCAGGTGTTGATATACCAAATGATAAGCATATCTGTATAGCTTTGACTTATATTTTTGGCATTGGTAGGTCAAGTGCAGAGGCGATACTGGACGAATTAAAGATTGAAAAGGGTATGAAGGCTAAAGACCTCAGCGAAGACGAAGTAGTAAAAATAAGGGAATATATAGAAAACAATTACACTATTGAAGGAGATCTTAGAAGAGAAATAAGTCAGAACATAAAAAGATTAATTGAGATAAACTCTTACAAGGGAATCAGGCATAAAAGAGGACTGCCGGTTAGAGGTCAGAGAACTCATACTAATGCCAGGACCAGGAAAGGTAAGAGAAGAAGTGTTGGCATAAAAAAGACTCAGTCTTAAGTAAAAATTGTGGGAGGTAAGTTTGGCAAGAAAAACCACCGGTAAAAGAAAAATAAAAAGTAAAGAAAGAAAAAATATACCCTACGGGATTGCCCATATTCAGTCTACCTTTAACAATACCATTGTAAATATAACTGACTTAAATGGTAATACTATTGCCTGGGGTAGTGCCGGAGGGCAGGGTTTTAAAGGTTCCAGAAAAAGTACTCCATTTGCTGCTCAAATAACGGCAACTGCGGTGGCCAGAAGTGCACAGGAACATGGAGTTGCTAAAGTGGATGTGAGAGTTAAAGGTGTGGGGTCTGGCAGAGAAACTGCTGTAAGGTCTCTTCAGGCTGCAGGACTGGAGATCGGTAATATAATAGATGTAACACCTGTGCCTCACAATGGCTGCAGACTACCTAAAAGAAGAAGAGTTTAAAAAATTTCAAACAAGGAGTTGCTATATATGGCAATAACTAAGGGATCTTCCTGCAGGCAGTGCAGGAGAGAAAGAGAAAAGTTATTTTTAAAAGGGCAGAGGTGTTTCTCTGATAAATGTGTTTTAGAAAAAAAACCCTATGTTCCAGGCCAAAGAGCTAAGAGAAGACTTATGGAAACTGAGTATTATACTCAGTTAAGAGAAAAACAAAAAGCTAAGAGGTATTACGGAGTATTAGAGCGACAATTTAGGAATTATTATAAAAAAGCAGTAAAGAGAAAAGGAGTTACAGGAGAGATATTACTCCAGCTTCTGGAGACCAGACTTGACAATGTTATTTATACAATGGGATTCGCTACATCCAGGGCGCAGGCAAAACAATTAATCAGCCATGGGCATATTCAGGTTAACGGTAAAAAGGTTGATAAGCCTTCATATCTGTTAAAAGAAGGAGAAGAAGTAAGCGTTGCACCGTCCAGTAAAGAGATAGTTCCAATAATGGAAGCGAAAGAAAGTGGTGGAAGTTTAACCATACCTGAATGGCTGGAGGTCGACCTGGATAAACTAAGAGGAAAGCTCGTAAGATACCCTGAGCGGGATGAAATAAAAGTTCCTATTAATGAGCGAGTAATAGTAGAGCTTTATTCTAAGTAATTTGAATATTCATTTGAATATTTTTTTCTTTAGGAGGTAGATATAAATTGCTAAAAATGCATAAGCCCAATGTGAGCATTAAACATAAAGATGATTTTTCCGGTGAATTTATTATTGAGCCGTTAGAAAGAGGTTTTGGTCACACTTTAGGTAATTCGATTAGAAGAGTTCTGCTTTCATCTATAGAAGGGGTGGGAATTACGAGGATTAGAGTAGAAGACGTTATGCACGAGTTCTCAACTCTGGAAGGAATGAAAGAAGATATGGTAGAATTCATTGCCAATCTAAAAGGTGTTGTTTTTAAAATGGAAGGTGATGAGCCGGTACTGTTGAAACTCGAAAAGAAGGGTCCTGGAACTGTGAAGGCTTCGGATATAAAACTTTCCTCTGATGTGGAGATAGTAAATCCGGATGAATATATTTGTGCTCTGACAAAAAAAGGGAAGTTGAATGCAGAGATTAGACTGGAGAAAAATAAAGGTTATAAAAATGCAGAAGAAAATGCAGTAGAAGGGGAACCCCTTGGAGTAATACCTATTGATACTATATTTTCACCGGTAAGACTGGTTCAATTTAAAGTTGAAAATACAAGAGTTGGTCAAATTACTAACTTTGATAAGCTCTTAATAAGTATAAAAACTAATGGCAGTGTTAAACCGGAAGATACTTTAAGCCAGGCGTCTAAAATTATTAATGATTATATGGCCCTTCTAATAGATTTGTCAGACAAAGAAAATAAAAATGAACCAATATTTGAAGAAATTGAAGAGGAAGATAAGAAACAGGAATATCCTTCTATAGAGGAGTTGGAACTTTCGGTGAGGGCGTACAACTGTCTTAAGAGAGAAGGAATTGATTCTGTAGAAAAACTACTGGAATATAGTGAAGATGAGCTTCTTGACATTAGGAACTTTGGGCAGAAATCTATTCAGGAAGTAAAAGATAAAATAAAAGAACTGGGGTTATCCTTTAAGCAAAAATAATGAGCAGGAGAAGTAGAATATGGTGATACCTAAAAAAGGTAGAAGATTTGGCGGGAGCAGCAGTAATCAGAAAGCAATTATGAGAAATTTAACCATTTCATTATTTGAAAATGGAAAAATTAAAACTACGGTGGCGAAGGCCAAGTATGTGAGGAGTTTTGTGGATAAACTGATAACCATGGCTAAAAAGGATAACTTAGCTGCGAGAAGGAACTGCATCAGGTTATTGGGTAATACCAAGGCAGTACAGAAGTTGTTTAATGAAATAGCTCCGGGGATGTATGAGAGATCCAGTGGATTTACCAGAATTGTTAAGTATAAGAACAGAGCTGGGGATGGTGCGGAGTTAGTAATAATGGAACTACTGATGAAATAAAAGTAGAACTGGTGTTATTTTGAAAATTCTAAATTATACGGCAAAAGATGATAAATAACTACATGGCTGTTGTGGAATATGATGGGACTAACTATAGTGGATTTCAAATACAGCCAGGTGGAATTAATACTATACAGGGAGAGCTGGTAGCTGTTCTTTCAAAAATCTTAAATGAGAAAGTAGATCTTCAATATGCTGGGAGAACTGATGCCGGAGTTCATGCCAAATACCAGGTAATAAGTTTTAAAACCGGTAAAGATTTGGATATCTACAGAATATCGTGGTCTGTAAATAGTTTGCTACCGGCTGATATAGTTATTAAAGAAGTTAAAAAGGTCAGCCCTTCTTTTGATGCCAGGAGGGATGCAGTCTTGCGAGAATAT
>CAYPYW010000041.1:0-15590 GCA_964415365.1 uncultured Actinomycetota bacterium | reverse complement strand
TTTTATATGAAGCAACGATACCGTTTCATATAGATTTTAAATAAAGCAATTCGTTCTATTGACTTTAATAAATTTAAATTTTAAAATTACATTGATGTAATTACAATAATGTAATTAAAATTATAACAAGGTAAATAGATGAGATAGAAATTTCTGTAATGGAAAATACCGTTATAAAAAAAATTTATAACTCTGTAGAGGCATGTAAGATAATCGGGATTACATACAAACAGCTTGATTATTATGATAGAACTAATTTCATAAAACCTTCTGTAAATAGGGCAGGGGGTTACGGAAGCAGAAGAATGTATAGTTTCAGTGATTTAATGAAATTGAAAGTTATAAAAAAATTGATGGAAGCTGGCATAAGCCTGCAGAAACTAAGAAAAACAAAAAGATATCTGGATGAATATGAAGACGACAAAAATAGCAGTGGTGACGGGCTTCTAAAGTTAACATTGATATCTGACGGGAATACTGTTTATGCTTGCGATTCCGATAAGGCGATAATAGATACATTAAAAAGTGGCCAGGGTGTTTTTGGAATTGCTCTGGGTAAGGTATATTCGGATCTTAACGGAGATATAGAAAAGTATTTAATAAAAAATAATAAAAAAGAGGAGATGGAATCAGGAATAATATTAAACGAGTTGTAGTAAATAAATGATAAAATTGGAGGATATTGTAAAACTATATGAGAAAAAATTTATTAGAAATAAGAGAGAACTTAAACAAGAACAATAGACCTGATGGTAAGCTTAAAAATGGCGAAAATATAAAATTTGCACATAATAGTGAAAAAGAGTTTTCCAAGATATTAAATTTTTATAGAGTAAAATGGGAATATGAACCCAAAACTTTTATATTAAAGTTCGACAAAAAAGGTAATCCTGGGGCTAGTTTTACGCCGGATTTTTATCTACCAGATCTGGATTTATATATAGAGCTCACAACCCTTAACCAGAAATTAGTTACAAAGAAAAATCATAAGATAAAAAAACTAAAAGAGCTATATCCGGATATAAATATAAAATTATTCTATAAAAAAGATTACAACAGCCTATTATTTAAATATTTAAATAGATAAGTTCTTTTTTTAGTTATAATTATTTTGTTCACAATCATTAGTTATTATAATAATCATTAATATTATCGGGCAATATATTTCCTATCACAAAATGAGAGACAACAGCAATGGTAATTTGAAGGGTGATGTAAAGCATCTCTTCAGCAGATATGGGACAATTAAGGGTAAACCCAGTGTATGGGGTGCTATCAGGATAATACTTGTCAAACCGGGGGTTCA
This sequence comes from uncultured Actinomycetota bacterium, assembly GCA_964415365.1. Taxonomy (GTDB): domain Bacteria; phylum Actinomycetota; class Humimicrobiia; order Humimicrobiales; family Humimicrobiaceae; genus Hydromicrobium. The sequence continues at coordinate 14,284 of CAYPYW010000041.1, read as the reverse complement.
GGCTTTAATTTTTTACAGGTTTTATAGAAAACTTTATAGAATAAAATTGAGACTATTGGCTGAGATTTGCTGCCGGATAAATTTTTTCTTTAATGGAGCAGAAATAGATCCCGGTTCCGAAATTGGTTCTGGTTGTAGGATATGGCATTCCGCCGGAGTGGTCATTGGTAGGGGAGTAAAGATAGGCAAAAATGTGAGCATTTTCTCCAATGTTACTTTAGGTGGTCTGGGACATTCTATTTTTCATCATGGTCAGCCGGGTTATCCTGAAATTGGAGATAATGTAATTTTATATACTAATGTTACAATATTGGGTCCGGTAAAAATTGGCAACAATACTACTATTGGTGCACACTCTTTAGTGCTGGATTCTATTCCTGAGAACTGTCTCGCAGCAGGGAGCCCTGCAAAAATAATCAAGTCAATCTAACCCAACCAGCTTAATAAGTAAATAACAGCAGATTTATATTATCGAACTCTTCTTCTAAGGTTCCTGTAAAAATTTTAGCTTTTGAAACAGGTGAATAAAAAAAATTACTATCTTTTACTTTAAGATCTTTAATAGGTGATAGGGGTGATAGATAGTAAGAAGGATAGTAATTTTATCAAAGTTATAAAAGTTTACATAATATATATTATCGGAAGTTGAGATAATTTAATATTATACCTATATTTATTGATACTCATTGATTTTTTACCCTTCTGAAAATTTAAAACTTCTTAAAATTTTTTTTATCGATTATATTTTTTTCTATAATCAATCATCATCTCATTTACTATAATTGTTTGTATACTACAGTACCGTATTTTTTATGTCAATAATTATTTTTTAACAAAATACAAATATCATGCTATCATTATTTACAAATAAATATTATAAACTATATTTTATGAGGTGTGTTACATGCCAAACGTTACCTATGATGACTTCTCTGACGCTTTTTACAAGCTTAAAAAAGAAAATGGAGATATATCTTATGGAAAAGATCGCAATGGCCACAGGGATATTAGAAGCTACTATAAACGCTCTAGCCAACAGACGTAGAGCCAATCCCCCATCAGATGAAGTTATAAAAAAGATATCAGACTTTTTCCATGTAACACCAGATTATTTTTATGAACATAGATTAAATAAATTACTTTGTTACATTAATAACAATCGTGAATTTTTAGATTACTGCTTAAAACAAAGTAAGAAATATAAAAAAGAAACTTAATTAATATTTATTCATAAAGTCATCAATATTAATACCAAAAAGGAGATGATCAATTTGATAAGGCTCACAATAATACTACTATTTATATTAGGCAGTTTATTTATTGGCATACCTCTGATTACTGGCATGATTATTGGCACTATCGAAGGATTGCTTTCACATCCTTGGTTCTTAATTGGTGTAGTAATTATAGTCTGTGCAGTTATATTAACCAGGAAATCTAAAGCTAAATAAAAAACTCTCACTTAATATAATAACTATAGGAAAGAAATATATAGAAGCTGTTTGTATATTTAATATGATAAATATATAAGACAAAAAAATAAAACTTAAGGAGAAATAATGGACTTTCTAATTAAATATTTCGAAGTCTTCTATTATATTTTTGGTGGTATTGGCCTTTTTGCAGCTGGTTTTGGTGGCTTTAGATATATCAAGAATAAATCATTAAGATATAAAATCATTAATAAATACAAAAAACTATTTCCTTACAGAAATATTGGCTTAACATTTGACTTAGTTAAATTTGATAAAACAATTGATGGTTTATATTTATTAGATAAAAGATATAAAGATAATGAAGAAATACATTGGATTGCATCACCTAATGTTCTTAGCGCTCTTGGATATGGTTTTATTAAAAAAAGACTATTAAAATATGATGATTTCAAATATTTAGAGGATAAAGAAGGAGAAATTATTGACTTTTATGATCGCTAATCCCTAATATTCATACATTCCTTATCTTTCTTAAACCTTGATACTTTTATATAATCCTTGCAATCATTCACCATACTTAAAATCGCACTCGTATAATATTTATCCGGATCCTCCAGGAACTTTAAATAATCCTCTATATTTTTTTATCCACATCCTTAAAGTAATACTTGAATACACCTTATACAAATCATTAGGATTATTAATTCGACACTTCAAACTAATTTGATTTTTTCCTCAATTAACCGGTGCTTCCGAAGCCGCCCTCTCCCCTGCCGGATTCATCTAATTCTTCGACTATCTGTAACTTAACTTCTTCGATTTTTTTAATTACCATCTGGCAGATTTTGTCGCCTTTTTTTATATGAAAAGTGTTATGCGGGTCATAATTTATAAGAATAGCACAGATTTCTCCTCTGTATCCGGAATCAATAAGGCCAGGTGCATTAACCATACCTATACCACTTTTTAAAGCTAATCCCGATCTGGGCTGAACAAAGCCTGCATAACCCTCTGGTATAGACACTTTTATACCAGTAGGTATCTTTTTTCTTTCGAATGGCTTCAGGTCACAGTCAGAAGCGCTGTAAAGATCCAGGCCGGCATCGCCAGCATGAGCATACTGTGGTACAGGAATTGATTTATCAAGTATTTTTATCTTAACGGTTATCATTTATGTGAAAATATTATTTAAAACGTCCTCTAATATATGTTTAGCACTTAATTTCCTTAAAAGTGCCTTTAAATTATACAAATTATACTATTCAAATTCGATTATAGGAATAATTATAGTTGAATTTCCGGGGATGTAATCAGAAGGATCTATGTTATTTACTTTCTTGATCTCACTTACAAATTTTGCTTTAGCTTCATTATTGGAATAATATTTATTTGCAAGTTCACTTAAACTGGTTTCGTGTTCCAGACTTACTCTTGCATATCTTATTGTACTTACACCACTAAATTTGTGTCTATTATAATAGAATGCAGTTATGACCAGAAATACTACGATTATTATAAGAATATATAAAAATATCTTTTTTACATTTATCCTAATCATTTTCAACTCTTCTTGCCTCCCTACTAATTTGTCTAATCGATGATATTCTTCACTATTTTTTCTAAGCAAACATATGTTCGTCACAATAATACTACCGAACATATGTTTGTGTCAATAGAAAATTAAAAATTTCTAAATTTTCCCAGGTATTATTCAATTTTTATATAACTTTTTTTAGTTATTTGTTAGAATATAAAATAAATCATTTACACAGTCCCCTACCCGACTATGATTAATTTAGACAATAAATACAAAGAGGAGGAATTATGGCAGAAATTCATTATGACAAAGATATTGATATGAATGTATTAAAAGGAAAGAAAATAGCGATAATCGGATACGGTAGCCAGGGACATGCACATGCTCAGAACTTAAGAGACAGCGGAATGGACGTGATTGTAGGTGAAATTGAAGGAGGCAAACCATGGAACATGGCCAAAGAAAAAGGTTTTGAAGTTTACACTACCGACAGTGCTTCAAAAATGGCTGATATTATAATGATTTTAGTACCCGATAACTTGCAGAAAAAGATCTATTATAAATATATAGAACCAAACCTTGATAAAGGAAATATACTCTGCTTTGCCCATGGCTTTAATATTCATTTCAATCAAATTATCCCCAGGGAAGATATTGATGTTATAATGATTGCTCCCAAGGGACCCGGCCATATTGTAAGGAGAATGTATACAGAAAACAGCGGAGTTCCGGTAATCATTGCCGTCTATCAGGACTACTCAAAAAAGGCCAAGCAATATTGCCTTGCCTATGCAAAAGCGCTGGGTGCCGGAAGGGTAGGAATAATTACCACAACTTTCAAAGAAGAAACAGAAACAGATCTTTTCGGAGAGCAGGCCGTCCTCTGCGGGGGCACAACCGAGCTTATAAGAGCCGGATTTGAAACACTGGTTGAAGCCGGATACCAGCCGGAGATTGCATATTTTGAGGTATTAAATGAATTGAAGTTAATAGTAGATATGATATATGAAGGCGGGATATCCTGGATGAGATACTCTATAAGTGATACCGCAGAATATGGTGACATGGTAAAAGGCAAGGAGGTTATTACCAGCGAGACAAGAAAAAATATGAAAAAAATACTGAAAGATATCCAGAGTGGCGCTTTTGCCAGAGAATGGATACTGGAAAATGAAGCTGGCAGGCCGGTATATAATGCAATCAAAAAAGAGGAAGAAAATCACCTTATAGAAAAAGTCGGTAAAGAGCTCCGAAAAATGATGACCTGGATTAAGAAAGAAGAAGAATAAATAATCAGAATTATTAAAGGCGAACTTATGTTTGCCTTTAATTTACTTTTTTGCTATAATTGCCCAAATGATGAAAATTAAATAATAACATTATTTATTCTAATAAATCATGGATGAGAATATCAGTGCCAGACAGGAAAGAATACTAAAGTTTATCAATAAGAAGATAAAAGAATCCGGGTATCCGCCCTCTGTAAGAGAAATAGCCAAAGCAGTTAATCTCAGCTCCTCAGCAACAGTACACTCCCATTTAAAAAAACTTGAAGCAAAGGGGTATCTTAAAAGAAATCCATCTAAACCACGTGCCATTTCCCTTCTGCCAAGGCAGGAAGACGAAACAGTCGATCATGGATTTAATAATCTGGTGTATATTCCCGTAGTCGGAAATATAAGAGCCGGAAGACCTATTTTAGCAGATGAAAACATTGAAGATTATTTTCCTCTTACATCTGATTTTGTGAAAGGAAAAAAAGAAGTATTCATTCTTCATGTAAGAGGAGATAGTATGGTTAATGCAGGTATACTGGACAGGGATTATATCGTGGTAAGGAAACAGGATAATGCCATAAACGGGGAAATAATCGTAGCTTTGCTGGAAGATGAAGCCACAGTAAAAAGATTTTTTAAGACTGATAAGAAGATAAAATTAATGCCTGAAAATGATTATATGGAGCCAATTGTAGTAGACGATGTGAAAATACTTGGAAAAGTAATAGGAGTAATTAGAAAATATTTTTAAACAACATTGGCTTCCCTACTCTCTCTTCTTCTGTATATGTATCGGGATAATACAGAACAATATCTTGAATTAACGTACAAATTCAATATAGCGCTGTCCTCGAGATTTCTGCGTTTCAGAACCTGACAGTTATTATAGATGAAAGAAAAAAGTTTATTCTCATTATAGGGAATTTTAACAACTATGTTTAAATAGTTCCTTTCAATTACTTCCTTTATCCTGGAATATAGCTCAGAGAAACCACTTCTTTTTAAAGCAGATATAAATACTGCGTCTTTATATTTTATTTTTAAACTTTTAAGTTCCTCACTGCCTAATTTATCTATTTTGTTAAAAACCAGCATAATAGGCTTCTTACCTGCATCGATTTCTTTCAATACCTCTCTTACGCTGTAAATATTATTCTCAAAATCAGGTTTGCTTACATCAGCAATAAGCAGCAATAAATCTGATCTATTAACTTCTTCCAGGGTAGACTTAAAGGATGCTATTAACTGATGGGGCAATTTTTCTATAAATCCTACTGTGTCTGAGATCAGAACCTCTGAACTGAAATATGTTTTTATTTTCCTTGTGGTTGAATCAAGAGTAGAAAAAAGCCGGTCTTCTACATAAGCATCTGAATCAGTAATAGAATTAAGAAGTGTGGTTTTACCACTATTAGCATACCCTACCAGTGCTATTTGAAATACATCTCTTTCTTCTCTCTTTTTTCTTTGTGTATCTCTCTGTATGCCTATTTGGTGTATTTTCTTTTCGAGCTGGCTGATTCTCTTCCTTATTTTTCTCCTGTCGACCTCAAGCTTGGTCTCACCAGGACCTCTGGTGCCGATTCCACCACCTAATCTGGAAAGCTCAACTCCTTTGCCAGTTAATCTGGGAAGAAGATAATTCATTTGAGCTAATTCTACTTGCAATTTTCCCTCACTACTGTGTGCCCTCTGGGCAAAAATATCCAGAATCAGTGCGGTTCTATCCAGAACCTTTGTGTCAAGCTTTAGTTGAAGATTCCTCTGCTGGGTAGGGGTAATTTCCTCATCGAAAATAACCAGCTCTATTCCTTTATTAACTACGATATTTTTTACTTCCTCTAACTTACCGGTACCTATGAAATATTTAGGATTTGGCTTATCCTGTTTGCAGTATAATACCTCTTCAACTTCGGCACCGGCGCTAACAGTCAAGTTCTTTAATTCTTCTACATTTTCGTTGAAAGCCCGGCAGTATGATGGTTTTTTCTCTGTAGTATTTTTTTTAAAATTATCAAAACTTACAAAAACTAAAAGAACTTTTTCCTTTATCATAAATTATATTGCTATCATTATCACTTTATAAAACATTTCTTATCCTGTTTAAAGCTTCCTCCAATCTTCTATCATCTATAGTCAGTGAAATTCTAATATACCCTTCCCCATTCTTTCCGAATTCACTGCCCGGAGTTACTACCACATTTGCCTTTTCCAGCAACATTCCGGAAAATGACCCAGATGTAAATCCTTCCGGAACCCTTGCCCACACATATATGGTAGCATTGGAATTATAATAATCAATTCCAACATCATTCAGAGTTTCTCTAACCATTTCTCTTCTTTTATTATAAATCTTATTGTTATACTCAGTGTGCTTCTTGTAACTACCCAGTGCTCTTACAGCAGCATATTGAATAGCGTTAAAAACACCGGAGTCGACATTGGTCTTATATTTACCCAGGCTCTCAATTATTTCCTCATTACCCACTGCGTACCCGATTCTCCATCCGGTCATATTGAAAGTTTTTGAAAGTGAATTCAATTCTATTCCCACATTCTTTGAACCTTCGGCGTTCAAGAAACTAACTGGTTTATTTTCACCCCAGTAAGTGTCAGAGTAAGCATTATCATGACAGACAATGATGTTATTTTTTTCCGCAAAAGATACTATTCTTTCAAAAAAACTAACATCACAGGTTGCCGAAGTTGGATTGTTAGGGTAATTAATATATAAAATCCTCGCTTTCTTTGCTACTTCCGGATCAATATCCTCTGCATTGAACAAAAAATCATTCTCTTCTTTTATTGGTATCGTATATGGTATACCACCCGCAAATATTGTACTTATTTTATATACCAGATATGAAGGGTCGGTCATAATTGCATAGTCGCCTGGATTTATATAAGTATATGCTATGACAGGTATACCCTCTTTTGAACCCATAAGGGGTATAACTTCCCTGTCCGGATTAAGTGTTACATTAAATCTCTGTGAGTAAAACCCGGACACTGCTTCTTTAAAAGCTTTTAAACCATAACTTGAAGGATATCTGTGATTTTCCGGATTATTCGCTTCTTTGCATAGGGTTTTGATAATTTCTTCTGATGTAGGTATATCAGGATCACCTATACCCAGACTTATTACATCCAGACCTTCCTCTTTTTTCTTATTTATCATCTTATCAATCTCAGCAAATAAATAAGGGGGCAAAGACTTTAATCTTTCAGACTCTTCAAATTGCATTACATTCCTCTCTGATTAAAAATTATACTTTACAAATAATACTGGCCATCAAAACTATATTCCACCTTGCCTTCCAGATAAACCGTGGAGTCGGATGAGTCCCAGATAATATCCAGTTTTCCTCCCGGCATATTGACAGTCACTTTATTTTCTCTAACCTTTTTTAATTTCATAGCACAAACTCTGGCAGCACATGCGCCGGTACCGCATGCCAGCGTTTCCCCTACTCCCCTTTCCCAAACTCTCATATTCAATTCTCTGCTGCTCTTGATTTGAACGAATTCCACGTTTATTTTATTGGGAAAAATATTATGGTTTTCCAGACCGGGACCCCATTTATCTACCGGAAAAGTGTCCAGATTTTCATTGTCTCCCAGAAAAATGACACAGTGAGGATTGCCCATAGAAACACAGTTAATAAGAAAATCTTTTGAATCAATTTTTATTTTATAGTCAAAGACCTCATCACAGTTATCTATATTTACAGGAATATTTCCAGGCTTAAATTCAGGACTGCCCATACCGACTTTTATATTTCCAACCTTATTATTCTCCACATTCAGAAATATTTTTTTTATTCCTGCCAGCGTTTCAATATCAACATTTTTGTTTCCTTTGTCTATTAGATTATTTTCATAGGCAAATCTTGCCATGCATCTTATACCATTTCCGCACATCTCTGCAATTGAGCCGTCCCGGTTATAATATTCCATCTTTAAATCAGATACTTCTGATGGCCTGATGACAATCAAGCCGTCTGCCCCGATACCAAAATTTCTGTTACACATTTTGGCTATCTGGCCCCTGGAAAATTTTATACGATCTACGATTGCATTTATTATTATAAAATCATTACCCTGGCCGTTCAGTTTTGAAAATTTAATTCCACTCATTTCCAATACTTTTCTGTATTATTTCAAAAATATCTCTGGTTAGGTTAAAAATGTTATCATAATTATCTACTCTTATCCAATTAATTTTAGGCTCAGAGTTAAACCAGGTCGCCTGTTTTTTAGCCAGTCTTCTGGTGTTCATCTTAACTTCGGCAACACAGTTCTCAAGAGTTACTTCTCCACTTAAATATTTTAATACCTCCTTGTATCCGACTGCTTGCAAGACACTACGGCAATTTTTATATCCCCTATCAACCAGTTTTCTTACTTCTTCTACCAGTCCTTTTTTGAACATCTCTTCCACTCTTTCATCAATGCGTCTGTATAGCGCTGTTCTTTCCATCATGAGTCCTATAAAAATGGCTTCGCAAGTTGATTTTTTATTTTTCCAGACACTCTGGAGACTGGAAAAAGAAAGACCGGTAGTCTCATAAACTTCCAGTGCTCTTATTATTCTCCTCTGGTCGCATTCGCTTATTTTTTTTGCATACTCCGGGTCAATCTTTTTTAGTTTCAAATAGTATTTCTTGATACCGTAGCTTTCTATCTCCTCTTTTAACCTTCTTCTTATCTCTTCATTTTTATCTGGCACTGGGTCCATGCCGCTAATTATTCCCCTTATATAAAGTCCCGAGCCTCCTACAAGGAGAGGGATTTTCTCTTTAAAAAAGAAGTATTTTCTAATTATATCGTCGCATATTTCCTTAAATTCTATAATACTCAAATTATGATCGGGATCGAAGATGTCAGTCATATATTGTTTTATTCCATGACCTTCCAGCTTATATTTATCAGTTCCGATATCCATACCTTTGTAAACCTGTATTGAATCCACAGAGATAATATCCGTATTGAGTAATTTTGCCACAATGACTCCGACTCTACTCTTGCCAGTACAAGTTGGCCCACAAATAACAACAACTTTTCTTAAGCTTGCTAACTTTTTAATCAGTCCATCTAAATCAATATGATTACTCTTTAATTTGATTTTGAAAGATTTCAGTTCAGAATTTCTTATAGTTTCCATTTTGATTATACTGTTTTGAAAATTTTTCTAAGGAATCAGCTTTCCCATAACATAAAATGTTTTAGCGTCAGTTATGATAACAGTAACAATCTTGCCGATAAGACTGCTGTCTCCTTCAAAATTTACAATAGTGTTGTTTTCCATCCTGCCCTCCAGCAGAATACCGTCTTTAGCACTATTTCCTTCAACTAGCACTTCAAACTTCTTACCCACAAGCTTTTTATTTTCCTGGTAAGAAATTGTATTTTGAGTTTCAAGTAATTCTTTAAACCATTTTTTCTTTTCATTCAGAGGAACATAATCTCTCATCTCTGCTGCTTTAGTTCCTGTCCTTGGAGAATATATAAAGGTAAATGCCCTGTTGAATTTTATCTTTTTTAACATATCCAGGGTCTGCAGAAAATCTTCTCTCTCCTCTCCCGGGAAACCAACAATGATATCAGTAGTAACAGCACAATCAGGGATTTTTTTCTTTATATTTTCTATAATATTAAGATAGTCCTCCCTGGTATAATTTCTATTCATTTCTTTTAAAATCTTATTCGACCCTGCCTGTAAGGGAAGATGAATATGTTTTGCAACATTATCTCTATTCTTAATGATATCTACAAGACCATTAGAGAAGTCTTTGGGATGAGAAGTTATAAACCTGATTCTTTTAAGCCCTCTTATATTTGATACCTTCTCAAGCAGTTCTAAAAAAGTACATGGTTTCTTAAGATTCTTTCCGTAAGAGTTAACATTCTGCCCAAGAAGGGTTACTTCAACCACTCCCTGAGACACCAGTCCTCCAATATTGTTTATAATTTTCTCCGCTTCAATAGATTTTTCGTTTCCTCTTACCATAGGGACTATGCAATATGAACAATAATTATCACATCCAATGGTTATGGGTACAAATGCCTTAAAATTCTGTTCTCTTTTCACTCTAAAAATATCATCATCAAAACCGCTGTTTTTAATGGAACATATACTCTTTTTGGCTAGAATCCACCTGTCTATAAGTTCAGGGAGCTCAGGTATATTGTGAGTACCAAAAACAATATCCACATAAGGAAAATCTTTAATTATTTTTTCCTTCAAGTCCTGAGCTGCACAACCTCCGATACAGATTAAAGTATCCTTTTTTCCGTTTTTTATTTTTTTCAAACTTCCTATATGGCCATATAACCTGTTTTTTGCTTTTTCTCTTACGGTGCAGGTATTAAGCACAATAAGATCCGAGGCCATGATATCGTTGGTTCTCTCATAATCCGCATTTTCAAGCAGGTACAGGATTCTTTCCGAATCACTTTCGTTCATCTGGCATCCAAAAGTTTCAATATACACTTTCATGAAATATGAATATCCTCACTTAAAAATGATGTAAGTAAATTTAAAAAGGCTGGTTGATTGACAACTGAGTAGTCTCATTTGGATTCAATAGTAAGAACAATAGCAGTCTTTACTTCCCCATTGACTTCTATATCCTTAAAATAAGGTATACATATTAATTCCTGGCCTGTAGGGGCTATAAATCCTCTGGCTATGGCGATGCCTTTTACAGCCTGGTTCAATGCTCCTGCACCTATGGTCTGAATTTGAACTCTGCTGTTGCTTCTGATCATCCCTGCTATTGCGCCTGCTACTGAATTGGGTTTTGTCTTTGAAGAAACTTTAAGCAATTTAATATTATTATCCATATTATTATTCTTGCTATTTTAATTTTTATTCTTTTTGCTTCAATTCAATCGATAGTTTTATAATATTATTTGCCTTCTTATATTCTATGTTTTCTCCGACAGTAATAAAATATTTATCGCCTAATTCTTTAATCTTATCTTCTACGGTTTTAATTATACATCTTATCTCTTCATCTTTAAACCTACTGGCTAATTTGGATTCATCATAAAGTATTAATCTCTCATCCGGCTTTTTACTTGTTTTATCTTCATCTAAACCACTGATTTTTTGCTCCCTTAAGTTATTACCAGGGTCAATTTTAAGGGGTTCCAGTGCTTTTATTTCATTATATATAATTCTCTGAATACCCCTCTGGGATATATCCATATTAAATATTTTTTTAGAGATAATTTCCATCAGATTGTAATTATCAGTGAGTATTGGAATTTCAGTTACCTTTATATTATCTTTTTGTATGAATTCACTTAATTTATCCCACTCGTCAAACTTAGGATAATTATCCTGCCTGCCATCTTTTCTCAAAACTTCTCTCATAGTAGTAAGTATCTGGGTTGGGCTTCCATAAAAAAAATTAATATCCTTGTTCTGAAGCTGGAACTCAATTATAGTTTTTATTATATTATTGACACCGCCAATAATGCTCAAATCACCATCCATTTTAATTATCTGCGGTAATATCGACTGGTCCTTTTTTTCAGGAATTTTCAGCAGATCAACATCTACATAAAATGAAGCACCTTTTGATTTTTCGGAAAAAACTATGGCTATATCATCGACATTCAATTTTATTGAAAATAATGCCATTCCCCGGCCGTGAAATCCGTAAGGGTCCTTTATTCCGTTTTCCAGTTTTGAAGTTACTCTTGACTCAAAAATAAGATTTTGTAGATTGGGAGGAATACCATTGCCATCGTCTACAAAATATATTTTTCTTCTTTTATCTTCAATTTTTTTTGTTCCGATAAAGATATTCCTACTGTCTGCGTCTCTGCTGTTTCGGAGCAATTCCACTATTATATCTTCAACGCAATTTATATCCTGAAGAGCCTGCCTCCTTTCAGCTTCGGAAATCTTTAACCTGACATATCCATCCCCTAAATCTTCTTCAATATTAAGTGAATCCTTTATTTTTAACTCAGACAGAAGTTTCTTTATACCGGAATTATTTTGCATATTCAACTGCTCTACTTTCCCTTATTACTGTAACTCTTATCTGCCCGGGGTACTCCATTTCCTTCTCTATTTCTCTTGCTATATCTTTAGCCAGTACAATGGACATTTCTTCATTGACCTCTTCCGGCTTGACCATAACTCTTATTTCCCTTCCAGCCTGTATAGCGTAAGCCTTTTCTATCCCCTTAAATTCGGTAGCAATTTTTTCCAGACTTTCCAGTCTTTTAACATAACTTTCCAGTGTTTCTCTTCTGGCACCCGGTCTGCCACCCGATATCTGGTCTGCTGCCTGGATAATTACATCCAGCACTGATTTGGCTTCCACTTCATTATGATGTGATTCAATTGCATGGTATATCTCTTCATCTTCATTTAGCCTTTTTGCCAGTTCAGCCCCGATTATTGCATGCGATCCTTCTATATCATGAGTTAAGGCCTTACCGATATCATGCAGAAGTCCGGCCCTCTTTGCTTTCTTAACATTCATACCCAGCTCGGCCGCAATTACACCTGCAACATAAGCAACTTCTTTTGAATGAAGCAATACATTTTGGCCATAACTGGTCCTGTATTTCAGCCTTCCAAGTACTTTCATAATCCCGGGATTTAATTCAGATATCCCTGCATCAAAAACAGCCTGCTCTCCTTCCACCTTGATCTCGTTATTAATAATTTTACTTGCCTTTTCATACATTTCTTCAATTCTTGCAGGATGAATTCTTCCATCCATTATTAAATTCTCCAGTGTTACTCTGGCAATTTCTCTCCTTACCGGATCAAATGAAGATAATATTACAGCTTCCGGAGTATCATCTACAATTATGTTTATGCCGGTGAGATTTTCAAAAACTCTTATGTTCCTCCCCTCTCTTCCTATTATCCTGCCCTTCATTTCATCATTGGGTAAATTCACCACCGACACTGTAGTTTCACTTACATGGTCCAGCGCACACCTTTGTATAGCCTGAGAAATTATCTTCTTGGCCATAGTATCTGCTTCTTCTTTCAATTTAGCCTCGATATTTCTGATCTCTTTAGCGGATTCATATCTTGCCTCTTCTTCTATTTTTTTAATCAGGATTGCCTTCGCTTCCTCTCTGGTTAACTCAGCAATGGCCTCAAGCCGCAGTATTTCCTTACTCAATACTTCGTCCAATTCTTTATTTTTACCATCAAGTTCTTCTTTTCTTTGATTTATTTCCTGTTCTTTCTTTTCCAGATAATGAGTCTTTTTTTCAATTGAGTCCTCTCTGCTTAACAATCTGTCTTCCATCTTTTTGAGTTCAAATCTCTGTTTTTTAATCTCTTCCTCAGCATGTGTTTTTAAATTTTGAACTTCCTCTTTGCCTTCTAACAATAATTCTTTTTTAACAGTCTGAGCCTCTTTTTTAGCATTGTTTAGCATTAGATTCGCTTTCTGCTCTGCTGAGCTTAGCTTGGAATCTATTATGTATTTTCTAAAAAAGAAGCCTACAAAAAAGCCCACAACTATTGCAATTCCCAATGCCAGTATCTTTACTAACAAATCCATCTTATAAACCTTCCTTCCAAATAAAAAAGCCGAGTTAATTACCCGACTTATAAATTAATTTGCACTATTTAGTTTTAAATTAAATTTACCTAATAATTATTAATGCTAAAATACAACATCTATATACCACAACTGCAACTTATATATCCAATATATAAATTCACAATACTAAAGACATTTTACATCAAGTATATTTCTAAACTGCCTTCAGACATTATTTACCAAAATTGTCATTAGCACCTGTGAAACCAGCAGCGTAATATCTATAGTCAAAATCAATCCATTATTATCTTTTACTGTATAAAACTATCTTTTTATTGCTAATAATACTTATTACAATCTGTGCAAACTAACTTACAAATCAAGTAACTTCTAATATTAACATTAATTGTTTTTATTTTAACTATAGCATCAGTTTAAGTCAACATAACGAATTGCTTTATTTAAAATCTATATGAAACGGTATCGTTGCTTCATATAAAA
>CAYPYW010000040.1:0-15792 GCA_964415365.1 uncultured Actinomycetota bacterium | reverse complement strand
GAGGCTTTGTTCTTTCAAATTTTTCTTTAGCCATAAGAGTTTCCTTTCTTTATATTGAATTCCATAAAATTGGTAGCGGTGATTGGATTTGAACCAATGGCCCCACGGTTATGAACCGTGTGCTCTAACCACTGAGCTACACCGCCACTAGAACTTTACACACACATTACCAGTAAGAGTAATTATAATTAATTTTTATTATTTTTAAAGTAAGGATAAATTTTATAAAAGAAGATTTTAAGTGTCAAATGTAATTAACAATCCCCAATTAGCAACCAGATCAGTTTATATTCTTATGGAAGCCGCAATCAGCTTCCATAAAAAGTGGTAACCTCTTAAGAAGAGAAAAAGTGGAAATAGTATTTAGTTCGAATCCTCCCTCCCCAGCCATCCAGAACAATAATCCAAATTTACCAGTACATCAAAGGGTTTTTTAAGGTATATTCTAATTTTTTGCCTCTAAGTTGTAAGTTCGAAAGTAAAAAATTAATAAGGGCTCTTTTTTGCTCAACTTTCGAACTTTCAAATAATTCAGGTGCCCTAGAACATATATTTAGTAAGGAAATAAGCGTAATTGAGTATTCTTCATCAGCTTTTGTTATCCTGCTTAATCTGTCGGTTAATTCATACCGCCTTTGTTTTAATTCATATGCGTTTTCATCATATTCATCTTGAGTAATACTCTCATTTAGCAATACGTTCAGTAGTATTTTAAGCTTTGATTGAATTTTATTGTATTCGTTATGTATTGCCTTTTCTTCAGCCTTTAGAAATTCTTCCTTACTTTCATTACTCTTTTTAAGATGTGAGACCATTTCTTTTAAAATATTTTCAGGGATAACTAGACTTCTTAGTATAGCTTTTACCTGATCTAATACTTCTTCTTCTCTAACTCTTATAGCTTTGCAGTTGCCATTATACTTAGTGGTTACCCTTCTAGCTAACCAAATATTAAAAATATCATAGATATCATCAATCATTCTATTTCCTGTTTCTACCTCCTTATTTAAAACTTCAGTTAGATTGGTTAGTTTATCTGATAGATAGGGGTTTCCTATAGTGCCGTACACGCAGGCTTCATATGCCTTGTTAAATGCTACCTGAGGTGTAGTATTCTGATTGTTTTTAATCCAGAGGCATACTCTTTTGTTATCTATTCCAAGACTTTTGTATATATCCTGAAGCATTCCGATATAGGATTCGTCACAGTAGCAGAATACATGGGTATCTTTTTTAATCTTTCCCAGTGCATTACTTATGGCACTGGTTAAAAAATCCCTATACTGGCTATCTGTCTTATTATCTTTAGTAAGACTGCCACCATATTTTGCTCTGCTACCAATTCCTTTGTCATAATCAAGGGAAATGTTGTATGGAGGGTCAAGATATATCATGTCTATTCGTGGTTTACCTATAAGCCTATCTATAAAATTGGCGTCAAGTGCATCACCACATCCAAGAATATGAGAGCCTAATTTATAAATATCTCCGGGTTTTGTTTTAACTTCCTTTATTTTTAAAAGTTCATCCTGCACATTGAATTCATCATCTTCAACTGAGAGGTTCTCATCCCAAATTGCTTCTAAGTCAGAATTATCAAATCCGACATCTAAGAGTAGATCTACGTCAAAAGATTTTAAGAGGTCGTAGTCCCATTCCCCAGTATTTCTGTTTAACCGAAGATTGAGTTCTTGCTCCTTTTTTATGTCGGGTATATTTACATAAACAACTGGAACGATTTTAATACCAAGCCTTCTTGCAACTTCCAGCCTAAAATGACCACCGATCAGGACATTCTTTCTGTTTGGGGCACTATTTACCATAAGGGGGTCGACTAGGCCGAATCTTTTTATGCTTTCGGTTAGCTTTTCTAGCGCAACCTTATTCCATATCCTCGGATTATAGGCAGATGGTTTAAGATCTGATGCATTGATATATATTACATTTATTTTTTTGCTTTCAGTCATGTTGTCTTTTCTTTTAACTATTTCTATTGTTATGGAAATACTTTATAATAATTAGAATAATTACTTATCATGTTAGATATACTGTGAGGTTTTATGCATAATAAACTACCAGTACAAATCTGGTCCCCGCTATTTTACAAGAGCCTATTCGGAGAATTTAATCTTGATCTTGAGAGGGCATATAACGAGTGGAAAAACGAGGATACAATTTGGCTTATACCAGGTATTAAAGAGGTAATAAGGTGGGAAGACACAATTGATAATTTTATTTTTATTAATGCAGCAATACCATCAGACAATCTAAATATGCTTTCAATTTACCATATTGATGAACAAGATAGGATTTATCCTCCATTTACTGATGTAGGGGGTAAAAATATAATCAAGGAAAGCTTGTATAAAAAGTGGTTAGAAACGTACCCAGAACAATATCCAGGTTCTGAATTTATAGAAATTAATATGCCTGTTATTAAGGATAATAAATTTTCTCATTATGACTGGAAAAAAATAAAAGTAATCCCTGGACCTATGGTGCCAATTACTGATGTTAAAATAAATGAACATACATTTAATACAAGGTGGCCATCGCCAGAAAGCGATACGCCAAAAACTATATCTCCTGAAGTTGAAAGTAAAAGACTTTATGGAAAATTAAGATTTGAAAAAATTAAATATAATATTGACAAAAAAGACAAAATAGTTAATGTTGTTTCTTCAGAAAAAAAACCAGAAGGCAAAGCAATAAATGTATGGCTAAAATGGCCTGAACCGTTTGACTCTATTTTCCCCGATGGGGGTAGTATTGATTTAATGTATCACAATGCTCATATGAGAAATCTAATTAGGCTTATGGGAAAAGGTGGACCGGAAAAACAAAAAGCTATCCTAAAAGCTACTAACTGGTTAAATGTATTTGTTGGAAATGCAGAGACTACCATAGGAAAAGCATTTGTTCTTCCAAGACTTATAGAAAATACAAATGCGATGCTTATAGATGTTGAATATAGGTATGGTATTGAAGCAACGAGTTTAAAAGAACTTTTTAGTTTAAGTAAATTTGAGCAGTTATATTTTGATAGGATTAAAATAAAAAGAATATATAGTTGGCTAGGTTATTTCTGGTGGCAGTTTTACAATGATATATCAGAAAATATGAATATAAGATTTTGCGAAAGTTGTGGAAATATAATTGTTGGAGGTAGATCCGATAAAGTTAGCTGTTCTAAAGAAGAAAATATCAATTGTTTTAAACAAAGACAAGCAAAAAGACAAAGGAAGAGTTATTATAAAAATCGCTAATAAAAATATGATTAAGTAATGATACCATGATAATTTCAGAAAATATAAAACTGGAAATCCCTGAAGAAATAGGAAAGAATTTTCTAATAAAATTAATGGGTGGTAGGTTAAATCCCCAACTTGAAAAATTGTTAAGTGGTAAAAGAGAAATCTGTATTGATAGTATTGGCCCAAAAGCAATTTATTCAAATTTTGAAATAGAAAAAGTAATTGATAATTCTGTTTACTTTAAGACCGGCAATGTTTTTAACGGACCAAATATCTCAAAAATACTTAAAGGATCTGTAACTTCAACTATTTTTATAGCTACCCTTGGTGGCATGGTAGATAAGATTATAAGAAATGAAAGCGACAGCGGAGATATTCTTTCAACAGTAATAATGAATGCAATAACAACGGAACTGTTGACAATTCTCGTAGAACATGTAGGAATGATTGTTAAAAAAGATGGCCTGAGAAAACAGGGCTGGGCTTCAACTTGTATGTATTCACCAGGTCAATACAAGTGGACAATTGAAGAACAGAGAGAAATATTTGCCTTGATTGACGGAAACAAAATTGGTGTTGAACTTAATAAAAGTTATCTTATGGTTCCATTCAAGTCCATATCAGGAGTTTATGGGTTTGGTCCTATTGATAAGATAGATAAGACAAGAGTCTCCTGTGACTTATGTCCAAGGGAAAATTGCATCAGTAGAAGATAAATTAATTAATAATTTTAATATTCTAGTGTAGTGAACCTTTGGGGACCCTCAAAAAATAGTCAAATCCGAAAATAGATTACTGCTCATTATTATCAATTCACAAGATTTGTCATTTAATAGCCCAAAGAAACTGTGACAAATTTAAAGGTAATAGTTAAACTAACTTAAAAGCTCATTAGCCAGATCAACTGCACTAGAAGCATCAGGGGCATAACCATCCGCTCCAATAGAATCTGCATATTCCTGGGTTAATGGTGCTCCACCTACCATAACCTTTACACCCGAGGTATCCTTATCAGCCTTTAAGGCATCTATTACATCTTTCATGCCTGGCATAGTAGTTGTAAGAAGAGCTGATAGTCCTATTAGCTTGACACCGTTTTTTTTAATTTCCTGGATAAACTTCTCCGGGGCAATATCCACTCCCAGATCAATCACAGTATATCCTCCTCCCTCAAGCATCATACCCACAAGGTTTTTACCAATATCATGCAGGTCTCCCTGTACCGTACCTATTATTACTTTACCTTTGGTGTCTGCGCCTGACTCTGTAAGAAGAGGTTTTATAACATCCATTGCAGCATGCATAGCTCTTGCAGCAATAAGTACCTCAGGTATGTACATCTCGTTAGCTTTAAAATTCTTTCCAACCACATCCATACCAGGTACAAGCCCATTATTTAAAATATCTACTGCGGATACTCCACAATCTACTAGTTTTTGTGCTATTTCCTTACTTTTTACATTATCTCCTCTTATGATGGAGTCTGCCAGATCTTGATATTTTGCCATAATATACCTTTCCTTATTACTTTTTATCCTATTTTATTTCTTAAGTTTTCTTAATTTAGCATATGCTATCTAAGAGATTATAGTTCCAGGAATTGCCCCAAAAACAATTGAAACTCTATCTGGAACTTTACATTCTAATACTTCTATAATTCACTATTTTGAATTCATAATTTATACTTTATTATGTTTTATTAAGATTTTTATATCTTTATTTCAACACCATTTTCTAATATAAATTTATTTAATAATATCTTTTACTAAATCTATAGTGTAAACTTAACTATATCAGATATTATGATCTACTCAGTTGAAAGATTTATTATATATAAATACTTTTTTTTAATCTTGTGATATTTAATTTAAGACTTGAGTTTTTTTTAAATAGGCCAGAAGAACCACCGATAAAAGCATTTGCTCCTGCCTTATAGAGAGTTTTAATCGTATTTCTATCTATATGTCCATCCACATAGATATCCTTATCCATGTTCCTTCTTTGAAGCTCCTGCCTTATTCTTTTTGTTTTTCCAAAAATCGAATCTATAAAATCCTGTCCGGAAAATCCTGCCTCCACAGCCATAAGCAGGATATAATCAAAGTGATCATATAGATAATCAATTAATATTTCATTTGTTGCGGCATTGATTGCTATCCCACTTTCCATCCCCATACTTTTTATTTTTGAAATCGTCTGAATAGGGTTAGGGCAAGATTCAATGTGAAATGATATTTTATCGATACAATCGGATGGAAAAAAATCTATTTTCTTATAGGGATCAATAACCATAAGATGCGTTTCAATTTCTATATTTTTGAAATGTTCTTTAATTTCTCTAAATATCTGGGTTCCAAAACAGTAGTTATTAACATATACTCCATCCATTATATCTATATGAAGGAAATCAACACCAGAATTTACTAACATACTTATATCATCAAAAAGTTTAAGTTGATTTGCACATGCTAATGATGCCCCAATTTTTATTTTCATTTTATTTTAGAGATTTTTATATATTTCTTATAGATTATTAAAGTAGCAAATATCATCAATTCTCTGCTTCAACGGCAATATTATAGAAAGTATATTTATCTCCCCTGTATATTGATGTACCGCATTCAATAGGTCTTCCATTTTTAAGAAAAGATATATATTCCAGAATAAAAACAGAAATTTTATTTTTGAGTTTAAAAATATCCGATTCCTCTTTTTTTGAAATTCTTGTCTTTAAAATATTGCTCGCATAGGATAGTTTCAAATTGAAATCATTTCGCAGCACTCTATATAGAGATTCCTTTGAAAAGTCATAATCTAATAGACCAGTACAATATTTCGAGATTATATAACTTTCCTGAATTGCCATTGGTTTTCCATCACCAAATCTTATCCTCTTTAAATTAAATACCTTTTCCTTGCTGCTGATCTGCAATATTTCACTTATTTTTCTATCTGGTTCATCCAACTTAAATTCTATGATCTTACTTTTTGAGTTGAGCCCCCTTTTTTTCATGTCATCGGTAAAACTGATCAATTGGGTGAATTCAGTACTTCTGTCAGGGCTGGTAATGAATGTACCCTTTCCAACTATTCTTATTAGTTGTTTCTCATGCACTAACTCGTTAATTGCTTGCCTGACAGTTATCCTGCTTATTCCAAAATTTTTTGAATATGTCCTTTCGGAATATATTTTAGTATCAGGTTTTAAGGATCTTGATTTAATGTCTTTAATTATTATATTCTTTAGCTGCTTGTATATCGGATTTGGACTATCTTTTTTTATTTCATCTTTCATTTTTTTAATCCTTTTACCCCGCTTCAAGACAGCAGTGTAAAAGTCACAATACTAATATTTGTTACATCTAATTAAAACTATCCTTCAATCTCTATTCCATTTCCATATTCCCTAACTTCCCCCACTAAAAGCTGGCATAAGCTAAATATTAATAATCTAGCCTTGATACTATCTTAAAACCTGGACTAAAGATTGATGAACGGTAAAACTAAATAATTTATATTCTTTTTAAAACATTTTCAACAAAAGATTTTGATGGTTTTTTTTCATCCAAAATTGTTGACCAGTAACCCAATTTTTTCGAATGATCTGACGCAATAAGAAAAGCTTCAATTACATTTTCTTTGCTTACACCCCAATTATCCGGATGAATTCTTACACCTACATTTTTTATATCTTTTAGTATACCTTCAGGATCATTATCTGTTAAAAATGACATAAGAATTATTCCCAAACATACCGGTTCTCCATGAATGAATTTTTTACCTGTTATGTACTCTAGGGCATAATAAAAAAAATGATCTGCTCCTTCTAAAAAACGACAATTCCAACCATTGCCATGATAGACAGCACATTCCCATCTATATGTCTCCATTACAAGCCTAATACCAGAATCTGAAACTTTATTTACTTCAATTGTATTATTTCTTACCTCTAAAAGTTTTTCTCTAGCTGCAAATGCAATTTCTTCATCCCAGGGCCATCTTTTTTCAGTTTCTCTTAAGGCTGAATATTTCCAATCATAAAGGGCATCGTGCATACTAAAAATATCTCCAATTCCTGCTCTATTAATATGAACGGGAGCAGTTCGTATTAAATCATAATCAACATATATAACTTCTGGTACTGTCCAACCAATATACTTAACTAATCCTTTTTCTCTAACACCTACTCTATGACTAAAAACAGCAGCTGTAGCAATACTTGTTGGCAATTGGAAAAGTCTTAAATTTCTTTTCCATGCAAAAAACTTAGCAATATCATGAGCAACACCACCTCCAACTCCAATTACACATTCAATATCTGGTAATGATTTTTCATCTTGTGTTAATATATCAAGATCCATTGACTTGGTTAAATAAATATGATTTTGATTATTTACTAAAGTATTCTCAATTAATCGCAATAGATTTTCATCTGTTACTACCAAATATGGTGATGGCGCAATTATATTAAGTTCTTCGGCAAGATTCCTTCCATAAGATGTATTAAAAAAAGTCTCTATATTTAACAAATCATTCTCCTTTCCTAACCTATTAGCACTAAAGAATTTATATTTCTCATTTCTCTTAAATTAACCAAGAAAACGAAAATGGGGTTCCTTAGACTTCTTTCATATAAAATTAATGTTTTTAATATATTTTAAATAATAATTTCTACTTTTAAATTTATACATTCTTTTTCTTTAATAAATTCCAACTTTCCTTCAATAAAATAATTATTATATCAAAGATTAAATAATTTTTTTATCTCCATAAAATTTATTTTAGCATAATATTTAAGATCCCTATTATACGGAGATTTATCAAATTTTGTATCATAAAAATCTAATCAAATTTTTTCAACTAATTTTCCTTTCTGTATTAATCAAATACTCTATCCCATTATTTAAAATAATGGGATAGAGTATTTGGATTATAAATTATAAACCTGGAGCAAGTTCCCAATTTCTATAAATTTCCACCTGTTGTGGATTTTGATCTCTCCATTTTTCTAAGACATTTTGAGCATATTCTAAGACACCCTTAGAATCCAGTTCATCCATCCACATTTTCTGAAAAGCTGGGTACCACCCTTCCAGATTTAACTGTGATGGATAGAAATTTTCCATCCATAAAGTGTATGGTTTTTCCCCTGAAATCAAACACTGATATATAGTTTCTTGCTGAGGATACTCAATCAAAGAAGGATCGAATTTTGTATCTGGAGGTATTACTTTAGTCATTTCATAAAATAGTTCTAACATTTCAGTTGTATGCATATATACTAGAAAATCTGCTGCTTCTTGCTTATGAGCAGACCATGAAGGTATTGCAAAGGCATTAATGTTTGCAGCATATCTATCTCCTAACTTACCTTGCCCCATAATAGGTGTATGTGGCATGATATCAAAAGCATCAACTCCCATAATTTCAACCCAACTATTAACAATTGCGTCAGTAGCTATTGCCATCGCTACATCACCTTTTGCAAAAAGATCCCATCCTTGCAAGAAATCCACTGATGCAGCATCTTCATTGAAATAACCAAGCTTTCTCATATCATCAATATATTGAAAACAATCAATCCATTTTTGTTCTACCCAAGTACCATCTGCACATAGCCTAAGTATATCCTCCATTGAATCTATGTAAGAATACCCAAACATTGAAGGAAACCATCCATTCCCCCATCCATCTCTAAGCCCCCATCCGAAAGGAGTAATTCCAGCATCCTTCAATTTTTTACATAATTCCATAAATTCATCCCAAGTCTCTGGTGGACTATCTACTCCTACTTGTGCAAAATATTCTTTATTATAGAAAATATTGGGATTAGCTTGAACAAACCCTACAGCCCAGGTTTTTCCATCCCACAGGTAATTACCTGCTAACATAGTAGAAAGTTCTGATTCAGGAATATACTCATCTAGAGGAGCCAAATTACCAGCCCATGCATGTTCTAATGTCCAGATTCCATCCCAGATATACTGAATATCTGGGCCTATGTTAGGATCTTTTGCTGCAACTGCTGCTTGAAATTCAGAAACAACAGTATCTTGAGTTTGTGGTTTGACTTCAACCGTTATTCCTGGATTTCTTTCCTCATATATACCAGCAATTGTTTCCATATATTCTGCTAATCCAGGTGCATCCCATTCGCTACCAAACCAAACAACCAATGTAATGGGCTCGGCAACTTCTTCTGCAGTAGTTTCTTCTGCAGTCTCTTCAACTTCCTCCTTAGTTTTACAGCCAGCAAATGAAAAAACTGCAATCATGCTTAGAATAAACACTATAACTACTGGCAACAACATTATTCTTATTGCTTTTTTCATTTCATACTTCCTTTTTCTTGATTTCTATTCAATTTCTGAAATAATAAATCTTGTATATTTACTTTAGTTAAGAGTAAAATCTTACTATATGCGCTTGAGTAAATCTCTATTTTTAATAAAGTCACCCCCCCCTTCTTTAAAATAATTTCCGAACTGGTTTAATTTTCACCTCCTTTTATTTAATACTGTTCTTATTAATTTTTAAAATATATATCATTTTTTTATATTCACTAAATTTATTATTTTTCAATTCCTGACATAATTCCTTTAGTAAAAAATTTCTGGCTTATTAAAAATAATAATACTATAGGAATCGTTGCAACAAATAATCCAGACGTTGTTAAGGGTATATCAATATTAGTTCTAGATCTAAAAGTTATAAAACCAGCCATTAGGGTTCTCAATTTTTTACTCTGTAAAAATGTCATAGCAATTAATAAATCATTCCATACCCATGATGCATTTACCACCATTGTTGTAATAATTACAGGCAAAGATAGCGGCAGATATATTTTGAAAAGGATAAAAAAATTGCCACATCCATCTATTGTCGCAGCCTCAACTAATTCTCTGGGAATTGTAATAAAAAAACTATATATAAGATAAACAGTAAAAGGAATTATAAATCCTAAATAAACAAAGATAGCACCAAAATAATTATTAACTAATTTAATCTTAACGAAAAATTCAAATAACGGTATCAGGGCGATAATTGGAGGTATTACCATTAAGGAAATTATCAATCTAATAATTGATAGTTTAAATTTAAAATTAAATCTGGCTAACCCAAATGATGCAAGACAACAAATAAAAGTACCGACTAAAACTACTATTAATGTAATAACAGTACTATTCATAAACCATATAGGAAAATCATTATTTTGAATTAACTCCTTAATATTAGTTAGAGTAACACTACTTGGAAGCCCTATTTTATTTATTAAATATTCTTTTTTATCTTTTAAAGTAGTAGATATTATGAAATAAATGGGAAATAGTGTTATTAAACCTATTGAAATAAAAATCAAATGTTTAAGAATATTACTAAATATTATTTTTAGTTGGATTTTCACTTTAAATTGAGCCTTTCTTATTTCTAAAGAAACTTAATTGAGGAATTAACATTACAATTACAACTATCATTAGAAGTATTACTGCAACAGCACTACTTACACCCTTGTTATGATACATAATTCCTTGATTATAAATATAGAGTTCAAGAATATTGGTAGCATTTCCAGGGCCTCCTTTTGTTAATACATAAACATAATTAAATAACCATGTAAAAATAGTTATTGTAGTTAAAATCGTATAGAAAAAAATAACTTCTTTTATTTGAGGAATAATGATTCTAGTTAAGACTCCCCACCAATTACAGCCATCTAATTCCCCAGCCTCCATTAAACTCACATCTAAAGATAATAATCTAGCAAGCATTATAATTACACCCAATCCCAGCTCTTTCCAAACAATCATAAAAATAAGAACATTAAAAGCAGGAAGGCTTCTACCAAGCCAATCAATTTTAAAAGAACCCAAACTTACCGAATCTAATATACCATTAATAACACCCTTATATTGAAACATAAAACCAAATGCGATACCTACAACAACAATAGGTAGAACATAGGGAATAAAAACTAGAGTCCTATAAATCTGCCATCCTCTCATTCGTTCATATAATAAAACTGATAATACTATGGATAAACCAACTAGCAATGGAACACAAATAAAAAATAGTATTATATTGTGCTTAATTGATGACCAAAATACATCATCTTTAAAAATTAATGCATAATTCCCTAACCACACGAATTTAGAAGTACTCGAACCTGATGTTCCTAATATTGGTTGAAAAAAACTGTTTTGAATAATTCTAAAAATTGGGAATATATAAACAAGACCAATTAATACAAAAGCCGGTACTATATAAAATGAATTTTTTAAATCTGTTAATCGTTTATGATATTTCACTTGTAATATTAAAGCTTATTTTCTCAAATATTATTAAGCATGTATTATTTATCTTAACTACTTTATTAATTCTAAAATATTTTAAATTTTTGATTCTTATTTTTATAAAATTATATTTAAAAAGACATTATTAAAAAATTACACAATAATCTAAATTTCTCGGGTTTGTAGGATCTATTCCCTTTTTAACTGCTTGGTGGTATCCGATCAGTTGACCAAATAGCTGATAGAATATAGGTTTTGTTAATTCATCTAATCCAAGACCAATATCAATCACATTCTTAAACAAACCATTCGTTTTGTTTTTATCAATTCTGTCACCAATCAGAAGGACTTCACCTGTAAGTTTTACAAGTTCCATAGCAGTTTTTATTTCATATTCAAAACCCTCTTTCGAAAGAAAAATAATAATTAGGCTTTTATTATCTATTATTGATTTATGTCCATGCCTGAATTCCAGAGTATGACATGAAGCAACATAGGAGATCGACATCTCCGTTACTTTTAATTCAGCTTCTTTTGCAACACCATAAAAAGGTCCAGATCCTAAAAAAATGAAATTGCTATAATCTTTTCTGAAAATCAATGAATGTATATAATCATCAAATTTTTTAAAGTTGTTATAGAACAATTTATTTCCTGACAATATCTTATCAAGAAGGTACTTTTTATTCGAAAGTAAAAATATTATGCCTGATAATAATGTGGTAGTTCCAATAACCGACCTAGTCGCTGTTATGCTTTTTTCTTTCGCACTATCCAACACAATTGCATAATCACTGCTGCTCATTAACTTGCTATCTTTAATTGTCACAATCGCCATCGATTTTTTATTTCTCTTCCTAGCTATTTCTAAAGCTAATACCGTCTCAGTTGAAGAACCGGTTCTTGAAAGAAAAACATACCTTATATCATTTCTATTGAAAAAGTGATCCGGGTATAATAATATCTCTGAAGCTGTGGCGCAGGTGCAGGGTTTATTAATTAAATGCTCGTATATGAATTTTCCAATTATCCCTACATGGTAAGATGATCCACAACCAACAAAACAAATTCCTTCATGGCCATTAAAAAAATTTAAAATATCATTCTCGTTTTCAAAATATTTATCCATTGCCGATTCAATAATTTTCCCTCCACTTCTTATTTCACTATAAATTAGATGCTCACTATTTTTTTTATTCGTCACGACGGCTTTCCTTTAAGTTATTATAATTGGTATTGACCACATAATACCAATATGATATTATATTGTCAACAATCATTTTTGGTGTAATATTAAATTATTATGAAAATATTTTTAATCGGGAATATTACTCTTGATGTTATAATAAAATCACTTAGTGAACCACTGGTATGGGGGACTGAAGTTTTTATTGACAGCATTACACATAGGTCCGGAGGCAACCTCTTGAATACAGCTTTTCCGCTGAAAAAATTAGGCCTGGAATCAAATATTATAGGCAATGTCGGGGATGACATATATGGGAAGGAAATAATAGAAGATATAAAAAAATACAAATTACCTTATGACCTAATAAAAATTGAGAGAAATAAAACAACATCAATATCTTATTCACTAATAAGGGGGGACGGAGAAAGATTTCTTATAACTTATCCTGGTCAACTATTATTGATTACTAAGAAATTCATAGAAAATTATCTCCCCGAGATTAAAAAGGGGTCAATAGTATTCCTATCCTCTATTTTTCAATTGCCCAATCTGACTATTAAAGATATAACTGAAATATTTAAAATATTAAAGAATATAGATTGCATTACAGTCATTGATCCTGGATGGGATCCGAAGGGTTGGAATAATGATACAGTCTCAAATATAAGAGATCTTTTAAAATATACAGATTATTTTCTACCTAATTTGGAAGAAGCCAAATCTATTTCGAAATGTGAAAATATAAGAAGAATTTTACAGGAATTTAGAAAAGCTGGAAGTAAAAATGTAATAATTAAAAGAGGTATTAAGGATTCAGCGGCCTTAATCGATGGAAAGATAATATATTCTCCAGTACTTCCCACTAAAAGCCTTGATTGTACCGGAGCTGGAGATGCATTTAATGCAGGAGTCATATATTGTATAAATGCAGGTGTTGAAGGTAAAAAAATGCTAGCTGTAAGTAATGCTGTCTCTTCTTATGTTATTTCCAGGATTAATAATAGATTCCCGGATATTGATAGTATAAAAATAAAGATTTCCTAATTACTTAATAACATTTTATAGGATCGAAAGGAAGACTAATGAACTCACGTGAGAGAGTAAAAGCATCATTGAATCATGAGAAAGTGGATAGAGTCCCAATGGATCTAGGAGGTGGTGTTTCAACTTTGACCTATGGGGCATATATTAATCTTATAAAACATATGGGAATAGAAAATCCACAGGGTAAAATAGGAGAGTTTAAAGTAATGCAAACAATCGATGAAGAAATATTAAAAGAACTTAGAATTGATTTCAGACATCTTTTTCTTGAACAGCCGGAGGGCTGGAAATCTAAAGTATATGAAGATGGTACATTTGAAGATGAATGGGGTATAAGGTTTAGAGATGTAGGTCATTATACTGAGATGATTGACCAACCATTAAAAAATGCTACTATATATGATCTTGATACATATAATTGGCCTGACTTTACAGACATTAGTCGTGTAAGAGGATTAAAATCTAAAGCAAAATGGTTATATGAAAACACTGATTTTGCTCTGGCGACCGGCACGGTTGGCGGAAGGATTTTCGAACAGGCGCAGTGGATAAGGGGTATGCAATTATTTTTTGAAGACCTAGTCCTCAATAAGGAATTTGCCTTAAAATTAATGGATAAATTAGTAGAGCTACAAAAACAGTTTTTTGCTCTATACCTAGATGCTGTAGGTGAATATATTGAAGTGATCTGCATGGGAGATGATTTCGCATCCCAGAATGGCCTGTTAATATCACCAAATTTATTTAGAGAAACAATAAAACCAAGACTGGCTGATCTCTATAGCTATGTTAAAAGTAAAACAAAAGCAAAAATAATGCATCACTCTGATGGCGCAGTATTACCCTTTATAGGAGACCTGATAGAAATTGGTGTTGATATTTTAAATCCAGTTCAACCATTAGCTAAAGATATGGATATCTCAAATTTAAAAAAATTATACGGTGGTAAGATATGCTTTTGGGGAGCTATAGATGAGCAAAGATTATTACCGTTTGGTTCTTTAGCTAATATAAGGAAAAATGTAGAAGACATTTTAAAAGTATTCGGAAATAATGGTGGATATATATTATCTCCTGCCCATAACATACAACCAGATGTAAAACCTGAGAACATTATAGAATTATATAAATATGCATCTTGTTATAAACTATAGTTTAATTCTAGTATCTATTAAACTACTACACACTTGTTAATATCACTTACTTGAAAAAGTTACTTTTTAAGGATTTTGTTTCCAATACTCGTCTGTTCCCCATAATCAAGATAATTTCTAAAAGTCTGGATAACCGCTAATTCTGCCAGATTTACCTCATCTTTCCAGCGGGCTTTTATGTGTCAATTTTTATAGTATTAGGACATCCTTAAGAGCTCATTCAATAAGCTTATAAAAGAGGAAATAGATTCTAAACATATAGTATGGAGAATACAAAGTGCCTTTGGAGGATTTTCTTTAATACACTTCTGCACAACTATTTATCAAGTTCAAAGGTTCGATTTGCAATAAAGGAATGGTAAAATCCCGCCCTTACAGAAAAATACAAGGAGATACTCGCAATTATAGTTGGGTACTACAGCCCAGCAAAACCATTATGAAGTATTCCGCAGTCAAGATACTGACAAATACTTTTTCTATATGGGACTTGAGGTATCAGTACCTTTGGCCGAAGTTCCTATCATGGGACTTTATAAACTCTTTATAATAGTCCTCTTTACACAGTGACTTTCAGAGGATACTTCTTCTATATGAAGATGGCAATTCTCCTTCCAAGATCTGCTTCTATATAGGCCTTGGCAGTAAGCTTATCAGCGAGTATATTAATCTTATCAAAAAGAACAAAGCATCACTCACTCAGGAGTAGAGATGTTAAATATTAAATTGTCAGAACCTTAGATACACGTACCCATAGAGTAGGAGTAAATATACCTAATAGGTAATATTATACCTTATAGATTCCCAAAATGTTTTTTTCAATCGAAAAGTACCCCATATTTCAATCGAAAAGTACTCCACTT
>CAYPYW010000039.1:0-16337 GCA_964415365.1 uncultured Actinomycetota bacterium | reverse complement strand
AGATACTCATAACCCTCTTTTGTAGGTATATATGTGATATCTCCAACCCATACTTTATTCTTCTTTTTTACATCAAATTTGCGATTCAGGTGATTAGGGTAAAATGATGCCACATATGCTTTACTGTAACGACCGTGTCTTCTGCATGAATACTTAGCTTTTAATCCATTCTCGGCCATTATACGCTCTACTCTCTTATGATTAACATAGATTCCACGGCTTCTCATCTCTCTTAATATTCTTTTTGATCCGTACCTGCCTTTGTATTCGCTAAAGATCCTTCTTATGATATCTGCAAGCGCAAGATTTTCAATGTCTCTTCTTGTCGGTTTCCTGTTTACCGAGTAATAATAACTTGATTTATTAATCTTTAAAACATCACACATCAACCGAATACTGTATATATATTCTTATGACTGGTGATAAACGCTACTTTCTCTTTTGTCTTCCCTTTTTAAAAGACTCGGAACTTTTTTAAGATTTCGTTCTCCTTTCTTGTTCTTCTTCTCTAAAATCTTAATTTTGTACTGGTTATCCACTCTTACATTGCCAAATCCCTTGAATGCTTCCTGGCCATACTTATCATATTCTCTTAACCAGCGATAAATTGTCTGCTCCGTGATTCCGAGACTTTTGGATACTTCATTTACACTCTTTCCATCTTCGATTACCTGCTTTATTGTCTGCAGTTTGTATTCCTTGCTAAAAGTTCTTCTCCCCATTTTTTTACCTCCAATTTCATTTTATTATTGTCTTTTCTTGGGTGTCAATATTAGGGGGGAAGTCCACCCCTCCTGTTAGACAGGAGGGGTTCACCCCACGCAGTTTACTATAAATTATTCTTGACAAGAATGAATAAATATTATAATTTATTAATAGAACGTTCTATTAACATAAAGATTTTAGCTCTAATTATTTTTTAAATTTAATTATTATTAGGAAAAAATTAAATGCCAGCAAATAGTAAAAATTCAATTGGTTTAAGCATTTTTAACGAAGGGGAATTAAACCCAACCCTCCTTTATAATGGAAAACCTATTCTAAAAATTGGACCTATTCCAGAAATAGAGTTATTTGGTTTTCAATGGGATTCAGATACTTTCAAACATTCAAGATGGTTAGAATGGATGAGAAAATATAATTTGGAATATGGTCGAGTATATCCAGAAAGTGGTCTATTTCCTTCTTATGTCCCAACTGGTCCAGATGTTGATGGCCGTATGTTCCCTTTTAAACTTGTTCGATGGGAGGGTAATCAGCCAATAATTGATTTGGAAAAATCCAATATAGATTACTGGCACAATATGGCTAGAATCATCGAAAAATGTGCGAAGCAGGAAATAGTTTTACATTTTCAGCTTTATCAGCGATGTTATTTTGAGCAAAGTGTTTGGTCTTATTCTTTTTATAATCCAAAAAATAATATAAATGATTTTAAAATAAGTAAAAAAAGTTTTAATGGTATAGAAACAGGTTATAATTATTTTAAGAAAATGTTAGATGACCCAAAGTTATGGCAAATTCACGAGACTTATGTCTTACATATATTAGAAGCTATAAATAATAATGGTAATGTATTTATAGATCTTATGAATGAAGCTGGTGAGTGGAATCATTCAAGTATTTTTAGAAGATGGGGTATGTCAAAAGAATGGGTAGAAAGAACCTTAGGTATCATTCAAAGATGGGAAAAGGGTAATAATACTCGCATATTAAAAGGAATGTATCTTCATTGCTGGGATGATGAAGAATATATAAAGTCTAATCCAAGAATGGATCTAAATATTATTCCAGCAAATTATTTAATTAATGGCATAGTGGAACAAATGTGGAAATATAAAAAGCCAATTGTAATAGTTCACAATAATTTCACCCCTTATTGGCCCGCTCCAAAAGAGAAATTAGCTTTAAAGGTAGATGACTCGATGTTTAACAGAAAACGGTTCTATCAATGGATGGGAATGACGCAAAAGGTTCAGGGATTAGGTGTTTATGCAAAAGATTCGACCAAAACGGATCTTATTTCTATAAATGCAAATGAGTATGGAAAACAATCCAAAATCCTTATGGGTGTCTTTAAAAGCATTAAAGACTATTCAAGCATGCATCAAGAAATTGACCATTTTCTTTCAGGTCCCGGGTATTATAAAACTATGCTTGTATCAGAAAAAGAAATGCTTGTCTATCTTCATACTGAGGAATTTGGAAAGACTATAGCAGCAGGTGAAATTATTGATATGGCATATCTACCACTACCAAACGGTAAGGTAGATATTAAAATAATTCACCCTTCAAGTGGAGAGATATCGACAAAAGAGCTAGAAATAATTAATCATTGCTTGAGTATAGAGCTACCAGAATTTTTTGAAGATATTGCCATTTATGTGTCTAAATAATTTTTGGAATTGTTTAATATAACAAGCTTAGAACGATTCTGAACTTTATAATTTTGATTAATTATTATTTAAGTTTAGATAAAAATTAATTAATGCTATTTAGTGATATCGGCACAATTTATTATTACGGGAGGTTTTGGAAAGTCGAGAGTAGCAATATCATCTACATCGAAATAAGATAATATATCATAAACATAAACACTAACAAAGAACAGATTGAAACTATATTGAAAAAAACCCCAACTAAGTTCTTAGATATGTAGTAATGAGTTTATTTTCACGTATATTGAGAAAATATTTAATCTAGTATTTGATTAGAATATTTTAACATAGTAGTAGAGATTCTAGAATATATAATGATTAATATCTTATATATAAGGAGCATAAAATGACTTTGTCAATTAAAAGCTTACTTAAAAGCTGTGTCTTAAAAAAAGAATGGGTAGATTACTTCTTAGATCCAGACAAACCTAAATGGGCTCAGTTTGATTCTGAGCTTGGATATATTCTCCATAGTAGTGTGATGAAAGATGGCATAGATGGAGCCAGTAGTGTATATACTTTCTCTAAAACTGGAGAAAGAAAGATTGTAAATTACCAAAATATAAAATGCAGGATAAACACTTATGGAAATAGTTTTACTCAATGTCACCAGGTTAGTGATGGGGAAACTTGGCAGGAAATACTTGCTGCTCACTTTGGGGAGCCCTTGAGAAACTATGGTGTAGGAGGATATGGATTATATCAAGCTTATATACGAATGCTAAGGGAGGAAAAAATAAACTCAGTTCCCTATATTATATTTAATATCTGGTCCGATGATCACTATCGTTCTTTAGATATATGGAAGTGGATAGGGTGGATAGACTATTTTAGAGAACAATTTCATAAAGATCCTATTTTAGGGTTTTTTCATGCTAATCCTTGGGCATATCTTAGAATAGATAAAAGCGGTAATTTTATAGAATATAAAAATCCCTATTCCACAGGAGATTCTCTGTACAAACTTACAGATTTTACTCATGTTTACAACACTTTTAAGGATGATCCTATGGTGCATCTTTATTTGGCTCAAAAAAAGGGAAAAGATGTTAATCTAAATATATTAGAATATTTAGCGCACATTTTTGATGTAGATATAGACCTATCTTCTCCTGATTCTATTGCCAAATCAGCAAATGCAATCCATACCGAATATGCTTTTCGATCCAGCATGTATATATTGGATAAAATGAAAAAGTATGCTGATAAAAATAATAAGAAGATTATATTACTTTTATCCTATTCGGATGTTGATGTAGTAAATATGATAAAAAAAGGTATCCGCTTTGATACCAGGTTATTAAATTATTTAAAAGCCAACAAATTTTCTTTTGTAGATACTTTAATCAAACATAAGAAAGACTACAATGATTTCAACATATCCCCAGAAGAGTACACGAAAAGATACTATATAGGTCACTACAACCCTCAAGGTAATCACTTTTTTGCTTACGCAATAAAAGATGATATTATAAAGTGGCTTAATCCTAAACCTGTAACCTACAGAGAAAACCAATCAAGTGTAAAAGATTTGGCATCGTATTTAGCATAATAATCATGATAAGTCTGAAGATGATAAAAGTAATAAAATATAAGTTTGGATCCTCTATTCGGTAGCTCTTTGAGAGGATTTGAAGTGATAAAATGAACTCAAAACAGAGATTGTTAAAATCATTACGAGGGGGGAAAGCTGATAAAGTCCCTGTAAGTTTCTTTATACAGGAAGTCTTTACTACTTATTATTTTAATAATAAAAACAGAGACAATAGGGTGGATGATGCTTATGAGGTTGCAAAAGAATTAGATCTAGATATTCAGTTAAGACCGAACTCTTTTAAACAGCTTCCATATGACTTGAGTTCTAATAATTGGAAAGTGAATGCAATCTCTTCAAAAGAGAAACAAAAAGAAATAAAGGAAGTAAAGATATCAACACCAGAAGGAATGTTAATTGAAAAAACTATCAATATAGGTATTAATGAATATAAAAATTTTACCTCTATTTCAAAAAAATTAATAAATAATGAAAATGAATTTAAAATATTTAAGAAATACTTTCCTTATAATTACCTCGATAATAATAAGCTTAAAATTGAAAATTTAATTAACCATGCTTTAAACTTATTAGGTGATGATGGAATTGTAATACCATGGACTTCTGGCGGGATCTATAATAGTGCTTCTAATTTTTTAAAAGAAGATGCATTTTTAATGATGCCTTATATAAATTTCGGATTATATTCAGAGGTCATGGATTTATTCCTTGAATTGAATATAGAATATTCTAGGTATTTTGCTGATTGTGATTGTGAATTCGTTGGTGTGGAAGGAAATATTGCTAATGGCAGAGTGGTAAGTAAAAAATATTTTGAAGATTTTATTTTTCCTTATGAAAAAAAGTTTATATCGGAACTAAAAAATAATGGTACAAATGTTTTATACCATAATTGTGGGTATTTAGGCGATCTATTGGATTGCTACCTGGATATGGGTATAGATGCATGGGAAACACTGACGCCTTATCCATACGCAGATGTGAATATAGGAGAAATCAAAAAAAAAGTTATGGGCAGAATTGGATTGATGGGAGGATTCGATCAAATAAAATTATTAAAAAAAGGAAGTTTAGAAGAAATAATAATTGAAGCAAATAGAATTCTAAAAGAAGGAAAACCTGGAGGCGGATATGTTTTTGGTGGTTCAGATTGGTTAGAAGAAGAGACTCCAATTGAGAATATAAAGTATTTAATAGAGTATGTAAGAAAAAATGGAATGTATCTATGAGTTAATATGATTATAAAAGTAGTACCATATAAAAAGGTTAAAACACGAAAAGACTAAATGGTATTTGTGGTGCTATTTTAAAACCAAGAAATCACAGGGAGCATAAATTTATGTCTAGGTGTTCAGATTCAGATAATATTGGTTTACATAATATAAGTGGATTAGTAGATATTTCTAAATACACAGGGAATAATTTAATAATGAAACATGGTCCTATCAAGGTGGGGAAGAACAAACAGTATTTTGAATATCTGGATAGCACTCCCTTTTTCTGGCCTACGGTACCTCGTGGTCTGGACTCACTAGTAGATACAAGTAGCCTGAATTATTTAAAATGATTACCAAAAATAGATTGGATAAAGGTTTTTCAGTAATAATACATTCTTCTATTAGTAAAGTTTATTGGTAGTTTCTATTTGTCTATCAATCTTTTAATTCCTTCTTCATCTAAATTATCTAGAATGAATTTGCGAGATTTATTGAATTTATTATAGATCAATCGAGTGTATTTATATTCTTCATATAAATCTTTCAAACTTAATTCTTTTTTATTTTTGTCAACAGAATTTGATATTACAAGGATTTTAGGAAAAGCTAAAGCTGCGATATCATCAATATCAAAATGGGATAAAATATCATAAATAAATATACTTGGAGAGAATCTAAACTCTCCATAAAGTAAACTTTTATAAGAAGCTATTTGATTCTCTATAAATATACTGTCAATTCTATCATCAATGACTCCTGCAAAAAGAGCTGTTATCGCTGATGTATTTTTTCCATAGCAAAA
Source organism: uncultured Actinomycetota bacterium (assembly GCA_964415365.1). Taxonomy (GTDB): domain Bacteria; phylum Actinomycetota; class Humimicrobiia; order Humimicrobiales; family Humimicrobiaceae; genus Hydromicrobium. Next base: position 10,325 of record CAYPYW010000039.1, on the reverse strand, counting down.
TATTTTTTGTTTATTGATCTGTATTCCTGTGGTAGCCCTCAAGGAAATATATTCAACAGCTCTAAGTACATCATAAATCCGTTGCGATAACATATTCCTATCTATCATGTAAGATAATGTCGAAACTTCAAAATCCATAGCTAATGATTCTCCCTGACCTCTTAAATCTATAGAAAATATTGCTTGATTCTTTTCTATGAGACTATTAAAAAAACTATTTTTCATAAATCCATTTTTCCCTAGATCATCAAGACAGATCCAAATATTATTAGGTGTTTTCCAGTTATCCGGGAGGAATAATAATCCTGGTATTTTTATGCCTTTTTCGGAGTCAAAAAGTATTCTTTCAACAAAGTATCCGGGGGATTCAACCCCACTCACAATTCTAGGATTTAATGGATTATGGTTAGAGGGTAGAGCAAGTATATTTTTAATCTCATCAATATTTCTAGATTTCCTTTTGCTCCACTCATTAATATCATTTGGTAGTTTTGTTTTAGTATGTTTTTCATTATATTTTTTTAGCAACATTTCTTTGAGAGGTTTTCCAATTTCTCTAATACTTTTATTATTAAATACATATGTTGGCAAATTCTTTTTTTCTTTAAAACTTTGTGCACGGTTTTTGTCAGCAGTAGAGTCTATATAATTATTTTCATAGGGAACTTCTTCAATTTCGATTTTTGGTTCTTTTTTAGGTGTCCCTTTGCCTGTATTCATTAGATGTTTTAAAAAGAATCCGTAAACTGCCTCTCTGGCTTCTTTTCCTAATCCGTGTTCACCTGGTACTATTGTATGATTTATTAAATTGTGACCATATAAATCAAAATAAGGCTTTGATTCTTTAAATACTTCTTTTGCTGATTTTGCAGGGAAATTTAGATCTTCCTCTGCACTTACGATCATTACCGGCCTTGGTGCGCTAAATGCTAGTAAGTGTGAGAATGTAAGGGTATTTACAACAAATGGGATCTGGTTACAAAGATCTGTACCCCCATTCCAGTTGTATCCAATGTGCCCATTAATAAGGCCTGGATAGGTAATAGCGTAACATATTGATGCCGAAGCTTTAATTCTATTTTCAAACGCTGTAGTATATATTGTATTGGCACCTCCTCCAGAAGTTCCAGTCATTCCAAGCCTTTTCCTATCAACTTCCTCTCTTGACTGTAAATAATCAAGAGCTATTGTATTTTCATATATCATCATGCCGATTTGAGTTATTCCCAATGATAGTGTTTCAAGATGCCCATGGTTTTTCCAGCACGTTCTTCTCTCACCTTGTTCCCAGGGATCAATACTTAAAACAACAAAGCCTAATCTCACTAATCCAATACAAAATCTTTGAGGATCAGGCTCCATCTTTGAATTTTCCATCCAATGACCGGGCACATGCAAAATGGAAGATGTTGGAAAATCAGCTTTTTTAGGAAGGTATAGATGAGCTGCTATATTTATTTTCTTAAATGACTCAAGGATTATTTTTTCAAGAATGTAGTCTTCTCTTTCTATTTTCCCAACAATTTTTGATTTTAAGGGCAATTTTTTTGGAAGATTATCAAGGCCTATACAATATTTTAGTTTATGTAATAAGTCATCCCTTTTTAAACGCCAATTTTTTATATTGATATTTTTCTTGGCATTTTTATTCAGGAATTCTACTCTATTACATAAATACTCAATTAGCATATTAGAATCTGTTGGATAATTATTAATCCCTGATAAAATGAGTTTTTCTTTTAGAATATTTGCTTGATCCAAAATATATTCCCTTTAATAAATATTTTTTTGAGTAATTTATATAATTTTAGAACATTATTTTAGCTTGATATTATGAATTTTAAAAATTTATTAAATAATAGAACGTTCTTTATTTTTGTGTTATAATAACACAATATTTTATTTAAGTAAATATTTTAATAATTGCTGTAGTTCTAGAAGTAAAATTTTAAAAAATATGATAAGAAAAAAACCAACAATTCTTGATGTTGAAAAACTATCAGGTTTTTCGAAATCGACTATTTCAAAAGTTCTCAGAAACGAAAAATACGTTAAAAAAACTACAAAAGATAAGATTATAAAAGTTATTAATGAGATAGGGTACCTGCCAGATGAAATTGCAAGATCTTTGGTTCAAAAAAGAACTACGAATTTTATCGGAGTAATTGTTTCTGATATAAATAATCCATTTTTCTCTGAGACTGTATTAAGTATTACTGAAGAAGCAAAAACGAAAGATTGTGAGGTAATTTTATGTAATACTAACTATTTAATTGAAGAGGAAAAAAGATATATTGATATATTAATTAGAAATAGAGCTTTAGGAATTCTACTGGCTACCCCAACTGTAAATGATAGAAATATAGATATCTTAATAGAAAAACAATATCCATTTGTTCTTATAACAAGAGAAATAAAAAAACTCAAAACTAATATAGTATCAGTAGATCATTTAAAATCAGCTAAAATGGCAGTTAATTATTTAATAAAAAAAGGTCATAGAAAGATTGCTCATTTTACTGGCCGTGAAGAAATAATTGGAACTATAAATAGATTAAAGGGATATAAATCAGCATTAAGGGAGAATGGAATAGAAGTTGAAAATGATTTAATTTTACGTCATGGTATTTCAAGTTTTAGAGCTGGTTATGAGTCAGCTGAAGACTTATTCAATAACAAGATAGATGCCACAGCTATTTTTGCAAGCGATGATCTAGTTGCAATTGGAGCGATGGATTTTTTTAAGGAGAAAAATATAAAAGTGCCTGAAGATATTTCAATTATAGGATATGATAATATTGAAATGTCTTCACTTAATTTAATCAATCTTACAACGGTTGATCAGCCAAAATCAGAAATTGGCAGATTAGCTGTTAGGGTATTAATTGAACAAGTGAAAAGCGACAGTACACTCAAACCAAAAAAATATATAATGGATTCAAAAGTAATTGAGCGCGGTACAGTAAAAGAATTGAAAAGATAAAAATAATCCTACTGTAAAAAATAAGTAAAGAAGATTAATATGGTAAACGTTCTATTAATTGGCTCAGAATGGAGATAATATGAAGCTTTTATTTAAGGGTTCTGATTATATCAAAGCAAGAGGACTATCAAAAATAGTTACAGGAAAAAATAGTTTGAAATATATTGGCTTTGATATATTGAGAATTAATAAAGGAGAAAGCTTTGAACTATCTAAAGAATCTTGCGAACTTGTGGTAATCATTTTTGAAGGTATTTGCAAAGTAAGAGCTGTAAAGAAAAAATTCGAAAAAATAATAAAGAGAAGTAGTGTCTTTAGTGAAGATGCTACAGCGATTTATGTTCCTTTAAATGAAGCAATAATGCTTAAAGCTGTAGAATATACAGAAATTGGAATATGTTATTCACAAACAAATATTGAAAAAGAATTATATATTGTTGAACCAGAAAACGTAAAAAATAGGATTGTAGGAAAAGGTAATTATAAAAGAATTGTAAAAGATATAATTTATGGAAAATTTGATGCTGATAAATTGCTTATAGGAGAGACAATGAGCAATGATGGTAATTGGTCTAGTTTTCCACCTCACAAACATGATAGAGATGTAGAAGGGAAAGAAACAAGATTTGAGGAGGTCTATCATTTCAGGATTCAACCAATTCAGGGTATTGCTTTACAAAATATTTACACTGAGGATAGAAAAATCAGTGAAGCTATTGTAGTAGAAAATTGCGATACAGTTATTATACCAAAAGGTTATCATCCGGTAGTTGGATATTCTGGTTATATGATTTATTATCTTTGGATACTTGGAGGATTAAAAAGAGATAAATTCATATCATTTGAAGAAGAAACCCACTCCTGGATAGACAGTATTTCTTCTCAAGATAAGTAGTAGATTCCATTAAGAGAAAAATATTCTTACCCATTAAAAATTATATTTTTACTTTAAAAAGATGAGAATGAAATTAAAAAATAATATTATAGAATTATTTCAGAGATACTCAAATAATAAATATAAGATTTATTATAATTCATTTAATTCAATTGGAGGTAACTATCTTTTCCTAATAAAAGATCTAGTAAAAAAATACATTATCATTGTTAGTGATTTAGATTTCATAAAAAAATTCGAGGGAAAATATATTTTTAGTAAAAGAATTGATCAGAAAAAATAGAATTTTAAAAAGACCTGCTTAAATTATAATAACCTGAAAATAATACGAAAATATTTACCTTACTTAAATCCGGTATTATGTAAATCAAGAAAATCTTTTGGAACAGGTGATAGATTAGGAATAGCAACTACACCTCAGATCAATGCATTTAAAAATAAAAACATATTCCCAGTTTTAGCTCAACAATCTCTAAGAGAACTTAAAAGAACAGAAAGAACCTGGCAGAATGTGATGGATGATGCTATTGGAGGCTTTGCTACATTGTATGCTGAAATACGGAAAATATAGAGCAAAAGAAGTTATTAAAAATATAAATAACTTCTTGACAATAGAAAGATAATAGCGTAAATTAATAAAAATTAAGAACGTTTTACTATATTTTTTTTACGAACTTACTCAGGTAATTGTAATTTTTTTTCTTTAGTAGAACGTTCTACTAAATGAATTTTATTATTTGATATATTGATGGAGATGGAAGCAATGAAGAAAGATTTTTACATACCGATAGATCATGCGCACGGTGTAATAAGTTTAATATTTGATTATTTAACGAAAACTTATGGTGAAAAAGAAACAATTTGTATTATTAAAGATGCTGTGAAAAAAATATACTCTTCTCTTATAAAAGATTTAAAAGAGAAGGGGTTGAAAGAAATGGAAAGCTATTTAAAGAAAAATATGAAATTTGAGAAGGGAGAATATAGTATTGATTGGAAGAACCGAATGCTTATATTAATGGTTGATCAATGTCCAGCAATAAAAAATATGCAGCAGAAAAAACTGAGGATTTCCAAAAATTTCTGTAAGTTCTCTACAGAATTGGTTAATAACATAATTACCAAAGAAGCTGGTTATAGATCTTCAGTAGAATATAATCAAAACAAAGGAAAATGTATACAAAAATTTTGGAAGGAGTAAGAGTGATATCAGATAATGAATTTATTCAGTTTTATAGTCAAATATGTGTAGAAATACATAAGAGATATGGTAAGGGAGATGTTGAAAAAGAATGGAGTTTTTTATCAAAAAATTCACCTAACTGTATAGAGCTTGATAAAAGTATAAAAAAAGATGGTCTTAAAGGAATATATAATGTTAACAAAAAAGGCTTAGGAACACTTGGAAGTAGATGTAGTATAACTTTAAGAGATGATGAAGTGGTTATTGATATACACAATTGCGTTATTATAGAAAAATTAATAGTAACAAATCTTGAACCCTATGAAAATTATTGTGAACACTGCGAAGCTTTAATGGCACCTATTATAAAAAGAAACGGATTTTTTGCGGATTTTTATAGATTGGATAAAAATAAAGGAAAATGCAGGATACATGTTAGAAAAAATAGAATTCATAACCAGAGTAAAACGTCACAACCCTTGAAGAATTTCTATAGATAGTATTGAAAATGATTAAGATAAGAAGGTGGATGCAGAAAAAAATTATTAAGTAATATTTGATATTATGGGAGGTATTTTATGATTCAAATTATATCTTATTATTAAAATTAATTATGTTATCAAGGAAGGAGATTATAATGAGGAAGTTAATTATTTGGATTATTGTATTGGTTTTTGCTTTGTCTATGACGCTAATAAGTATAAGTTGTAAAGAGGAAGCAGCCGTAGAGACAGAGGAGGAAGCAGCCGTAGAGACAGAGGAGGAAGCAGCTGAAGCAGCTCGTGAACCTGTAACACTTGTATTTTGGGCCCCTTGGGCTACTAATGACCCATCGGTAGCCCTTTGGGAAGCAATAAGTAAGCAGATGCAGGAAAAATATAATATAACAGTTATACTAGAACCCCAGGGTTATGACACCTGGAATGAAGTTAAGGCTGCATCAATGTTGTCTAAAAGCGGACCTGATCTTATATTTGGTTGGGCTGGAGCTTCTGCATCAATAACTGATGGAATAAGTGGAATACTTGAGCCATTGAATGATCTTTTACCTGAGGGAATGGAAGAAAAAGTTGCCGGTTGGTCAGGTGTTACAGATGCTGACGGTAATATTTATTCAGTTGTTCTAGATGTTGCTATATGTCCAATAGCCTTTAATAAAGATTTATTTGATGAAGCAGGGGTGGATTATAGCGATTCTCCTAAAATATGGTATTGGGATGAATTTCTTGATGTTTGCAAAAAATTGAAGGACGCTGGTATAACACCTTTAGCATTTGCCAATAAAGAGGGACAATACTCACAATGGTTTATACCTTCTAGTGCGACTTCATGTTATTTTGACTCAAACGAAGATGTGGCTGATTATTTTGCAAATAAATCTTTGAATAGCCAACCTTTTCTTAATATGGTACAACAAATGAAAGACTTATATGATAAAGGATATTTTGTTGAAGGTGGTACTACTATGGATTGGGATAATAATTCAGTCCAACAATTTACCGGCGGGCAAGTAGCAATGCATTATTCATATGTCTCATTTTATCGACGTTTTCAAGAAGCTTTAGGTAAAGATAAAATTGGGGTTAATTTCTGGCCTTATGGATCAGATGAAGGAGAATTGTCTAAAACAGTGAATAATGTTGCAGCTAATGTGATTGGAATAGCTTCTTGGAGTGAACATAAAGAAGAAGCGATGTTAGTTATTCAGGAGGTTACAGCAACAGAGTGGGGAGCTAATTTGCTTGTAGAATATACAGAGCAAACACCACCCTTAATTGGTTATCAAGCTACTTATTCAGATCCAGGTTGGAATGAATTTCAGAAAAAAGCAGCAGAAATAATTAATGAAAATAATGGTGCATTAGGTTTTATGCCCTCAAATTGGTGTTCGAAAGAAACAATACAAGCTATCGGAAAATTTGGTAACCAGGTTCTTACTGGAGAAATGAGTATAGAAGATTATGCAAAAGAAATAGATAAGGCTAATGGCAGGTAAATAATTAGGGCAGTTGAAGGGATTAGAATAATATAAATATAAATGCATTCTTTCTTAATTAAAAAAGAAGGGATGCATTTATATAATGAATTTAAGGCATGATAAGATTATAATTAATTTTTAAAGATTAATAAGTTTAATAGTAAAAAGAGAAAAAATGCTCAAAAACGAAAAAAGTGTTTGGTTATTTTTATCACCAGTAATTCTTATTTTAATATTTGTATATTTGGTTCCGGTAACTAGAATATTTTGGTATAGCATTATTGAATGGCAAGGCTATACTCCTCTTTTAAGTTTTAATGGATTTAATAATTACAAAGAGGTTTTTCTTAATAATTATTTTCTGAGAGTTTTATCCAATAATTTAATAATTATGGGTGTTAGCATTCCTTTATTAGTATTATCTGGTCTATTTTTTTCGCAATTCATTTATTTAAAAATATTCGGTCATAGAATATATCAATATTTATTTTTTTTACCTGTCATTCTGCCTACTGTCATAGCTGCCATAATATGGACTTTTGTTCTTCGTTCAAATGGACCGTTAAATACATTGTTAATAAATTTGAAACTCGATTTCTTAGTAGTAGATTGGTTTGGTAATTCTAAATTTGCTTTATTTGGTCTTATATTAACCTTAATCTGGAAAGATGTTGGATTTGCAATTATATTATTTCTCTCAAAATTATCAGTAATTGATCCCTTTTTATATGATGCAGCTAAAGTAGATGGAGCAAATGATTTTCAAACACTAAGATATATTACAATACCACAATTAAAAGATATTATTCAATTATATATAATATTAGTTGTTATTAGTCAGCTCAATTACCTATTTTCTTATATTCATATCATGACAAGAGGAGGACCAGGATTTAACACAACTGTTTTGGAATATTTTATTTACATCTATGGTTTCATTTATCAGAAGATGGGAGTTGCTGCTTCAACTTCAGTAATTCTATTCGTGATTACATTTTTATTTGTTTTTCTTTATTTTAAATTTTCCAGAAGCCAGGAGAATGAATAAATGAATAAAAAAGCAAAAAACATATTATCAAAAATAATTATCCAAATAATTTTTATCTTTTTTGGGATAAGTATTATTTTTTCGTTTTATTATCTAATAGTTAATTCTTTTAAAACCGAATTAGAATTTGCTGCAAGTCAACTATCGCTACCAAAGTCAATGAATTTTGATAACTTAGTTCATGTATGGAACGAAGGTAATATGAACATTGCTTTTAAAAATAGCGTAATACTATCTTTTTCCACTGTTGTACTAACTACTATTGTAGGAATTTTGGGAGCTTACGCTTTTGCATTTATGAAATTTAAAATAAAAAAAGGTTTATATATTTCTGTAATTTCTACTATGTTTTTTTCTCCGATGATAATCGTTATTCCTTTACTTATCCAATTTAATCAAATAGGTTTAGGTAATACATATTTAGGTACCATAACTGTTTATACTGGAACAAGATTAGCATTTTCAATTTTTTTATTAACTACATTTTTTAGAGGAATTAATACTTCAATTATAGAAGCAGCAACTATTGATGGTGCTAATAGGTTAGGAACAATAAAAAATATAATAATACCAATGGCTAAACCTGTTCTATTTTCTTTAATATTATTAAATTTTAACGGTATTTGGAATGAATTATTAATAGGACTTCTATTTTTACAATCTAAAGAACAAGCACCACTTATGGCTGCAATTACTAAATTAAGTAGTAACACAATGTCAACTCCAACTTATATTTTTGCAAGCTTATTAATTGCCACTATACCAATTATGATTCTTTATGGTTTTACTCAAAAATTTTTTATAAGGGGTATGACATTAGGCTCAATAAAATAAATGAAGCCTACATAGCACTTTAGAAGCACTTCTACCTCCCGATCTATAAATCTTTTGTGTAGTTGGGCCATAACCTTAAAAACCTTTCCTTTTAGTTTTAAGATTATAGTTTGAGGGTGTGCACTTTTAATTTTTAAATGACAATATAAATAATTTGTCTTGACAATAAAAGAAAGAACGTTCCACTAAGTGTTTATTCTGGGATTCCAGTTCCCCCAAGACTGCCCTGATTGATTCTTTTAGTAACTTAGTTGTACTCACAATAAACTCCCTTCATAAGATTATATTGGGAAGTTTATTATGAATTATTGAACTAAACCGCTAACGCGGTAGTTCTGGTAAACCCTACCTGCAATTTAATTACCTTACCACCTGTCTTTTTAAAACAATATACTGATATCTTTGTAAAGCAATTTAAAGGTCAGATCTTACAGTATTTGTAAAGAACAGGCCCAGAGTAATAGCAGCACTTTAGGCCGGTAATATTGATTATGTGGACGGCTCTTCCTGGAGCTTTTCCGACAGGTTCTTTGCCTTCCTTCTCTCCATTGGCTTTTTTGGCTTTACAGAAGAAACCTATCCTTCTCCCCGTCAAAGAAAGAATATCCCCCTATGGATACTGATCGGCCTTATGTTTCAACTAAAGCTCTCACAATCAAACTCCTTTTACAAACTCCCCGGTATATTAAAAAGCGGAGCAGTTCTTACCAGGACAAACTTTAATATCGGTGTGGTGGAAGGTGGATTTAACAAAAAGAACAGGCGCCCCAGAACCAAGGGAGAGACAGTAAACCAGGATACCTTAAGGAAGTATTTTAAGGATACAGATGCAGGCCAGCTTACCGGCTGTTACAACAGAGATGTGGCAAAGTTCTTTTCCTCTAAAAGGACTATACAGAAGGATGGCATATTTATCCTTGACGGTTCCGTACTTGCCCTTAGATGCAGGTAAAAACTATGTAGATACAGCTGAAATGCCACCATATGGGATAAGAGACCCACCCTGTGCTACAAGAAAAGTATCAGGGTCAAAGTCCCATGACAAGCCGGTGGGTGACGCCCTGGTGGATGAATATGTAAAAAATGTGGGAAAGGGGAAAATTAAGCTACTTATCTGTGACCGGACCTTCCTGGACGCGGCCATGATATCAAGGTTTAAAAAAAGTTACGGCATAGACACCTTAATACCACTAAAGAAGAATATGGATGCAGCCTCTGATGCAAAGGGTCTTTTAAAACTGGAGGCCGCCCCCTGGAAGAAAGTAGATGATAATACATACTGCTATATGGCAAAAAAGATTAAATCCTATGAAGGGGTATTCGTAGGCTTAAATGTGATACTTGTACGCTCTGTTTATGTTAACCTAAAACTACCCACTGTTTCAGTTGAAAAGTACCCCACCA
>CAYPYW010000038.1:0-16904 GCA_964415365.1 uncultured Actinomycetota bacterium | reverse complement strand
TATTCGAGGTTATTTTTTCGGCTATCAGGTTTAATATATCGTCTGAGGCTGCAATTTTCTCTCTTTCAGAATATTTTTTTAGTATTGCCAGTCTGGTTTCCAGGTCGGGCGGCTTGATGTCAGTTACAAGCCCCCACTCAAATCTGGACCGCAGCCTTTCCTCAAGAGTGGAAATATTTTTGGGAGACCTATCGCTGGAGAGAACAATCTGCCGGTTGGTATCATGTAAAGCATTAAATGTGTGGAAGAACTCTTCCTGGCTGGCCTCCTTGTCTTCAAGAAAATGTATATCGTCAACAAGTAAAACATCATTATTTCTGTAGCTCTCTTTGAAGGCAAAGATATTTTTATACCTCAAGGCATTGATAAAGTCGTTGAGGAATCTTTCAGCCGATACATATTTTATAATTTTATCGGGGTGTAGCTGCATTGTGTATTGTCCAATGGCATGCAATAAGTGTGTCTTACCAAGCCCCACGCCGCCGTAAATGAATAATGGGTTATAGGTCTTGCCTGGTTTCTCACTAACTGCGAGAGAGGCGGTACAGGCAAACCTATTGCTGTTCCCTACAATAAATGTGTCAAAGGTATACTTTGTGTTGAATGTGGAATTCTTATTTTTTTTAATTTGATAGCCTGTGTCTTCAGCGGTTTCGTCGATATATTCATTGTAATGCTCCCCTGTACTTTCGGAACTGTTGGGGGTGGCAATAATTTTTATTTTGCTTGAATTGTTTATTACCTTTTTTATTGATTCTGATAGAAGATTTGAATATCGTGATTCAAGCCATTCTTTTGCGAAGTTACTGCCAACTGAAACAGTTAAACAGTTTTTTTTTAATGATAGTGGTGTTATGTGTTCAAACCAGGCTTTGTATGTAGGAAGACTGATTTTATTTTTAATGTCTTCGAGAGTGTTTTTCCAGATATTTTGTAGATCTGCCATAATACTTTAATATTAAATATTATTTGAATAATATTCAAGATATTTTACGCCTTTTTTGGATAATTTTCTCTTACCGCTGCTGCTTGCTGTCAGAAGTTTGTTTTTTTCCAAATAAATTAATTCCCGATACGAAGTTGACAGACTAAAACCAAGTTCTCTGGCTATTGTTGAGGGTCCGGCTTCTTCCAGTTCCAGGATCACAAAAAGGATTTTATTTTGCCTGTCTGACAGTATTTTATCATTGAATTTATCGATGCCATCTGTTTGGTTCTTTTTCTCCTCATCGCTATCCGGAGGTAGTTCAGTGGTTAACTTGGTGCCCGGACTCTGTATTTCCTCGTTCTTTTCAGGTGACTCTATTTTTAAGGATATCACTGTCCCCTTTCTTATATTGTCTTTTACATCTATAGATCCTCCGGAAAAAGTGATGGTTTCTTTTACTATGGGAAAACCAGAACCCACTCCCCTGATATACTCTTTCATTTCACTGGTAGCAGAAGTGTACCCGGGCAGGAAAGCTTTTTCTTTGTCTTCAATTCCCGGTCCCTGGTCTGTTACGATTATATGATTTCCACTATCAAGCACAGTAATCACTACTTCTTTGAAATCTGCATGTATGAGGTTCTCTATTATCTCTCTTATTATAGTGTAAGGGATCCTGCCGCCAATCTCGTGGGATAGATTGTAGGTCTTTTGGGATGTTTCGTTTATGAAGTTGTTAATATCTTTAAAGCTGAGATCGACAATTCTCGGGATGCTACGCATATTATCGTAAACAGCAATCCTGACTGGTATATCTGTAGTAATTCCGTTACGACTACCTGCATTAGAAATATTATTTAATTTAGTATTGTCGTCAGACATGATAAAAGTTAACTTCGCTAGTAGCTATATTTAGTACTGGATAAATGTATTAGATATCCCCATTACTTTTCATTTTCTTTCCAGCGGTTCTAAGTTTTCAACAGATTAATAATAATATTTTAACCGAAAAAAAGCTACTAGATTGTGTAATAAATTGGATAAATTAAAATCTTCTGACATATAATACAGTGCAACTTTTTAAGTTTTCAACAGTTTTTTCAACAGGTGTGGAAAAGTTTTTTAAATTTTGAAAAGACTATGAGAAATTACACTGTATTGGGTAGAAAAAAAAATATATTTTTCAGGAGGTATTTTCAGTAGAACAGATGTTTGAATAAATAATAGATCCAATAGCAGAAATCATATTTTCCTTTTACAAAAAGGATATATTACTTATAATTTGAGTATTTATGTTTTATAGACAAGTTACAGGATTGAAAGCTCCTGTTAAAGTCTTTTTAAAAAATAGATGTGGTTAATAAAAATGAGTAGTGGCAGCTGTATAGATGCTAAAGATAATAAAAAAACTAGTGAAGTTGGCAACGAAAGAGTCTCGGTGATAATTCCGGCATATAATGAAGAAAAAAATATTAGAGATATGCTAGAAGAAACTGTGAAAGTATTTAGTGAATTGAATTACGATTTTGAATTGATAGTTGTAGATGATGGCAGCGAAGACGGGACTTATAATGCTGCGGAAAAATATATAGAGGAAACTGAAAGAGTAAGAAATGAGATAGAAATTGAGAGGTATGAAAAAAATACAGGCAAAGGATTTGCGTTAAAATATGGCACAAGCTTTGCCACAGGTGATTACATACTGTTTATAGATGCGGACCTGGATTTACACCCGTCAAATATAAATAATTTTTTTGATACATTAAAGAGCAAGAAAGCGGATGTTGTTACTGGTTCAAAAAGAAACAAGAGCACACTTTCAACTTATCCAAAAATGAGAAAAATATTAAGTGTTTTTTATTATAATTTAATAAAGTGCCTGTTCCGACTGCCAATCAGGGACACGCAAACAGGATTCAAGCTCTTTAAAAGCGAAGCTTTAAAAGACGCTATATCCAGAACAACTATTGAAAGATTTGCATTTGATCTGGAACTTATGGTGATTTTGACTAAAAAAGGATATAAAATTGAAGAACGCCAAATTGAAATAAAGCCGAAAGGTGAACACAGAAGAATATCTATAGATGACATTTTTAAAGTTTTTTTTGATACTATTTTAATTTTTTACAGGCTGTACCTTAGAAGGCAGTATTAATATAATTGGCAAGAAGAAGGAAGTTATTTCGGATTTTTTTGGTTAACTTGTTAATATATGGACTCAGATGTTCACAAACAAATTTAGAAATTTTTTTGCAAAACTATCAAACGAAACATCTCACAGGTTAAGGCCTTTATCTTATAAGGCAAAAAACTTGAAAAAGACAATTGACCTTATATCCGCAGTTAACACGACGGATGAGCTTACAGAGGAGAGGCTTCGAAACTTACGGAAGAGAAACTTATATAAAAAACTTTCAGTTCTCGGAATTTTTTTAATTATTTACATAATGCTTTTTTACTGTTTTCCTCCATGGTTAATTTTTAGCTCGACTACAACAAATGGCGGAGATATGGGTGCTCACAATTACATAGCCAAGTTTTATATAGAGGAATTATTTCCGAATTTTAGATTGACAGGATGGAGTATGGGATGGTTTGCAGGTACACCTATGCTGACATTCTATTTCCCGCTCCCCTATTTTCTGATGGCTTTGCTCTGCAAGATCTTCACTTATAACATTTCCTTTAAACTCGTAACCATACTCGGCAGTCTGATATTGCCTATTTGTCTTTATGCGTTTGGAAAACTCTTCCGTTTTAAATCACCTTATCCGGAGATTACTTCGATAGCTGCTCTTGCCTTTTTGTATATGAAGAGTTTTACAATATATGGGGGAAATCTCCTAGGGACTTTCGCTGGCGAATTCAGCTTTTCACTGAGTTTCGGCCTTTTTTTTCTTTTGCTTGGAACTTTATATAGAGGAATTGAAAGGGGAAAAATTGACTGGTTATTTGTAATAAACTCACTACTTGTAGCCTGTATAGTATTTTCCCATGTTATCACACTAATTGCGCTTTTAATCGTTGTACCTGGCTTTCTATTTGTAAAAAGAGGCTGGAGGACCGCAAGATACATCATTCTGATGCTTATTGCAGGATTTTTACTTTCATCAATTTGGTCATTACCATTTGTTTTTAATATCATATGGACTCCGCCGATGAATTGGACAAATATTGATTCAATAAGAAAAATAGTTCCGCTTGAAATCATACCTGCAATAACTCTTGGTGCATTCGGGTTGTTTTTTGCCGTAATTAAAAAAGACAGAAGAATGGTAATACCTGTCTGGTCCACTATCATTTTTATAATAATATTTTTCTCTTACAGTGGTGGCAGGTTCTATAATGCAAGACTGCTGCCCTTTATTTATATTTTCATCTATCTTTTTGCAGCTTATGGACTGAATTATGTCTATTGGATAATAGTTTCAGTCTTAAATAAGATTAAGAGAAAAGAAAAAGCATACAGATTCGTAGTCTTTGGCTTAATACCTTTGATTGCATTTGTAGTAAGCGCTTCTATTATTGCTGGAGACCCCCCTGCTCCAAAGTGGGCACGGCATAATTACACAGGTTTTGAATCAAAAGCAGACTGGGAGATTTATGACAGCCTGATGGAGTATCTCAATACACTTCCGGAAGGCAGGGTGATGTTTGAATTTAATAAGGAGGTAATTCAAGAGTTCGGGACGCCGCGTTCATTGGAACTTATACCTTTCTGGACTAAACAGGCCGGGATAGAGGGACTGCTGGTTGAAAGTTCGCTTACTGCACCATTTCACTATATTAATCAGGCTGAACTGTCAGTAAAACCGAGAGGCAGTGTTGCTGGCTGGAGTATCCCATCAAGGGATTATGAAAAAGCTATGGTACACCTGAAATATATGAGCACCAGATATGTACTTGCAAGCTCTCCTGAAGTAATAGAAGATTTGAAAAATGACAGCACTGTGAGGTTTTTAAAGGAAATTGAACCCTACAGCTTTTTTGAAATAAAAGATGGACACAACTTCGTTGAAATAGCTGATAATATTCCAGTGAGGTATAAGACTGACAACTGGGTATGGGATATGCGTGATTGGTATTTAAATACGGGTAACATTGATTCACCTGTAGTATTTGATAACGGAGAAGAAGATTTGAGAAATTTTCAGGAGATTGATAAATCAGAGTTGGTCAATGTACCTAAGAACCCTGTTGTGAATAAAGGAGTCATAACTTACGAAAGGGTTGAGAATGAGAAAATTACATTTAAAACTACAGGAATCGGGCAACCACACCTGATTAAGGTATCCTATTTCCCAAACTGGAAGGCAATTGGGGCAAAGGGCCCATATCTCGTCTCCCCCTCCTTTATGGTGGTTATACCAACTCAGGAAGAAGTAACAATTGTTTATGGTAGAACACTTTCGAATATTTTGGGAATTATTTTCACAAATACAGGAATTGCAGCTCTTCTTGGGATCTTAATTTTAAGCTTAGTAAAATACTTTAAAGCTAAGAAACTTTAAAAAGTATTATTTTGATAAGGATCTCAGGTATAAATTGCTTGTTTTATCTAAGCACACTTCTATTTTGGATTCGGAACCAAAGACTTGATTGACTATCGGCATTAAAGGCGATTTGCAAGGCAGCTCGCAACCTTGATATTAGCGGGATTAAAATGTATAATCTACTACCTAATTGAAAATAATAATGCATAGGTTGGGTAGAAAATGAAAAGGACATTTCAGCCGAACACCAGGAAAAGAAAAAAGAATCATGGTTTTAGGGCGAGAATGGAAACAAAAGCAGGTAGAGCAGTAATTACCGGCAGGAGAAAAAAAGGAAGAAAGAAACTTTCGGCTTAAAGACAAAAGGAAAGATCAAAATTAAGTTTGAAACACTTAAAAGAAGAAGTGATTTCTCAAGAGTAATAAAAGAGGGTACATATAGGAAGAATAAGTATTTAACAATATATATGCTCAAAGGGCCTGAATGCAGTAGTGTGACCAGGATTGGATTTGTAATAAGTAAAAAAATAGGCGGAGCTGTTCTAAGAAATAGAATCAAAAGGGTTTTAAAAGAAGCTTTAAGGAAAGTCGATATACAGAGTTACGATAGTTTAGATATTTTGCTCATGGTGAAACTGGATATTGTTTCTGCCAATTTATGGGAGATAAAGAAGATACTGGAAAATAATTTGATTTTATTTCTTAGAGGTTAACTATACGTAATAATTAGTTGTTGGTTTTAATTGTGAAGAAAATACTGATATTTTTAATTAGATCCTATAAAAAATATATCTCACCTATACTACCAAATAGCTGTAGGTTCTACCCTACCTGCTCTGAATATGCGATGGAATCAATAAATAAGTATGGTGTATTAAAAGGTTGTATTAAATCTATATATAGGATTTTAAGATGTAATCCCTTAAATAAGGGCGGATACGATCCTGTAAAGTAGGGATTGGAAAGGTTTATTGAGTTGAGTCAAATATTACAAATATTAAGACCAATACAGGGTGTATTAGAGCACATAGTAGTGTTTTTATATAATCATGTTGTTGCAAATTATGGAGTAGTAATAATACTTTTGACTATTATAGTAAGAATAATATTAATTCCCCTTACCATAAGCCAGACCAGATCGATGGCAAAGATGCAGAAGTTGCAACCGGAGCTCAGAGAATTACAAAAAAAATATAAGGATGATAAGCAGAAGTTGCAGCAAGAGACTATGGAATTCTATAGAAAGAATAATGTCAATCCCCTGGCAGGGTGTCTGCCACTGCTCTTTCAGATGCCTGTGTTTTACGCCTTGTTTCAGGCACTGAGAGCTCCTTCCGAAATCGTAACCAATGTACTGGGAAATTTCTATATAAATGGTATTGCGAATGGTATTAAGACAGGACTGATGGGGTTTTTGCCAACTTTAGATTATAGTACATTCCTGGCCAACGGAGCTAGTAATCCTAATTATAATTTTCTATGGATGAATTTAAACGCAAGAGATCCTTATTACATTCTGGTTATATTTATGGTTGTCACAATGTTTATATCTATGAGAATGACAACAACAGATCCCAAGCAATCAAAGATAATGTATATAATGCCACTGGTATTTGGATTTATATCCTTTCAATTCCCATCGGGCATACTGGTATATTGGGTGACTACTAATGTCTGGTCTATTGGTCAGCAATGGATTGTTAATAAGCTTGTTAAGAGAGAAAAGGTGAAAGAGGAATTGAGTCAGGAAAGGGTAAGACTTGAAGAGAGACAGGAATTAAGTGAAGAAGAAAAGAGGTTGATTAGGGGGAAAATAAAGAAAAAAAGAAAAAAGAAAAAATAAGGTTTTTATTTCTGGAGGGCAGCAGAAATGACTGAAGATAAAAGTATAAAAGATGCTATAGATTCATATGTAGAGTCACTGGAAGAAGAGCAAAAAAGAAATAGACTGATAGAGAATAGTTCTAAGAGTAAGGCGGGAGATATTAATGTAGAGAGCGATGGCCTGGAGAAAATAAAAGCAATATTAAAGAAATCCATAGAACTAATATGCTTGGGTGAAGAAGTAAAAGTTGATATGGATTCAGAAGAGTTAAAGTTGTCAGTTCACGGAGAGGATTTGGGGGTTGCAATCGGCAGAGACGGGAAAAATATGCAAGCTCTCGAGTATATTATAAATTTGATTGGCAGGAGGAAGAAGCTTGTTGACAGAAATGTAACCATAGATATAAAGGATTATAGGAAAAAGAGAATTGACAGCATAAAGAAAACCGCAGTTTTCATGGCAAAAAAAGCGATTAGCGAAGGAAGGAAGATAGCCTTAAAGCCGATGGGTGCCTATGAGAGAAAGGTAATACATAACTTGCTTTCAAAGTTTAAAGATGTAACTACCAGAAGTAGATATGAGGAACCAAACAGGAGAATAATTATTTATCCTGTAAAAGGCAGTAAATAGCAATATAGCAATATATTTAACCCATAAAAAGAAAATGGCACTATTGTGCCATTTTTTATTGGCTGGGGTTTTGAATAAATAAAAATATTAAATATAATTAGAGTCTGAAAAATCTAAATGACAATAGGAGAAATGGGATTGGGAAACAATGATACAATAGTGGCTATAGGAACTAGGCCAGGCGAGGCAGCGATTGGTATAGTTAAATTAAGTGGTGACAAGTCGATCTTTATTGTCGATAAAATATTTAGGCCAAAAAGCAAAAAGAAGCTTACCGAGATTGATACATATAGTATGCTTTACGGACATATTGTTGATAACAAGGGATATACTATAGATGAAGCAGTAGTATCTGTAATGAAAAAGCCAAGATCATACACGCGAGAGGACGTTGTGGAGATTAATTGCCATGGTGGGATAATCGCAACAACCAAGGTGATGGAACTGTGTGTTGGAAATGGTGCCAGAATAGCAAATCCAGGGGAATTTACAAAAAGGGCGTTTCTGAATGGAAGAATAGACCTTTCACAGGCAGAAGCGGTTATTGACCTGGTAAGATCTAAGACAGAACAGAGTTTGAGGATTGCTGCAAAAAATTTACAGGGTAATGTAAAAAAGGAGATAAAGAGATTAAGAGATATGACTCTTAGCATATTGGCACAGCTGGAGGCATCTGTGGATTTTATTGAAGAAGATCTGGAAATTACACCGTATGAGGGACTTGCTAATGAAGTGAGGAAAATAAAGTCAGAGCTAGAAGTGTTGATAACTGATGAAAGAAAGGGGGAAATAATAAAAAATGGCGTAAAAGCGGCAATTATCGGGAAGCCAAATGTTGGGAAATCAAGTTTGCTTAATTTACTTTCCAGAAAGGAAAAAGCAATAGTAACTTCTATGCCAGGAACAACAAGGGATGCAGTAGAAGAGATATTATATGTAGAGGGGATACCGCTGATACTAATAGACACAGCAGGTATCAGGAAAACAAGAAGCACAATAGAAAAAATAGGCGTGGATAGGAGTTTAAAACATATTGATGAAGCAGAGTTGGTTATACTGGTGTTGGATGGAAACAGAAAACTTGAAAAATTAGATTTACAGATAATTAAAAAAGTAGAGGGGAAAAAGGTTATCTGCTGTATAAATAAGGTAGATTTGGAGCAAAATTTAGAAGTAGAAAGAGTTAAAGAATATTTTAATGAGGAATATATTGTAAAAATTTCTGCTTTAAAGGGAATAGGAATAAGGAAATTAGAAGAGAAAATAAAATTGATAGTTATGGAGAATGGAGATATTAACCTGGAGGAGAAAATACTTATTAATAGCAGGCATAAAAATATACTAAAAGAGGTAAAGGAACTGATGGATAACGCTGAAAAGGCAATGAGAGAAAAAATGTCGGAGGAGTTTCCTTCTTATGATTTAAGAACAGCATATGGCTTATTGGGTGAAATAATAGGAGAGACAGTAAAAGATGATATTTTAGATAAGGTGTTCAGCAGTTTTTGCGTAGGTAAGTAAGGAGTGCCAAAAAACAATATGATAAGAATATTTGGCGAAAATGTTTCACGTGAAACAGTATCACGAAGTTTAAAGCAAATAAAATGATTAAAAAAGAGGAAAAATCTAAATATGGTGTGATAGTTGTGGGTGCCGGACATGCGGGTTGTGAAGCAGCGCTGGCTTCTGCCAGAAATGATGTAAGGACCTTACTGATATCGATAAATATGGATAGTATAGCTCTTATGTCGTATGGTAGCATAGTAGGCGGTTTTGGAAGAGATCAGCTGATAAAAGAAATGGATGTTTTAGGCGGTGAGATTTCTAGAAATATTGATAAAAACTATATTAATATGCAGATGGTCAATTGTCAGGAGAATCCAGCTATAAGAGCACTGCAGGCAACTGTTGATAAGAGGAGATATTTTTTATCCATGAAAGGGATTCTGGAAAATCAAGATAATCTGGATTTAAGGCAGGGGCTTGTGATAAGCATAAGAAGAAGTGGAGAAAAGTATAACTTATACACTAACGATGGGATTGTCTACTGCTGCAGTTCTATTGTTGTATGTACTGGAACTTTCCTGGAAGCGAGAATATTTTGGGGTGATTATACGATAGATGCAGGAAGGCAGGGTGAAATATGTTCTAAAAAGTTCTCGAGTAGTTTAAAAAATCTAGGCTTTAGATTTGGTCGATTAAAGAGATATGCTGCTCCCTTAGTAGATAAAAAGTCCATTAATGTGAGTAATCTAAGAAAACAGCCGTATAGCAGGGTTCCTCAGATGTTTTCATATGGAAGTAATACTAAAGATAAAGATCAGATTTACAGTTACATAGCCTACATTAATGAAGACCTTTCTGAGTGTATATTAAACGATATGGGTGAAAAAATAATTAGTGGTAATAGTATAGAATCAGTGACATTGGAAGGTTGTTATTCAATTGAGGATAGAATTTTAAGAAATGGTAATGTAGAAGGGAGAGAAGTTTTCATACAGCCTGTGGGGAGAGATACAAGTGAAGTGTACCTGAATGGGCTTGAAACCGCGGCTTCAGAGGAATTACAGGTTAAAATGCTAAAAAAAATAAAGGGTCTTGAGAGATCAGAAATGACCAGACCGGGTTATGGTGTGGAATATAGTTATTTGCTTCCATTTCAATTAAAAAATAGTCTGGAAAGTAAGGATTTTAGGGGAATTTTCTTTGCTGGCCAAGTAAATGGAACAACTGGTTATGAAGAATCTGCTGCACAAGGAGTAATTGCAGGGATAAATGCTTCTAGATCATTAAAAAGCCTCGATAGTATTATCGTGGATAGAAATGATGGTTGCATAGGGGTGCTAATTAATGATCTGGTGATTAAGGGAGTAAAAGAGCCTTACAGGATAAGAGTGCACGTGAATGAATATAATTCTTACCATGGGTACGATAATGCCGACAGGAGGATGTTAAAATTTTTAGTAAAGCTGGGAAACAAAGACAAGGCGGAAAAAATCATAAAGAAATATAAGAAAATGGGAAGTGATGTTTCACGTGAAACATAGGATCTGTCTATAGAGTTATTAAGAAAGTGAAAATAATATGGATTATGATGTGATAGTTGTGGGTGCCGGACATGCGGGCTGTGAAGCAGCACTGGCATCGGCGAGATTGGGACTAAATACTATATTGCTTACAATTAATGTGGATAAAGTTGCCTTAATGCCTTGTAATCCATCGATAGGAGGGTTGGGGAAAAGCCAGATTGTCAGGGAATTGGATGCACTTGGTGGGCAAATGGCGAGGACTGCTGATAGTACTCTAATACAGATCAAGGTTCTGAATAGAAGTAAAGGCCCGGCGGTTCAGGCTTTACGGGCTCAGATAGATAAAAGAGAGTATGAAATCGAAATGAAAAGAGTCCTCGAAAGTACTAAAAATCTAACTCTGAGACAGGGCACAGTTAATAAAATACTGGTAAAAGACGGCACTGCAATTGGTGTAGAGATTGAAAGCGGCCTGTTATTTGGCGGGAAAGCAGTAATAATAGCTACTGGTACCTTTTTAAGGGGGAGAATAATCATCGGGGCAAAAGATTATCAAGCCGGAAGAATGGGTGAATATCCGGCAATGAGTTTAACAGGAAATCTAATTGACCTTAACTTTAAGATAGATAGATTCCAGACGGCAACTCCTCCAAGGGTTGATAAAAGGACAGTAGATTTTTCTAAAGCTGAAGTACAACGTGGTGAAAATAAACCCTTGAGCTTTTCTTTCTGGGATGAGGAAAAAATACATGAAAGCATTGATTGTTATTTGACTTATACTAATAAAAAAACCCATAAAATAATAACAGAAAATATAGATAAGTCTCCCATAAAGTCCGGGATGGTTGACACCCATGGCCCAAGACACTGCCCGTCTATCGACAGAAAAGTGATTAATTTTCCGGAAAAGAAAAGACATCCGGTCTTTATTGAACCTGAGGGAGCCCATACCAATGAAATGTATCTCCAGGGGCTTACTACCAGCATGCCTGCAGAAATACAGCAGAAGATAGTAAATACTGTTGAAGGGCTTGAGAATGCAAGGATAATTAGACCCGGTTATGCTGTAGAATATGATTATATAATTCCCAATCAGTTGAATTTTACTCTGGAATCCAAGAAAGTGGAGAATTTGTATTTCGCAGGTCAGATAAACGGAACCTCAGGATATGAAGAGGCAGCAGCCCAGGGCTTTGTAGCAGGAGTAAATGCAGCGCAGAAAATAATGAATAAGCCTCCTTTAATACTAACCAGGGATAGCAGCTATATAGGAGTTCTGATAGATGACCTTCTTACTAAGGAACTTATGGAACCTTACAGGATGTATACCTCAAGAGCAGAATATAGACTTGTGTTACGGTCTGATAATGCCGATATAAGACTATGTAGATTTGGAAACAATATCGGACTTATAACCGATAGGCAGTATGAAAATGTAATTAAAAGGGAGGGAGAGATTAATAGATTAATATCCAGATTAAAGGGTACCAGTTTAAACCCGGATAGGGAAAATAATGTAATTCTTGAAGAGATTGGTACTAAATCTATCGAAACTCCTTTGAGCATGTACCAACTCCTGAAAAGACCAGAAGTTGGTATGGATGGTATGATGCGCTTTCTTTGTGGTAAAAGAGATAACTATGATGAAAATACTCTAAAGCAAACAGAGATTAGAATAAAGTATGAAGGTTATATAAACAGACAGTTAAACGAAATTAAGAAGTTAGAGAGCCTGGAAAAATATTATCTTCCACAGGATTTGGATTATTTTAAAATAACCGGGCTGACTTATGAGGCACAGGATAAACTTTCAAAAATTAAGCCAAATACCCTCGGGCAGGCTTCAAGGATTGCAGGGATATCGCCTGCGGATATATCGATACTCATGTTAAATCTAAAAGGGAAATTGAAAAAGGTGTTTAATTTTGAATACTAATAATATTTTGAAATTATCACTTAAAGAACTGGATATTAATTTTTCCCAGGATCAGGTTGAGGTTATGGAAGGATATCTGGATTTGGTTTATAAGTATAATAAGAAATTTAATCTTGTCGGTACAAAAGATAAAGAAGGGATCCTTATAAGGCACATCCTGGACTCTATTTCGATATTAAAATATGAAAAGAAGATTTTTAATGAAAATGGCTATATAAAAGAGATACTGGATATAGGGACAGGTGCAGGATTACCCGGGGTGCCCCTGTCTATTTTTTTAAGTGATAAAATATTTTACCTCCTGGACAAAACATTAAAGAAGATTAATTTTTTAAATCTGCTGATTGAAGAGTTAAAATTTAAGAACATCAGCGTGATTAGAGGAAGAGCTGAAGAACTGGCAAGGGAAAATTCATACAGAGAAAATTTTGACATTATTCTGGCAAGAGCTGTTACCCGGTTTAATATTTTAATTGAATTAACGATTCCATTTTGTAGAATAAATGGTAAAATTATATTCTATAAGAGTAAAAAAATATTTACCGAGCTTGAGGATAATAGGGAAGCTATCTCAAAATTAGGTGGAAAGGTAGACGATTTGTTGGAGATTAAAGTTCCTTATCTGGGCGAATACAGAGCTTTTCTGGTGGTTAAAAAGGTAAAAGATTCTCCGAAAATATATCCCCGGAATTTCAGTGAAATAAAAAAGAAGGCCTTATAGACAGAGGGTTTGTTATATTTTATGTAATTATGCAAAAGTGCATATGTGTAAAGTTAGTATAGTAAGGTTTACCAGATGAAGTTATTCGATATGATAGTTAGAAATAAAAGGAAGGATAAGTCGGCGAGCAGAGGGCACGTTGGCAGGATAATTGCATTTACGAACCAAAAGGGAGGAGTAGGGAAAAGCACCACGGCAGTAAATGTTTCTGCTTACTTAAGCTCTTATGGTTACAGGACACTGCTCATAGATCTCGACCCGCAGAGTAATTCGACCAGTGGCCTGGGTATAAGTCCTTCGGATGTTAAGGAGTCAATTTATGATGTCCTGATCCATGATAGGGATCCTGATGAAGTAATTTTAGATACCTCATATAAAGACCTCAAGATTCTTCCATCTTCCATACAGCTTGCTGGAGCGGAAGTGGAATTAGTCCCAGCTTTAAAAAGGGAATTCAGGCTAAGGGAAGCTGTAAGTAAAATTGGAAGTGATTATGATTTTATCCTGATTGACTGTCCGCCTGCGCTGGGACTTTTAACTATCAATGCGTTAACAGCGGCTAAGGAAGTTATCATACCGATACAGTGTGAATACTACGCTCTTGAAGGGCTTGGCCAACTTTTAAACACTATAGATCTCGTTAAAAAAAATCTGAATGATACATTGAAGATAAAAGGAGCCATAATGACTATGTATGACCCAAGGATAAAACTTGCCGAACAGGTAATAGAGGAGGTCAAAAATTATTTTTCAGAAAAGGTATACAAAACGGTTATTCCCAGAAATGTGAGGCTCAGCGAAGCACCAAGTTATGGGAAGCCTATTATAGAATATGACCCTGGTTGCAAGGGAGCAGAAGCTTATAGTAATTTTACAAAGGAAGTGATAGAGAATGGCTAGAAGAGGTTTAGGTAGAGGACTTAGCGCATTGATTCCGAGTATAAACAAGCCTTCTGAAGGTGAGTCAAGTGCAATAGTTGAACTGCCGTTAAATAAAATTATTCCAAACAAAAATCAGCCAAGAAGCAGATTTGATGAGGAGTCACTGGCTGAGCTTGCTGAATCAATAAAAGAGTTTGGAGTTATTCAGCCAATAGTGGTTAGAAAACTGGATGACGAAGAGAAGTATGAAATTGTTACCGGTGAAAGAAGATATAGAGCCACCAAAAAAATCGGTATTAATACCATCCCTTCTATAGTAGTTACCGGTGTGAATGATACATCTTCCCTGGAGATGGCTCTTATAGAGAACATTCATAGGGATAATTTAAGTCCAATGGAGAAAGCTCATACGTTTAAACAGCTCATAGAGGAATTTAAGATTACACATGAGCAGCTTTCAAAAAGGGTCAGTAAAAGCAGGGCGTCAATAACCAACTCGCTGAGGTTGCTTTCCCTTCCAATAGAAGTTCAAAAATTAATAAATGATGGAAAGATAAGTGAAGGGCACGCAAGATCAATTCTGGCAATAGACGGAGATAAAGAAAGGATAAAGATTGCAAATCTTGTTGTGGAAAATGATCTCAGTGTAAGAGATGTTGAAAGAATGACAGGTAAGCGGAGAAGGCCTGCTGGGGGTAAAAAAGTTAAGAAAGTCCTGCAGCTAAGCAAGCTCCCGGAGATATCCCAGAAATTATCTGAGCATCTTAATGTCCCTGTTAATATAACAATGGGTAAAAAAAAGGGGAAAATTGTAATAGAGTTTGGCTCTATTAGGGATCTTGAAAGAGTAGTGGATAAAATTGTCCATTAGCAAGCCGGATTGGCTTAGGAAAAAAGTCAGCGTAAATAATCTTAAAATTAACCAGGTCAAAAATCTCATCGATAACTTACACCTGAATACTGTTTGTCAGAGCGCCAAGTGCCCAAACATTTTCGAATGTTTTAGCAAGAAAACTGCGACCTTTATGCTAATGGGTGATATCTGTACCCGTAATTGCGGTTTCTGTGGTGTAAAGTCCGGGAAGCCTAAAATGTTAGATGATAATGAACCTTCAAGGATAGCAGATGTAGTAAAGAAGATGGGATTAAAATATGTGGTTATTACTTCTGTGACCAGGGATGATTTATCCGATGGTGGGAGTTCTCATTTTGCGAAAACTATAAGTGAAATAAAGAAATCAGATCCCAATTTAAAAATAGAATGCTTGATTCCTGATTTTGGAGGGAATATTGACAATTTGGAGATTCTTCTTGCTCAAAACCTGGACGTTTTGGGTCATAATATAGAGACAGTTAAAAGAAATTTTGGCAGAGCCAGGAGATATGCAAATTATGAAACTTCACTTAATATATTAAAATACGCTAAATTGTTAAGGCCGGATATTTATACGAAATCTGGATTTATGGTGGGGCTTGGAGAAAGCAGGGAAGAGATAATAAAGTTGCTGTCGGACTTAAAAGAGGTAGCTTGTGATATTGTTACGATAGGTCAATACTTAAGACCCTCATTCTCAAATCTTCCAGTAGAGAAATTTTATAGGCCTGAGGAATTCGAGAGTATGAGAAAATTAGCAGAGAGTTTTAAATTCATGGCAGTTGTAAGTGGGATATTTGTGAGATCTTCTTATTGTGCGGATATTATACTGAATGGAGTTTCGAAGGAAAGGAATTAATAAAACTATTTTTTAAAAAAGATACTCAAGAAAAGTTTAGATGAAAAAAATAAAAGATAGCTTTCTGAGTTATATTGAGCGGGTAAAAGCATATAATAGAATTGCAAGTATTACCAAGTTGGTGAGAAGATACTTTGCGATAAACGGTTTTGATGGAGTGATTACCAGTATTGGTGTTCTTGTGGGAAATTATATTATTAGAGTCACAGAGTATAAGCATGTTATAATAGCTGGCTCTGCAATATGTATTTCTCTTGGTGTTTCTGGTGTGTGGAGCGCTTATAACAGTGAAACTGCTGAAAGAAAAAGAGAGCTGGATGATTTAGAGGAATCGACTCTTCATAATCTGGATGAAACGATAATATACCATGCGCAAAAGTTTGCCGTAATAACACTTGCTGCTGTGAATGGACTATCACCTGTAGTGACAGCATTTATTCCTTTGATCCCTTTTCTTTTTGGAAAGTATATACCAATAAATATTTGTTATTACAGTGGTTTTGCTCTGGCATTTTCAGTATTATTTGGAATAGGCCTGTTTTTAGGGAAAATCTCCCGGAGTAATCTCGTGGTTAGTGGTATAAAAATGCTTGTTGCAGGTGGTTTCTGCGTTGCTTTAAGTCTGTTGCTAAAATTGGTTGAATAGTTTTAGAGGAATTAATTGTAAATCCTCTCGAGTTTATCAGTTGATGTCCCAAAAACCCCGCAAATAAAGGAAAGTTGATTT
>CAYPYW010000037.1:0-18251 GCA_964415365.1 uncultured Actinomycetota bacterium | reverse complement strand
GCGCTGATAAACAAGATCTAGGTAAAAATGTGGTTCCTGATTCGGTCAAGTCAGGGGGCCTGATTCACAGGTTAAAGCACTTTTTATCCTTACCAAGGCTTCTCTTGAATTTATCTGAGGTATATTGATATCCTCATATCTTACATCCCTGGGACCGTAAAAAAGCTATGCTTTCATCTTGCCTTTCATAAAGAATTCCCCAATTAAATAAAATTAATAAATCAGTTATTAGTATTTTTCAATAATCTCTCGGATCTCCTTTACGATTCTTTCAGGCTGTGGTATATAAAATTTCTCCATCACTGGAGAAAAAGGAACAGGAGTATTAGGTGCAGCGATCCGAGTTATAGGAGAGGTTAAGTAATCCGGGATTTTCTCAGAAACCTGTGCACTAACTTCAGCTCCTATTCCTCCCTGTTTGGGTGATTCTTCAACTATAACTAATCTTCCTGTTTTCTTTACTGACTTAATTATTAAATCGATGTCCAAAGGCCATAAGGTCCTTAGATCTATAACTTCACAAGAAACACTTTCATCTTCTAATATCCTGGCAGCCTCAAGGCTATGATAGACCATAAGAAGATGAGAAACTATGGTTACGTCTTTCCCTTCCTGCCGTTTAACACCTTTACCTATTGGAACTGTATAATCTTCATCCGGAATATCGGAGGAAGCATCTATAGCTCCTTCCTCTTTACGAGCACCTTTTGCTCCATATAGAAGTTTATGTTCAAAGATTAATACTGGATCGTCATCTCTAACTGCAGCTTTTAATAGGCCGTAAGCATCATAAGCTGTTGAGGGAGCTACTATCTTTATTCCTGGACAGCTTAAAAAATAAGGTTCTAGATTCTGAGCATGTTGAGCTCCTCTTCCTGTTACTCCCACTGGAGCTCTCATCACCACTGGAACTTTGAGTTTACCTCCGGACATATACCTGAGTTTTGCAATCTGATTTGCAACCTGATCCATGGCACAGAAGAGAAAGTCTCCATATTGAACATCTGCAATGGGACGCATTCCCATGATAGCTGCCCCACAGGCAGCTCCAAATATCCCAATTTCAGATATGGGGGTATCAATAACTCTATCTCTAAAGTCCTTTTCCAAACCCAGGGTTACAGTAAATGCCCCGCCGAATCCTCCGGGAATACCAATGTCTTCACCAATAAGAAAGACTGAAGAGTCTCTTTCCATCTCGTCATGAATTGCTTTTCTAAGTGCTTCTGCAATACTTAACTTCACTTGGGTACCTCCATGGAAATATATAAGTCATTTAAGGTATCTTCAGGTTCTGGGTATGGGCTATTCTGGGCATAATCAATTGCCTCATCTAACCAGCCTTCTATATCCTTTTCTATTTTTTCCAATTCTTTATCAGAGAAAACACTTTCATCTATAAGCAACTTCTTATAACTTCCTATAGGATCTTTTTTAGCCCAGAATTCTTTTTCCTCTTTGGGTATGTAGTTACTGGGATCTCTTCTAGAATGACCACAGTATCTGAAAGTCTTAAGTTCTAGAAGAGTAGGTCCTTTACCTTCTCTAGCATCATCTATTGCTTCTTTTGCTTTAAGATACACATCCAAAATATCCATACCATCAGCAATAATGGCCTTCATTCCGTAACTTTTTGCTCTGTCGGCAATATTTTTTATCTTTAAAACCTTTTTAATATTGGTTGATGCACCATACTGGTTATTCTCACAAACAAATACCGCAGGGACATTATATACTGCTGCCATATTAAGTGATTCGTGGAATGAGCCTTCATTCGAGGCTCCATCACCAAAAAAGCTAACTGCTACTCTCTTTTCACTTTTTAACTTGAAAGCTAAAGCCATACCAACAACAATGGGCAGGTTTCCTCCCACTATAGCAATGGCTGGAAGCATTCCTTTACTTATATTTCCCATATGCATAGAGCCACCCTTTCCCTTACAACAACCTGTAGTTTTACCATAGAGTTCTGCCATTATTTCCTTAAAAGTTAAACCCCTGGCTATAGCATGACCATGTGGCCTGTGAGTGGAGGCAATTACATCATCATCTTTAAGGGCTGAACATACTCCAACAGCACATGCCTCCATTCCTATATACTGATGAATGGTTCCTGGCATTTTACCTTCCAGAAACAAGAATCTAATCCTTTCTTCGAAACTTCTGATTTCTACCATCTTTCGGTAAAAATTTAGGGCTTTGTCTTTTCCTATATTTTTTCTGGGACCGGTACCTCTAACTTCTAGCAAGTCAATATTCTTTTTAGCAGCGAGACTCCGTACGAGTTTAGTGGCTCTAACTTTTGGTGGAGATTCTTTAATTCTTTTATATTTATCTATAGCTAAATCAGCCTTTAATTCTTTCTTACCCTCGCCTGTTTTTATATCAGCGTCTGATTTTTCAGTGAACTCTTCACCTTCTTTTCCTATAACTGCAATTACTGATCCAGCTTTAATCTGGCTTTCAGGTTCACCAATCAATTTTAATATTATTCCATCTGTAAAACTCTCTACTTCCATATTTACTTTATCGGTCTCAACTTCGCACAAGATATCACCCTTCTTTATCTTATCTTTTTCTTTCACCAGCCATCTAATTAGTTTAACTTCATCTGTTGTCTGACTAAGATTAGGCATTTTTACATCTATTGGCATGATTCTAATCCTTTGTTCCTTTTTATAATCTCTTAAGCTTCCCCAGCACTTCTATATAATTTCATAAACCTTTCAGCTGTTTTCTGAACTTCAAATCTGGCTTTTACCAAAATATCATTTTTAAAGCCTGAACCTATTATTTCATATATATTGTAGCCCTCTTTGGCATCTTCAATTTCGCTTTGCAGTTTATCAAAATAAACCTGCTTTAGAGCTCTTCCTAAATTGAATTTACGAACTCCCAAGTCTATAGACCTATCAATATCCGCTGTCTTTAAATTACTTACCCCATGCAGCACTAATGGGATATTAGTTTTTTCTTTTATCTTTTTTAACCTTTCAAAATCCAACTTTATTTCTTTTCCTTGCTTATGTGATTGTCCGATATTTACCGAAAGGGCATCAATTCCTGTGAGTGAAACAAACCTTTTCGCATCCTCTGGATCTGTCAAATTTGAAGTTCTCCTTAATCCAGTTAATGATTCAAGACCTGGTAGCTCGTCTAACTCTGCTTCTACTGCTACTGACTTTTCATGTGCTTTTTTTACAATCTCGGATACTTTTTTAACTAAATTATTGAAAGATAGCCTAGAATCAACAAACATAACCATATTATACCCATGACCTATTGAGGTTAATACAGATTCAAAATCATTTGATTCATTGAACAGAGTACAGGCAGGGACACAAATATTTCTGCAAACCTCTTTGGCTAATTTGGCAAAAATACTTAAAGGGTCTTTTACTACTCTGTTTTTATTAGTTAGAAATAAACCACTAAATCCAATAATTACTGGTGATCTTAATTTTTCCGCTGCATCACTTATCGCAAGCATGGAATCCATACTCCAACTTTCAAAATAACCTATTGCATAATTCTTACTTTCAGCATGCTTCATTAATTCCTGGAATGATACCTCTGTCATTATAACCGCCCTATTTTAAGTTGCATTTTTTATATTTCTTCTGAATTAGACAACCTTTCATAAATCTTCTCCAAAACTTGAAACAAATCCTTATAAACCTCTATATATTTAATGTATTTTTTATCCTCTCCAGGAATTGGTGATATTCTTATATTACTTTTCACAAACCTTTTTGAAATGTCTTCTAAATTGTTAAACAGGCCTATAGAGTATCCAGCAATTATCGCTGAGCCCAGTGTAGATAAATCACTTCTAAATAAATTTTGATAAGGAATCTGTAGGATGTCAGCCTTAATTTGCATCCAAAATCTACTCTTTGCTCCACTTCCAATTGCAGTTATCGATTCCAAATCTAATTCAGGTACTAGTTCTTGAATAATTTCCCTGGTTAAATAATGGTCATAAGCTATCGATTCAAGTATAGACCTGTAAAAGTGTAATTTTTTATGCGCCCAAGTATGACCAATAAACAGCCCCCTTATATTAGGATCAGGAGGGAAAAACCTCCCTTGCAAATAATTGATAGCTACTAATCCATCTGATCCGGGTTCTATATCTGAAGCCAGCCTGTCTAAATAACTATAAATATCTTTACTTCCCTTCACAACTTTTGTCTTTTCCTCACTAAAGAATGTATCAATAAACCATTTATGAGTTCTGCCCGCTAACACCACTGAAATTAAGTAATATTTATTACCTAATGCAGATTTCATACAGGCAAGAGTTTTATGCTCTAAATCGTATTTGTACTTATCAATGCATACACCTAATATACAGGCAGTGCCGGATACATCAACCATCTTACCGGTATTGATTATTCCAGCTCCAACAAATCCAGCTGCTTGATCCCCACAACCAGCACTTATAGGCACTCCAACAGGAATAGCCGTGTCTCCTGAGGTTTCTCTGCTAATCTCACCAATTATTTCGTTGGATTTAATAATTTT
The DNA here is from genome assembly GCA_964415365.1 of uncultured Actinomycetota bacterium. Lineage (GTDB taxonomy): Bacteria > Actinomycetota > Humimicrobiia > Humimicrobiales > Humimicrobiaceae > Hydromicrobium. The sequence goes on along the minus strand of CAYPYW010000037.1, from coordinate 13,724 downwards.
TGGTAGCTTTTTTATATCAACTTCTAATTTATCGCATAATTCATAAGACCACTCTGACTTCTTTAAATCTGCAAGTCCAGAAAAGCAGATAAAACTCTCGTCAATATATGCACTATCTCCAGATAGGCCAGCCAGCTTGCCTGCCACGAAAGCTGAAGGCTGTATAAATTTATAAATATCTTTCCACTGGTTTTTTTTCTTCCAATATAAAATTTTATTTCCATATGTAGAAAAGGAACCATTTTTTTCAATTATCAAGTCCCCACAACTGTTGTGCATATATTCATTTTCTTCAGCACTTCTGCTATCTAATGGGGTGTCGTAATAAGTTACAGGGTTATATTTTTTATCAATTGTCATAATCCCACCCATTTGGCTGTCGATAGAAATTCCAGCTATTTTTTTTATATCAACTTTAGGATTCTTAACACATTTTTTTATGAGGTTACATGATGCTTTATAAAATTGATTTGCATCCTGTTCAGCCTGACCAGGTTTTGGATAAATGATTTTCATTTCCTCTTGAGCTTCGGAAATAGTATTTCCCTGTTCATCATATATTACACATTTTGCTAATGTAGTCCCTAGGTCAATACCCATTAAATACTTCATAAATTTTGTCCTCTAATCTTTGGAAGATACTCTAATGTCTCTGTAGCTTTTAAAAGTTATAATTGTTATTTTCGATATATTATTTATTCTGTACCCTTTATTTCTTCTAATTAAGCTTAATATTAATTATCTACTGGAATCCTTTCTATGTCTTTATCGTAAAAAATATCTCCATCATCGCAGCTATGGGTCGAAAATTCAGATACTACTGCTCCCTCAGGTCCGCCCTGGAACCAGTGCCATGTATTCGGCTGTAGAGTAAATTGATCTCCTGGTTTCAATAATATCTCGTGAAAAACACTGATCTTATCCGAATATTTTTTCGGTATACTAGCTTTAATGTTTACAGATTTATCTCCTTCAACGTACAAATAAACTACTCCCCACCTGCACCTAAAAGTTTCCTCTTTTCCTGATTTGTTAGCTATGTCTGGGTGTTTATGCTGGGGGCAGATTTGAAAGGGGAGCAAAGCCAGTTCTTTTGCACAAACCCTAGATGTATTTATATAAATTACCACACTAAGACCAATATTATAGAAATCACTGAGTCCAAAATCAGTAACCTCGATTTTTCTTAACTCCTCTTCAGTCACTACTATACATGTCTTCCTAAAAAATCCTTTGATTCTTTTCTTTGTCTGAACTATTACCTTCTCACTAACCATCTTATTAAACCTCCATAATTACTAAGCAACTTAAATTATTAAAAACAAAAAAGTATTTCTAGAAACTTACAACATATTTACCAAAATATTTAGTAATCCTGAGCTTTGAGCCAAGAGATAAGCCGATACCAGCGGAAAGATTTTTCTCTTATCTTAAATATTCTCCTTCAAGAAATTCGGCTTATGCTTGTAAAGAAACTATAGCGCTGAAGTTATAAAGGGTAAGTATCTCCCAGTTAACCCATGCACCATAAAGGCCAACGTGAGAGGGAATAATCTAAAGACTAACGTCAGGAGGCCGCTTTGCAAAGGAAAGACCCCCCCTCAAAACAATCCTGAGTGCCGTATTAGAGTATTTTCTACCTTCATCTCTGGAAAAGCCAAAGTAGGGTTTTCCTAGGAATACCACAACAATATTATAAATGATGCTGAATCTGAACTGCCTCTGGTTGAAATCACCCTTTCTGCCAATGTAAGGAGAACAAGCAAACAATACCCTAGCTTGGATTTGTAAAAGAGGGTCTTGCCCTGGATTCTGATGCAATAATTACCGATTCTGAGTATGATTCAGCTACTGTTATTGAATATATAGTAAAGAGTCTTAGTGCTAGGCCAAGAATCCCCAAAACCCCAGAAAGGGTCTGCCCTTCTACCAAAGGCTCACCTCCTCCAGTATACCTCTACACACCGCAAGCTTTGAGATGCTTTCCTATAGTACCTAGTAGAGTAGGGTAAAAAAAACGGAAAGTGCCATAAGTTTATCTATCCCATAAAAGGCTTAAAGAAGTTTACCAAGAACCATCCGTATCGTCCCTGGTTTAATTCCAGGTTTGTCAATGGTTCTGGTTATTACAGGTATCTAAGGATAGATGCGGATGATGATGCTATAGGAGCCGAGATTGAACTACGGGTATAAAGCTTTTAAGAGGAATTCCAGCAGGAGAAGTAGCAGTGAAAGAGTATTTTCCTGACCGCTTTCAGTCCCTATGCAAAAGCCCTCTATTATAGGTTAAGCCTCTATGGTAAATCTTTGCACTTCTCCCATATCACAGTCTTAGTTGCTGCCTATTTTTCTTCATTTGTCAAAGAACCTAATAAAATTCAGTCTGCTAAAAGTTCCCTTCCAAATTTTTAATTTCGTGAAGTTCTATTAAAATGAAACCAATTAAACTTTATTATAATAGTCCATTTCATACTAACTCCCTTTCTTCCAACGTTGTCTTATAAGTGAACATGGCTGCTTACCTATGTTGACACACTCGTACCTTCCAAAACAAGCTGGAATAACTGTGCATTGGATATATTTCAATTTAATTTGTCTTTCTGGATGTTCTATAGATCTAATTAAAACTCTTTCACCCTTAACTAAGGATAAGAAATGGAAAAATCTTCCAAGAGTATCAGTCTCAATCTTATTTTTAAAATTCAATCTTTCAATAAAATATGGCATTTTATTCAATGATACAAATTGCTCTTCTGACCAATCACTACCACTCCTTGTAATTTTAGCATTTGGAAAAAGATTATTTTTTACCCACTTCTCTCTTCTATTCCATTTAATCTGATTAAGTCCATGTTTTATTTGAAGCTTCACTGGTCTACCAGTCATACTCTTTCTAGTATCATCCCACGTATTTCTTAAATAATCATATATAAAAAACGAATATTCAGTAGACTGCTTACTATTTTGAACATCCAATTCTAATTCTAATAGGTTTCCACAGGATCCATGTACTGTCCCAGGAGGAATTAGGACCAAGTCGCCGCTTTTAACTGGCCATATCTTTATATATTTTGACCAATCAAATTTAACTTTTTTTTCTTCTGATTCTATTATTTTTTTCCTAAATTCTTCTAAGTTTGTATCTTCTAGAAAACCAAGCATAACACTAGCACCCTCATATGCTTCAACAATATAATAAGCTTCATAACGACCAAACTGTTCATTAAATTTCTTCTTTATATAATTAGTATTAGGGTGAAGATGTATAGGCATAGCACTCCTCTCATGTGGAACTGGCTTGATAAAATATCCATCTTCAAGCTCTGCTTCAATAGGAAAATTACCTGGATATTTTTTATGACAATATGACCCTACTACTTCAACAGGAAACTGTGAATACAAATTCCAAAAAGGTATCTCTATATTAATACCTCTACCAACATCAACAGCTAAACTTGAATCCATACTACTTACTTCAAGATCCCAAGCACAATTGCTTAACTCTGGTTTATTAAAATACTTTCTAAGTCTATATCCCCCCCATGGACCAGGCATAAGAATTCTTACAAATTTTAAGGGATACTTAACCAAAGTAGAAATTATGCTCCTATAAGTCTTATTTGGTATAAGTTTCAATTCATCAACATCATTACTATCTACATACCAATCTATATGACTTAAAACATATTCTTTATGCTTAATTAGAATTGGACAATAAATATAGTAAAGAAGCTTCCAAGAAATAGAAGCTGGCTTCGAGGCACCTAAAGGAATAAGTTTATTTTTCCCTATTCTATCTATTATTGTTATCCTCGTTACATCAAAATAGAAAATTAAATTGTATAATGATTTAAGGTCAGCTAGCGCCGCACCAATACCATAACAGATAACTGCAGATAACCTAGAATTTAATGTTTTCTTCCTTTTTATACTATTAATTCTTTTCTTTAATTCTCTTATTTTTATAGAATCAAATAAATGTACTAATCTACCCTTTTCACATACATACCCAAAACTTGGATCATCTGTTAAATAAGGTTCAGCAAAATTTTCAATCAAATTCATGGGTTTAAATAAAAAATTCATATCTATTGTTTCAACCTCTAAATTCCTCTTACTTAACGTTTCTTTCATCTTATTAACTATATTTCTCCATTCGACACCAATAAAACCATCTAGTGCTATTACACACATTTTTTCACTATTTTGATTATGTTGCTCAATCAAATCACAAATTCTTTCACAAACTTTATCAATCCCTTTTAAGATGGAACTGCTCCACCTCTTTTCAACTTCTGGGTGATTAACCCAACCTTTTGTGTCTATATACCAAGCCAATATAAATCACTCACCTTTCTATAAAATTTAATTAATTTATTTTTTCACAAGATTCTCTAATAATAATTTCAGACTTTAGAACTTTCCTTTTTGATTAACTATACTTCCACTATCATCAACATCAAAGAATAAAATAATTTTTATTTATAGAAACAACATTTAACAATTCATCAGTTATTTTTAATATTATGTTTAATATCTTCAACGCCTTCCAAACTTATTTCGATATCAAATTTAGATATGTCTCCCCTAATTTTGTTTAATGTATACTCAATAGGAGTTTCATCCTCCAAAAATGCAGTATTATAAAAAGCTAAAATTGGTGCACCTATCTTAATTTTAAACAATTTTGAATCTTCCATTGAAGCAATCCCCGCTTCTAATACTCTTCTAACCTTGTAAATCTTTAATCCATAATTCTGTTCAAGTACTTTAATTAAAGATTGCTTAATCAAAAGATTGTAATTAAAATTTTTACATATCTTTTGCGGCATAAAAGTTTTAGAATAATGGTATGGCTCATTATCTAAGAACCTAATCCTTTCAAATCTATATACTTTTTCTTTGGGTAGCAGACTTAACTCCTTTCTTACTAATTCCTTAGGTTCTATTATTCTAAAATCCAAAATTTTATTTGTAATTTTAAACCCTTTATCTTTAAGATCTTGATATGTACCTATTAACCTATTAAAAAGCTGACCCTCAATTTTGGGCTTTGCAACAATAGCTCCTTTCCCCTTGATTTTTCTTATAACTCCCTCCATCGATAAGTTTTCTAAGGCTTTTCTTGTAGTTATCCTACTTACATTGAATTTTTCGGAAAGATCCCTTTCTGGAGGAATGAATTGATCAGGCCTCCATTCACCATCCTCTATTGCTTTCTTTAATACAGTTTGAATTTGATAATAATATGGTATCGGTATCGTTTTATCTATTTTATAATCCATTTTATAATTGTGATTGATGATATGATGATATTATAGCAATATACCAATGGTACGTCAATCAAAATGACCTTCCTTGATATTGTAAAATAGAGGGCTTGTTGCCAAACTCATAAAAATCCTATATAATTATAGTTAATTAACTATATTATATAGGAGAAAATATGGGATATTCTGCAAAAATACAACAAATAACGCGTAAAGACTTCAACCAGTACTATATTAACTTTCCTCGCCCCATTGCACTAGCCATGAACTTTTCCAAAGGTGATATGGTCGAATGGGAAATAGTTGACAAAGATACACTTCTTTTAAGAAGAAAGGAGAATGCTGGTGCAAGGAAATAAAAAATATGAAGATAAATCTATTACAATATAAATCTTGCTTCAATGATTCCGGAAGACCATCTTTTAAAGAGACTGAACAAATTTGTATCTTTTGATTTTGTGAAAGATAAAACCAAAAGTTATTATTCCCACACAGGCAAGCCATCAATTGATCCAGTTGTACTTGTTAAGATGCTTATCATTGGTTATCTGTTTGATATAAGGTCCGAGCGAAAATTAGTTGAGGAGATATCACTTAACTTAGCATACAGATGGTATATAGGCTATGACTGGATGAGGCTATTCCTAATCATTCAATATTTTCAAAAACAAGAGCTAGGTTTGGTAAAAAACTTTTCTGTGAGATTTTTGAGGAAATACTAAAAAAGGCAATCAGCTATGGTCTTGTTATAAAAGACAAGATCTTAATTGATAGCACAATTGTAAAAGCAAGTGCAAGCTTAAATTCACTAATAGATGTAAATCTTACTCCTGAAGAATACTGGGCAAAATTAGATGAATCAGAAGATAAAAGAAGTAAATCCAAATATATTGGTTCACACTATAGTGGAGGAAAAATTGATAAAACTATAATAGGCAGACATAGGAGGGCAAGAAATGCCTTTAATATTAAGAAAAGATCGACAACTGATCCTGATTCCATCTTGTTTTACAGACCTGGTGCAAGCAGATCTCTTTCATATAAAGCAAATATTGCTTCTGATACTAATGGATTTATAACAGCAGTATCAGCAAGTCCAAGTTCACTTCATGATACCGGAGCAGTCCCAGAGCCGATTGAAGCTCATGAAAAAATCCTTGGAACACCTTCCTGGGTTGCCGCTGATAAAAAATATGGATCCGAGGAATGCTTAAGATTTCTTCAAGAAAAAGGTATTAAAACAGCAATAAAACCGGAAACCAAAAACAATAGACCAGGATATTTTTCAAAAGAAGAATTTAAATACAACAAAGATAAAGATATCTATACCTGTCCTAATGACAAAACTTTAAAAAGAAAAGCCAAAAACCATAAGATTAACAGAATAAAGTATTGTGCAAATTTAAATGACTGCATAAACTGCGCCGTAAAAGATAAATGCATAACTCCAAATACAAAAGATTTCCGCTTTATTACAAAATATGACAGCAACACATATGATGATGCTTATGAATGGTACAGATCAAATCATGGTAAAAATTTACAGAAACTACGAAAGACAATTCTTGAAGGAATTATGGGCCAAGCCAAAGAGTATCATGGTATGGATAAGGCAAAGTTCAGAGGGATAAATAAAGTACAAATACAGTTTCTGCTTACCGCAACTGCAATTAATTTGAAGAAATTGGTTAAAATTATGGAAGTGAATGGCTCAACACTAAGTTTTTTAGGAACAATTTCTAAAATTTACAAATTTTTTCAAAATATTTTAGAAAACAGATCAAATATCTTGATATTTATTAAGGCTTAGGCAACAAGCCCTAGATTGTGTAAAAATCTTTAAAATAAAAAAGGGAGGAAAGGTTATCTTAAGGAATCTTATAATTTTGCTTTTGTCTTTATGTACAAAAAATTCATTCTAAGTTAGACTCTTTTTTTATACTGTCTTGTATATTACCTCTAAAAGAGAAGTTATAATATAGCCACGAAGAGCCAGCTTACTAAGTGTCTTGGAACAAGTAAGTGTCCATTAAATGAGTATCTGGTCTTCCAGGTAGAATACGTAATTTATTCTAGGTTGGGGGTAAAAACCTCTTATAACAGGCAAGACTATTTAGCATTCTACCATTGGGAGACATTTCAAGTGCATCTTCGTTTCTTTCTTCTCTTTCTCTTCTTTCTTTAAATAAGTAAAGAAAAGAGGTAAAAATGGCTACAATTATCGGCATTGATGTATCAAAAAAGGAGCTCATTGGAATACGTATTAATAGAGCTGGAAAAGAGGTAGAGAATTATAAGTTTGAGAATAATTCTGATGCAATCAATAATTTTCTTCATAATACTGCACAAAAACACAAACATTTAATAATAGCAGCTGAATCAACGTCATATTTCCACAGAAATCTTGCTCTTGCCTGTATTAACCAGGGCATTCCCTTCAGATTAATAAACCCAATTACCACAAAACAATTTGTAAAAGTAACAGTAAGAGGCCGAAAAACCGATATGAGTGATGCACTAATTATTGCCAAGCTTGCCTTGCATGGTGAGGGTCGTTATATGCAAAAGGAGGATTTCTCTTTTAACAAATCAATATCCAGGACTGCCTCAAAGCTATCTAAAATGGAGAGGTCTATTGGAAATATGATAAAACGACTTGATACTGTAGAAGATGAAGAAAAGTACATAGTTAGTGATATTCTTAAGGAATGCAGAGAAACACTAGAGGCAAGCACTATTAAACTTAGAAAGCATCTTCATAAACAAACTGACAGCATACTCGGAAAACTTCTAACTTCAATTCCAGGTATTGGGCCAACAATAGCCGATATATTAATTGCTGAAATTGGTAGCATTGACAGGTTTAATTCTGGAAAAGCTCTTGTTGCGTTTTCAGGCATTGATCCTAGAGTTAAGCAAAGCGGCACTTCACTAAAGCGTAATACGAAAATAACCAAACGTGGTTCACCTCACCTGAGACATATCCTTTATTTCGCTACAGTTGTAGCACAACTGCATTCTAAAGAATTTAAGGATTATTTCTTAAAGAAAACTGCTGAAGGAAAAACTTACACTGAGGCAACTCTTTCTGGAGCAAGAAAACTTACCTATCGTATTTATGCAGTTTGGAAAAGAGGAACACCTTATATAGTAAAGGTATAAATACTATCCTATATTTTTGTCCAATTGTATAAATGTATAATTATTTCTAAAGAAATAAAAATGAGAATTCCCTTTTTTAGCTGTCCCATTTGTCTCATTTGCTCTACTATTGACAAAACATTCTAGGACTCATTTGTCTCATTTTATCCTGACCACAATGCTCAGCCAAAATTTCAATTTATTATGAAACAAATTCTAAATTAAGTTCTCTTATTTTATGTCTAAAGCCTATTATCTCTTCATAATAAGAAGTTTGAAATGTGTTCAATATCCCCAGTCATATTTATTTTTTAATCAAAACTTTTTCTTTTTCTACTAATTTTCCACTAATATATCTATGAATAAGACTTGATATCAAAGTCTGGTATGGGATACCTTCTTCAAGAGCCTTCCTTTGAACAGATTCCAGATCTTTTTGAGATATACGTATATTTATTCTTTTATTTTTACGGAATGTCGCTTTAGCATATTCAATATGTTTTTTCATTTCTGTTTTCATATCAGGTATTTCAGCAAGCTCATCATTTTCATAAGCATCTAATATTTCTTTTTCTTCTCTATCTAATTTATTTTTCATCCCTTACCTCCAAATATTTCTTAGTCGCTTTTCTGCTTGGAATAATAGTTTTTAAAAATATTTCATTTTCTGTTTCAACGAAAGGAACAAGATATGCATAATTATTTATCTCTATTACATATATTCTTTGTCCGATATATTTTTTCTGGTTTGTATGGTTTAATATTGCAAGTAGTTTTCTATGCTCTATATAATAAATGATATCTTCAAAAGAGATGCCTCTCTCTTGTTTAAGTTTCTTGTTTTTATCATTGTTCCAAGAATGATATTTCATGTTCTAAATATAGTACAAAGTGTGCTTTTTGTCTACATTAATTTATGAAACATATTATTTTTCTAATCTTATAATATTCTGTAAATTATTTAAGTAGGGTCGAGAACTGGCGCGCCACTAATCTATTATCAGTACGTTTCCAACTCCCGCCACGTCAAACCCAGTGTTCAGATTTCCCGAACTGGGCTTTCTTGTCAGTTTATCCTAAAGGTTTATGTGACCTACCAGCTGGCAGCGCTTTTATGCATAGAAATACCTTATCCTGTAATCATTGTACAGCCCTAAGGTATTGTAAAGCCATGCCGTTTCCTTGCACGCTTAAAGATGTCTTCTTATCTTCTTTTCAACCCAACCTTTTACATACCCGAAGCATTTGGAGCAGTGGCCTATCCTGAAGTAATTTACCCATCCTCTAAGTATGGGATTTATCAGGTAAATTATCCTGCTTACCGGCTGAGATATAAACCTTACAAATATTTCTTTTAGTTTCCTGAGGAGTGTTGTACGGGCTTTTATCTTTGGTATAATAACAACTGCGAATTTACCCTTTACCGTTTTAACCCTTCTGTATACAAATCCAAGAAAGCTAAAAGTATCCCCTTGTGTTAGGTCTGTTATCCTTGTTTTATCTTTGTTTACATTTACCTTGATTTTTGCAAGTTCGACAATAAGACGCCTGTAAGCTGCTTTTGTAAGCCATCTGTAGTAGTCATTTACACAAATTACCAAATCATCTGCATACCGTGCATATTCTATATTAGTATATTTTCCGTTTTTGGTAACTTCTTTTGCTTTCTCCAGCATCTTATCTACTTCGTTTAGGTAGATATTTGCAAGCAGCGGCGAAATGACTCCTCCCTGAGGTATTCCTTTCTTTGAATATGCCTTAAGTATGAGTTTTAGCAGCCACATTATCATCATTTACCCTCTGGGCTACTTTCTTGAGTAGTATTTGGTGTTCAACACTGTCAAAGTAAGCCTCAAGGTCGACATCAATTACTGTTGTCATGCCGTTAATTACTGCTTGGTGGGCACTTCTTTTAGGTCTATACCCATATGAGCCATCACAGAAGTCAGCTTCAAAGATTGGTTCAAGTATTAGTTTTAATGCACCCTGTACAACTCGGTCACGTATAGCAGGTATGCCCAATACTCTTACCTTTCCTTGTCCCTTGGGTATCTCTTTTCTCCTATTAGCCATGGGCATGTACGTGCAGGAGACCAGTTCATCCCTGATTACTGTTAGGAAATCATTAAGACCAGACTTTTCAATGGCTTCAAATGTAACTCCATCTATACCCGGAGCTCCATTATTTATCTTTGCCAGTTTGTAGGCTTGTCTTAATGTTTCCATCTTGCAGACATGAACGTACAGTCCCCAAAACCGCCACGTCTTATCAGACTTCGCCTTTAGGTATATCTTTCTCCTTAGTTCCTGCAGATCTGTGGACGCCTTTATCATCTCGTCCCTGCCTCTCCTTGGTTAAAAGATTTGCCAACAATAGGGCCTCTTTGCTCCCTAGGCATTACCCCAGCTCATTGCTACTACAGGCTCCTCCGCCACCCCCTTGTCATAATCTCGCTTCCCAGCGGTTACTGGTTATAGAGATTACCTGCTCCAAGCCTTTCTTCTTGGGACAAGTAGGGCTTCTCCAGTTGCTTGGTATGTCCTTACTTACCATGCTGTCGCTATCACCCCGCAGGAATAGAAAAGACGAATGCCAGTTTAGTCTTTCTATGCTGCCTTCACCTCCAATTTGCAGGCTCGGTTTCCAGAGCTTATTCGATTATGAGGCCACCTGTGCGTTTACTTACGTTACGGCCTGATAACTCGCTTATCACCCTTTAAGGTGACTTTGTCAATAGACTTCAGGAGTTTAGTTACCCTCTTTCCTGCTATTCAAGCTACAGGGCTTCTGGCTTTTACCCTGACAGGACTGACTCCTGCTGAACATACCAGCCTAAGCTGGACATACAAATTGTTTCGAAATTTCACTACCTGGGGCAGCCCCTCTGTGTGTCAAGTAAAGTGATCAACTTCTCTTATATAAATTGAAGTTTTAGGGGAATACTATCTTATTAGGAACCCACATTATTCCATAAAATGAGAGGAAGACACAAATGAAAATAAGAAATAAGTGAAGAGATGTAAATACAAAATTGATAAAAAGTGTTTGTTATTGTAGAATAACCAAAAATATAAATTAATTATATTAGAAATGTATAAGAATAGATTTATAGCCCTATTTTTAATAATTTCTTTACTGCTATTAATCACTCCAAATACAATTTTAGCCCAAGAAGGTAATGTAGTTGTCCATGATACCAATAGACTTATACCTTATAATGAATGCCCCTATAATTTCATAATATATGTGGAACCGGGATTTACTAAAATTGAACTGAGACATTATGGAGAAAACGGAATCAGGGTTAAATTTGGAGGGTGGAAGGCCTGGGTAGAAGTAAACGGGCAAAGTATTTACTCATGGTCAAGTTTTACTGAAGGAGAGGGATCCACCTGGTACGATTACACAAAAGGTGCATATATTAGTGATGGTGAAGTACAGGAAAATTTTACAGACATAACCGATTATATAATTGATGGAAATAACACAATAACTTTTTATCATTATACTGAAGGCAGTGGCTCGGGAATAGAGATTACAATTTATTACGAAACCACCGAGGAAACAACGGTAGAAACCTATACAGAAACAACCCAGGCACAGGAAACAGTACTACCCACGGAAACTCAGAAAGAATTTGCAGCAGATGAAACCCTCTCGGAAGAACTTTCAGAATCACTTGCTCAACAGGAAGAGACAGAAATCAGCATTACATCAAAAGTAGATGAAGAGAAATTAGTTTTTAATTTTAAATCAAAATATTTAAACCCGGATAACCCGGGAGATGTCTATGGAAGAGGTATTCCTGGATTAACAGAAGAACAGCTTAGGGAATACCAGAGGTCACCCTTTTATGAAAAACTCATAGGGCCAGCTCTTTATATAACTGATGCGACCAGCTGGGAAGATGTTGCAAGACTTGCTGTTATAGAGTCAAAGGTTCACTATAACTATGCTCAGAATTTGGGTTATTTTAAATCATTATATGGCATACTCTCTGTTTTTTATGTCGCACAATCTTTTAAGGAATCTCTTGGTGAAATACCCAAGCAATTTAAAACTTTAAAGTCTGTTAAATCTGCAAAAGACCTGATAAAAAATAAGGATACTATTATAGGTCTGGCATCAAATTTGACAGGAATATATGAAACTGTAACTGGAATTGATAAACAGGGGGCAGAAGAATTAGGCTTTCCTGAATTGGATTCAAGAGTTATGTTTGTAATTGGTGCTGTAACCTCTGGTGGATGGAGTGTTCTTGAAACAATGTCAAGGGAAATGTTTGTTGAAAATGCTAAATATTCCATAAACTATGAAGTAAAGAAGGCAGTTTTAAATTCATCACTCGCTTACCATGCTCAAAAAATTCATGAATTAGCTTTAATAGAACAAATATCAGCAGACCAGATAGAAGAGTTTTATTTTCATGCCAGAAGAATTCTTATTTTACAAGAACTTGATAATCTTCTCAATATAGAGGATTCCATATCTTTATGGAGAGAAAATCCTGATCTTGTAACCTCAGTTTTTAATTTCTTTGGCGTTGTTGACGCTGAAGCAGCTCTGCAGGAAGATTTAAACTTATACCAGCAGATACTGGCAAATTATGAGCAAGCAGGAAATTTTTTATCATCAGTTATGAATGAACTTGGGATTAATTGGTAGGATATAGATGATATTAGACAGAAAAAATAAAAATATTATTTATACAGCATTAAGCCTAATACTAATATTTTTATTGTTTATAGCATTTGCAGCGATTTCATGCAAGGCAGGGCAGGAAAAAATAAGCGGGGAAGTATTAAGTAAAGAGCTGAAACAGTTAGATGATGAAGTAAAAGTGTCAAGGGAAAAGGTTGAAGAATTTGAAAAATTGGAAGATGTTAATTTTTTAAATATAAGCCCTCAGCAGATTTTAGACTTGATGTCTTTAGATTTTAAGTATTCTGCAACTGAAAATGAAACCCAAGATAGCTATAAAATGCTTGCTGATTTTATAGATGGAAGAAAAATATTAATAGCTGAGTTTAAGGAGCCAGGTAAAGTTGATTCATTTTATTTGCAGTTTCAATCGAATTTGTACAGGCAGGGTTTTATATACAACCAGAGATTGAGGTATCAGGATATTTGTAATGAATTTATTAACGAGGAAGAATCATTAAAAGCATATCTGTTAAAAAGAGAAAATTATTTTATTACTCTATTTAAATGAACCTGCGTAAAATTTATTCCTAAGAATTTGCTTGCACTTTTTCCTGGTTTTCCGCAAATATTGTGAAAATATAAAAAAACCTGAAAAAAGTATATAATTA
>CAYPYW010000036.1:0-21858 GCA_964415365.1 uncultured Actinomycetota bacterium | reverse complement strand
TAATGAGGCAACGTATTAGCTTTCCTTTAGATTTTTATATGAGGCAACAGGGGAGAAGTAGGTTATTCAAACCGAACTAATTTTAATATACAATGGGTCTGATGGGAGAGATTCACCACATATTTTAAAAAATTAATATAAAAAAACTTCTAATTCAGCGGGAGCATTTTTTAGAATGAGATGTTATCTGACAGGTAATAAAGTTTGTAATCTTAATATAAAGGAGAAGCAGGACCAGATATTTATAGCTTATAACTATAAATATAAGAATGTTGAAAAAGTCATAGAGGAGGCTATTATTCCTGCATTAAATCAATTAAATGTTAATCACAAAATAGCAAAACAGGAGATAAGAACCAAAGACTTCTTCTGTAAAATATGTGAGCTTATTCAGCAATCAAAGTATTTTTTAGTCAATCTTACCAATCCAACCTTTAATGTTGGGCTTGAACTTGGCCTGGCATTGGGCCTTGATAAAGAAGTAATTCTAATTGCGAGCAGGAGGACAAAACTACCATCAGATCTGGTCAGGCAGGAAGTAACCTTAAACACATCTTTTGAGTATTTCTAGTATCTAACCTTGGTTAAAATCTGTTGATAACCACAATTCATAAATCATTTTTTGATTATAGGTATTGCTTTTAACGTAGAATGATATTGAAGTGTTAAAAATAAAATTTTCGGTTCAAATCCTACCTATCTGACTATTGTTTAGCAACTGGAGATAAAATTTCATTTTCCTATTAATTTTAAGAATTTTATTGAGTTCACACCCTAAAAATTGCTTTTTATTGTAGAAGGTTTAAGGGTAATAAAATTTTAGTTTCCTAGCATTTTGAATAGCTCTGGAATTATTATATGTGCTTTACCATGTTTAACATGAAATCTATAAAAATCTATTAAAGATTCTAAAAATGGTTTGTTTTGGCAAGCTACAAATCTTTGTGCCCTTTCAATAATTGAAACATTAAAATCTATTGTAAATTGGGGAGGTAAGTCTTTAGATACTGGTTTATTAATATTTACTAAAAGAACCTTTCCAGAAACTGGAAAGATAAATTCGTCCAGACAATTTACTGGATCATGGTCTTTATCTCCGCTTGTGATGATGGGATTATCTCCGACAAAGTTCCAAATTTTCTCGTCACCTATGTATAAAAACCTCCAATTTTTTAATTTATCAGCCCAGTTTTTATAACGAAAAGGTGCAAGTGGAATAATTAATTTCGCAGTCTTCCTAAAAGCTTCAGAGTTTTTTATTCTGTCAATTATTTCTTTTGGCGCGGCTTTGCCATTTTTTTTATTTTTGATGGAAAAAAAATTAAGATCTTTATAGTCTTCATTAAAAAATTATTTGCTAATTCTTCACAATATTTTAAATTGCTTGGTAATCTCCAATGCAAAAATGATAAGAATAAAAAAAGATTCATCATGTCAATAAGTTTAACCGGATTTCTGTTGTTGGAAGTTCTAATAATATTTAGTGAATCCCCTGTTGTTACTTCAATTTGTGTATAAAAATCTTCTATAAAGTCTGAATAATTCCCATTCATCAAAATAACTGTGTTGAGATTGTTTTCAAAGAAAAAAGTATCAGGAGTGAGAGCATTTGGTAAAATTTTGTCTCTTTTTTTGTCATAAATAAAAAAGAAATTCCTACTATCAGTAAATCCTTTTAGATAATAACTTGGCAAATAATGATGTTTTTTACTGCGAGGTTTTTTCATTTTAATATAAAAATGTCGTTTATGTTTTTCTAAAGGTTCTTCAATATCACGAATAATTTTACCAGTTTTAGAATCTATTATTTTTTTCTTATAACTATCTGGTTTTTTTGGATTTTCTCTGTTAATTACTCTAATCTTTTTAATACCATTAGGATATTTTGCTTTATATCCACTTGGAAACCAGCCACTGATTGTTTCTAATGCCCATTTTTATACCTCGAGGATACTTTCTTGAAATTAAACTACCCCTGAGTATGAGAGTTCCAGAAATAATCAAATTTATTATTCTTTTATTGCTTCAAAAGTTTTATTTATTATTAAAAAATTTTTTAATCTTATCAAAAGGAATGATATCGGAATTTCTTTTAAAAAAGCTTTCTAAAATTCTTCTTGCACTATAAGAATTAAATATTTGATAATTATTTAAAGCAATATCAGCTATTTTTAATATATCATCTTTTGTAAATTCATCTTCAAATCTAAAAAGTGCTATAGTTGATTCTCCTGCTTCAATAAATGAACTAGATTTAGAAAAAAGGAAGATCAGTTTTTCAATTTTAGAAGAACTTTTTATATTCTCAATTGGTAAATACCTTTTTTCATTAGTCAAAGTAATAGCATCAGAAATATCTGCAGTTTTATCATTGTTTATGACTTCAAGAATTCTTTTAACGACAATATCTAAACCTTCTGAAGTTTTTGCTGAAAATCTTCCAGCTAATATATGAGATTGTTGCTGGACTTCTTCTTTGGTTATTTTATGCCATATGGGTAAAATAACTTTTCTACCTAAACTTGTTTCTTTATCAAATAAGCCATCTAATTCAATTCGAGGCCAGTTTTTGTTAAAAAAATTTTTGCTTAATATAACAATTCCATAATTTGAGTATTCCAATCCCTCATCAATTTTTTGTCTTAAAGAGTCGCCTAGTTTTAAAACAAAATCATCATACCAGATTTTTTTACCCTTATTTTTTAATTCTAGGAATAAACTATTTGCAATTTCTTCTTTATCCTCACTAGCGTGACATAAAAAAGCATCGTAAATTTGTGGCTTAGTATTACTACTAAATTTTGTAATTTTATCTAATTCAAATTTTCCTATCTCCATTTTTCTTTTTATAGTTTCTTTAAGGCTATTTAAATCTGCTTGAATTTTTTTTAAAAAAGAATTTTCAAATGTCGATTTATCCATACGAGCTAAGTTTGCATCTTCTCTTGTTGTATTAATCAAAAAATTATACTCATGCTCAATCATTCTCAAAATGTTTTTGACAATATTATTATATTCATCATCACTAACCTTAATTCCAAATTCTTTTCTAATATTTATCTCTAGTGAAACTCTTTCAAGAAAAAGTCTATCAATATAATCTTTTCTTATTCTGTATGGTCCAGAAATTAATGATCCGCCTAAAGCCCCTCTAGCGGCTATTTTATTTTTTATTTCTTTTACTTCTTCTTCAGCTGATTTAAGTAGTGGAAATTTAAAATCTATGTATTTTTGGTCGATATATTGATTAATATTTTCCATTCAAATAATTCCTAATTTATTCAAATAATAATTAATTAATAACAATTTTAATTGAATATATTATTTTTCATTTAACAGTTTACCAATTCTGCTTGAATCCAAGGATATCTTTTAGTAATATAATCACTCCACTCTTTTGTTTCAGGTAATTTATCGGCTAATAAACCGTGGAATAATTTTTCAGTACTTACACTTATGAATCTATCCTTTTTTAATACAAGTCTTTTCCATACATCTATTGCTGTTTTGCCAAGTTTAGATAATTTAGGCGAAGTGATTTTTTGAAAATCAATATTTTTCTCAGGAGTTATATGCAGTATGGTAACTATACCTGCTTCTGGGTTTTCTACCCTTTCCATCTCTTGTGCTAAAAACTGTTGGCGCATAAATTGATAGAAGGGTTCATAGAAAAGTGAATCAAAACTTAGCAGTATTTTTTTATCTAATATGCAATCATCCTGTAAATAAAATTGTCTATGTATTTTTGTCCTATTAGTGCCGCTTTTAGAATATTTTAGATTTACTTTTCCATATGACTCGGTATATTTCCATTCAATTAAAACCATTTGTTTCTTTCCATCATTTCTTTTAAACTTAACAGTTACATCTGCACTTGTATAGTTTGCTCCACGCGTCCGCTTACCGCCAATGGGTACTTTTTCACCTAAGTAATTTTTAAGGCCAATCCACTCAAAAGCGACGTATTGATTATTTTCTATTGGTAACATTTCTTTCAAGTTAGGAAAGGTAGGACGCAATAAATTGGTCAGTAGGATAGGTTTTTGTGCAAATGGAAAAAGAAAGTTTAAGCAACAAACCTGTGAATCGCAAAGATGGTTACTTGGCTTGCCATTTAATCCGTCATGCCATTTTATTTCATAAGAAGAAAAATATATTGGAGCAGTTTGGCGAATTTCAGGAAGCAGATTTTCTTCAGCGTAGTCAAGCGGTAAGCAAAATGGTCTAGGTTTACCCTTATAGATATCATCTTTACGAGCTACCTCAGAAAAATATAATGGGTTTAATTTAAATTCTGTTTGGCTAAGCTTTTCACTTTCAAGAAATTTTCCCATATGTATTATTAAAAGCTTATAATAAAATTCGTGACAATTGCATTTAATTAATCAATTTACCAAAATACTCTGAATAAAATTTTCTGCATTTTCCAAATCCTGTTTGTCTGGTTTTCCTTTATTAATTCCCTCTCTTGTTAAAGCAGTGTCAAAACCAAGACAGGAAAATTCACCAACTATTTTAAGGCCCTTTTTTATAAGCAAGGGTCTAAATCTGTCATGAGCTAATTTACTGTAAGTCATTGACCCAGTTGTTGAAAATATAAAGGATTTCTTGTCTTTTTGGCAGGGTAGCTTATCTATCAATTCTAAAAGTTCGTTATGCAGCCTTCCATGATAAACCCCAGAACCAAACCCTAATATATCGTAATTATCCAAATCTATAGGATTTATATCTTTTGCTTTTATTATCTCTGCTCCTACTTTAATTGCTATAGCTTTAGCTATTTTTTCTGTATTCTGATGATGTTCCGAGTGATAAATAATTAAAATTTTCATATCTGATACTTTCTGCTTTCTTTTTTATTTCTTTTCTTATCTCTTCTCTTCTTGCTGGGTCTTTTTCACTTCCCCAGGTAGTTGGAGTGATATTTAGGGATATGTTGAATACTTCTTTCATTGTAGTTATACTTATTTAAAATTTATTTTTAATATTATAAACTTATAACATGTAAAATGATAATAGTAAATATCTGTATTTGATGAGGGAGAAGAATATTCTCTTATCCACAGCTAAACTTTCGGGGTTTAAAATGAGATGCTATTTAACAGGTAATGAAATTTGTAATCTTAATGTAAAAGAGAAGCAAGACCAGATATTTATAGCTTACAACTACAAATATAAGAATGTTGAGAAAGTCATAGAGGAAGCTATTATTCCGGCATTAAATCAACTAAATATTAAGCACAAAATAGCAAAACAGGAGATAAGAACCAAGGACTTCTTCTGTAAAATATGTGAGTTTATTCAGCAGTCTAAATATTTTTTAGTCAATCTTACCAATCCAACTTTTAATGTTGGGCTTGAACTTGGACTGGCGTTAGGCCTTGACAAAGAAGTAATTTTAATTGCAAGCAGGAGGACAAAACTGCCATCAGATCTGGTCAGGCAGGAAGTAATATTTTATGGTAAGGATTTAGAGAAATTGAAGAGAGATTTTGTTAAATGTTTTAGGAATATTAAATAGAGTGTGCTGAAGATGTATGAGCCTGGTATCAAAGGAAAAATAAGTAGATTCATTGTGCTCTATTTTTGGAGTATTTAAAATAAATTTTAAAAAGTTATATAATTGTTAGAAATTATTCAATAAATTTGTGATATTAATAAAGGGAGCCGAATAATGAAAGACAAATTCACTCTCGAAATTCCAATAGCAGGAATTCTTAAAGAAATAGATATAGAAGAAATTGATACAAATAAGTTAGTTTTGGATGAAGAAAATCCAAGAATTGGTTATTGGAAAGATAATATATTGATGGTTGAGGATAATATATCACAAGGTGATTTAGAAACAGCAATTATAGCTACAAACATCGATGATTATAATAGACTAAAGAGATCTATTGAAACTAGTGAAGGAATAATGCAAGAAATATGGGTTTATCCAGTTAATGGAAATTATAAGATTATTGATGGTAATACTAGATTACTAATATATAAAGATTTAAGTAGAAAATACCCTCATAAAGAAATATATAAAAAAATTAGAGCAAAAGTACTACCAAAAGATATAAGTGAAGAAGATAAAAATTTCATAAGATTAATAGCTCATTTAAGAGGTGAAAACCCTTGGGGTGCATATGAAAGAGCTAGAATGCTATACATCTTATGGTATAGAAGAGGTTATACTGATGAGGAATTAGTTAATAAAACGAGACTTTCATTGAATGATATAAAAAGATGGCGTGAAGCATATCAAAATATGGAGTTACAGTTTCTTCCTACTTATTCTAATAATCCTGGAGCACTTAATAAATTCTCATATTTTGTTGAGTATGAAAATAAGAGTATAAAAGAGGGTATGAAGGAAAACAACTTAACTATTAATGATTTTTGTGATTGGGTAGGAAATGATGAAATAGGAAAGGCTCAAGATGTCAGATTATTACGAAAAATATTTGCGAACAAAAAGGCTATTGAAATATTAAAAGAAGATGGTTTTCAAGAAGCAAAAAGGGAATTAGCTTTTAGTGTTCCTTCAGTATCTTCTCCTTTATTTAGTAATATTGAGAAGGTTATAATTGGATTAGGAAATATGACTAGATCTGAAGAAGAAGACATAATCATAGGAGAAGAGAAAGGGAAAAGAAAATTATTAGTCAAATTATATGAAGAGCTAGGAAAAATTATAAAAAGGATCAAAGACTAAATTAGGAAAATTCCAATGCCTACAAAAGCTCATCAAATGATAATTGGTTTAATTGGTAGAAAAATGAAAAAGAAGGGTTATGATATCGTCGCTTTTGATGGCAATGAATATTTATTTAATGGAAAAGTATTAGAATTTCCTCCAATTATTAGAAGGCACCGGCCTGATCTTCTGGGATATAATTTTCAAACTAAAAGAATATGTATAGGTGAAGCAAAGACAGATAATGATCTATTTTCTAGGAGAACTATAGAACAGTTAATTGATTATGCTAGTGTAAAGCAAAATTCAACTGGTAAATACGTAGAGATTATAATAGGTATTTTAAAATCTTCTGAACAAAATCTACTAAGACTTTTGAAGAAATTATCTCTGGATAAAAATGAAAATATATCTTTTATTTGGTTACCGGACGAATTGGTAAGTAATGATTAAAAAGATTAAATTTGATTATACGCCAAAGACGAAACCTTTTAGCCATCAAATTGAAGCGATAAATTACATTAAGAGAAATAACATAGTAGCTTTATTCGATGAACAAGGTTTAGGTAAAACTAAGATTTTAATTGATGCTTTAAGTTGGAATATAAGGAATAAGGATATTGATAGAGCTCTAGTTGTATGCAAAAAACATCTTATAAAAACCTGGTATAACGAGATTATAAAACACTCTCATCTGTTTCCAGTAATTATTACAGGAACAAAAAATTTTAGAAGCAGAAGTTTTTTGACAATAGGTCAGTTTTATATAGTTAATTATGAAGTGATTATTCAAGACCTTGATTTAATAAAGTTAATTTTAAAAAATAGAAAATTTGCACTGGTTTTAGATGAGTCTCAGACAATAAAAAATCCTCTTTCAAAAACTACAAAGGCAATTTTTTCAATTAAGGATTTAGGAGTTAAAAGAGTAATAATGACAGGGACACCAGATGCTAATAAACCTGATGATATTTGGGCTCAATATTATTTTTTAGATAATGGTGAATTATTTGGTAAGGATTTTAATTCTTTTAAGAAAAAATATAATCTTAGATTAAAGGGAGTAAGATCTCTTGAAATTTATGAAGATACATTGAGCGAGATAAGGAAAAAAATTGATAGTAATTCAATTAGAAGAACTAAGGATATATTAGAATTACCAGAAAAAATTTATAGAAATGTTAGGGTTGAGTTAAGTGGTGAACAGAGAGAGATATATGATGCAGTTAAGGATAAATTGTGTTATGAAATAAAAAATGAAAATAATGAAAAAATAATAAAAAATATTGATAATTATTTAGTTAAATTGTTAAGGCTTGTTCAAGTAGCGAGTAATCCCCAATTGATAATTGATGATTATAATGAAGTTCCATCAAAGTTTATATGCTTGGATAAAATTATTGATAGAATCATGAAAAGAGGGGAAAAAGTTATAATCTGGTCTAGTTTTAGAAGAAATATTAGGTTATTAAGGAGCAGATATAAAAAGTATGGTTCTCTTATGATATTTGGGGATATAACAATTGAAAACAGGGATATTGCAGTGGAAGAATTTATGAATGATGAAAAATTTAAAATTTTAGTCGCGAATCCTTCAGCTGCGAAAGAAGGGTTGACTCTTACATCTGCAAATAATGCAATTTATTTAGATCGAAACTTTAAGATGGATGATTACCTACAATCACAAGATAGAATACATAGAATTGGGCAAGAAAGAAAATGTAATATAATAAAAATAATTGCTAGTGATACTATTGATGAGTACGTTGATGAGATTTTAGAAAAAAAGGAAATAATAGCAAAATATATTGTTGGTGATACCAGCAAAGTAATTTCCACCAGTGATTATCTATCAAAAGAAAGATTGATTGAGATATTAGGAGGTAATAATGAATGAAAAAACTAGATTATTTATAAGGGGGAATGCTATTAACTTTGAAGAAAGATTAATTGATATTAATGAAATTGACTTTTACGAGAATAATCCAAGGATAGCTTCTATTATATCTATAATGGATAAAGAAAGAATCACCAATGAGTTAATACATAAAAATCTTTGGAATAATAATAATACTCACATATTAATGAGGCAAATAGAAACAGATGGAGGATTAATACACCCAATTATTGTTTATGGTAACAAAGTTTTAGAAGGAAATACAAGATTATGTTGTTATAGGCATTTATTTGGTCAGACAAAAGATAAAAAATGGCGGTTTATTAGAGCTCAGATTATTTTGGATAAATTATCCCAAGATGATATTTATAGATTGTTATGTAGTGAACATATTGATGGAAAAATTGAATGGGATCCTTACGAGAAAGGAAATCTTTTTCATAAAATGCACACAGAGGATATGAAGAGTATTGAAGATATTAGTAAGTTAACAAAAGAAAGTCGCGATAGTATTAGGAAAATGATTAAGGCATATAAGTTAATGGTTAATAGCGGAGAGAGAAATAAAAAAAGATTTAGCTATTTTTTAGAACTAGTTAAGAGTTCCGGAATAAAAAAATATAAGACCAAAGATCCTGAGGTTGAGCAGAAGATAATTGGATTAATCCAGGAAGGGAAATTTAAAGATGCCCAGGACTTGCGAAAAGTACCTGTCGTTCTAGAGGATAAAAAATCGAAAAAAAGGTTATTTGAAGAAAATAAAAATTTTGATGATGTATATGATTATTTAAAGAAAAAGAACCCTCTAATAGGTACAAATTTCTATAGTGATATTAATAATCTTTATAATAAATTAGTAAAAATGACAAGGAATGAAAGAGAAAGATTAAAGAATAGTGGTAAAGTTTGTCAGAAAATTAAAAAGATAACAAAAGAGTTTATTAAGTTATGTGATGAGTTAAATATAACTATTAAAAACTAAAATATAAGCTTTAAATGAATGTATTATTAGTAGAACCAAATTTTCCGATTCAAAATAAAAGTAAGAATCATAAAAATTTTCTACCCATTGGACTTTTGAAATTAGCTTCTTTTTTGAGAGAAGATAATAATAGAATTAAACTAAAAAGGGGTATTCCAACTACTCTTGAAGGCATTATTGATCTTGAAAAATTTAATCCCACGGAAGTTTGGATTACCTCTTTATTTACTTACTGGTCGATATATGTTAAAGAAGTTGTAAGTTATTATAGATTATTGTTTCCCAAATCAAAAATAGTTGTTGGTGGTATATATGCTTCACTTATGCCTGATCATTGTAGGAAATTTACTGGTTGCGATGAGGTTTATAGAGGAGTACATAAAGAGGCAGAGAAATGTTTTCCAGCATATGATTTAGTAAACGTTGATTATCAAATTTTACATACATCGAGAGGTTGTATTAGAAGGTGTAATTTTTGTGGTACTTATAAAATTGAACCTAAATTTATACCGAAAAACAGTATAAAAGATGAGATAAAAAGTAACAAATTGATTTTTTATGATAATAATTTTTTGGCGAATAAATATATAGAAAATATTTTAAAAGAACTTAAAAATGCTAGAGTTAATGGTAATGCTGTATATAGTGAATGCCAAAGTGGTTTTGATGGAAGAATTTTAACTATTGATTTAGCAATTAAATTAAAAAAGGCTAGGTTTATTAATCCAAGGATTGCATGGGATAATTCATATGATGATTACAAAGATATTGAAAGACAAATAAGTTATTTAGTTGATGGCGGTTATAATCCGAAAGATATATATGTTTTTATGGTTTATAACTACGTATTACCTTTTGAAGTAATGGAAGAAAAAAGAAAAAAATGCTATGGATGGGGAGTGCAAGTTGCAGATTGTAGGTTT
This sequence comes from uncultured Actinomycetota bacterium, assembly GCA_964415365.1. Lineage (GTDB taxonomy): Bacteria > Actinomycetota > Humimicrobiia > Humimicrobiales > Humimicrobiaceae > Hydromicrobium. The sequence goes on along the minus strand of CAYPYW010000036.1, from coordinate 11,371 downwards.
AGGCCTTTAAATCAAACTTTAGATAACTTCAATTCCCATAAAGATAATCAAACTGATAGAGATTATTACATACACCCTAATTGGTCTGATAGAGAAGTCAAAGAATTTAGGAAAAATATAAGGAGGCAAAATATATGTGTAAGGCATGGTTTCCCCTTTTATTCTAAAGATTTTGAGCATAAGAAATACGACAATGGTATTTTAAAAAAGGTAAAAAATATTTCAAATTTCAAAGAGAAATTGGATTTTTTAAATGAATTGGATATAGATTACTGGTTACCTGATGAATCTGATAAACTCTTGTTAAGAAGATAGAATGGAATTCAATACATTTTTTAAATATTATATAAAAAAGAAATTTGGAAGATAGTAATTATCTCTTAATAGGAAATTTAGCAAATTAATTATGAATAAATTTATTTTTATCACAGACGAAGGATTTACGTTTCAGCCGGGTAATGAGGGCTATGAGCCGGATATTGAAAATATGCAGGTGATTGGATTTGGTGAAGGCAATACTGTGAATGATGCAATGAAGAATATGGTTGATGAAAATCCATATTTGAAAGATACCAAATTCAATAAAGTTATTGGTATTGAGGTTAGAAACTATAAACAATCAGTTTTATTTCTGAAAAATAAATTTGATTGATAAGCTTGTATCGTATTTATGTGTATAGCCACAAAGAAATTAAAAAACGGCTTTGAGTTCCCGGTATTTGGCTTTAACAGATCTAATCTTATAATAGTAACCAAGGCTTCGCCTGGGCACCTGTAAAGAGCTTAAGAGATTGTAATCATAGAGTATTTCAACAGGATAAAATGATTGGATTCTATTTTCATCATATGCTTCAGTGCTCCATAATAAATATACAGTCTTTAAATAAAATATAACTTTAGCAAACTTTATATTGACAAAGTTATAATCAGTAGTATATTTTGACCAGGAGGTAATATTTATGGAAAAAACTACATTTGCTCTAAAGATCAGCAAAGATGTAATAGCAGACCTTAAAACATTTTGTAGAGAGCGTGGAGTTAAATACAGTTTTTTTATAGAAAAGGCTATTAAAGAAAAACTTGAAGAAGAGGAACTCAAGGAAGATATTTTAGATTTAAAGACTCTTCAAAAAGAAGAAAAGCTGGCTGTTCCTTTTGAGGAATATTTGAGGAGACGGGGTGTATAAAATAGAGGTCTTACCTTCGGCTCAGAAGGATTTGGATAATTTAGAGAAAAAGTTTTTTATTAAAATAGGAGATAAAATAAATTCTTTAGAATCAAATCCCCGGCCGGCAGGTTGCTTAAAACTTACTGCTGAAGAAGGTTATCGCCTGAGAAGCGGAAATTATAGGATCCTATACCGCATAGATGATAAAAATAAAGTTATCTATATTTACAGGGTAAAGCATAGAAGGGAATCGTATCAGTGAGGCAAAATAGAATTAATGTGAGGTATATTTCAGTTTTTATTGGAACTTTTATCATTATAGTTTTTACCGTTGTAATGCTCCTCAGTTCCTGCAACTGGGAAGAATACATAAATGGAGATGCCAATCAGGAGGCCCCGATATCTTCTAAGACTGAATCTATTGATAATACTGGCGAAGAAGTAACAAGCGAAGCACATGAAAATGATATTATGTTTCAAAACAGCGAAGCAAATTTTGCTTTCGTATATCCTCACGATGATCTTACGCTTTCCTCATATTCTAACTGGAAAGGGGAATACGGAGATCTTTCTCTGAATGTAAGCATTACTGCCATGGAGGATATGGAAGGGGACGCGGGAGATACCGCTGTAAGTGAGAAAGAAGCGCTTGAAAACGGAGATTTTGGCCAGGATACAGACTTTTCATTTGAACCATCCAGAAAAATCATAAGTATCGGTGATGTATTTGTGAAAGAGTATATGGTACTTGGAAGATATGATATATGTGATGTGACCTTTGAACGCAATGTTGTCTTCTATAATAATGGTTATCAGGTACAGATAAACCTTTTGGCTGACAGAGATGAGATGATGGAAGGCATGGAGCAGTACTTTACCCATGATGAGATAAACTGCCCGGAGGAAGAAGTGTGGACTCCTGATGGTAAAACAGGGTTTTATGACCAGTTGGTGTCGGGGGAGGCTGCGCCTGCCGCGCAAAAATGGTATGAAGCATTTGATGATATTATGTATCTGCTCCAGATAAATGATTTCAAGGGAGCGTCGGCTGGATATAGCAGATTGATAGATGAGAGATATTTTGAAGAAAATGGGGAAGAAAAATATATCATAGATATTGCATATCCCCGGTTCCAGTCTGCTTATGTCGGGGGGTTGGATGACAGCATAAATAAGACAGTATATGATGATACCATTGTCCCCATGATTGATGATTTTAAGGAAGAGGTATCATCCTATGACTATGAAGACGAAAATCTCAACTACTTTCTTTCGGTTGATTATCAGGTAATAACCTTTGACGAGAATATCATAGCGCTCTGTCTGAATATCTATCCCTATATGGGCGGAGCCCATGGAATGCTCTACTTTGAGACCTTTAATTTTGATATCGGAAAAAACAGGATTATCGGACTTGAAGATCTTTTTGAACCCGGATATGACTATGGCAGGACAATATCGGAATACTGCCGTACAGACCTTGCAAGGCAGATGCAGGAGAGGGGATTTGAGCCTGACGAGGGATGGATAGAAGACGGCACGGATCCGCATAATGCGGATAATTTTGCCAATTTCCTTATAACACCTTACAGACTAATAATAAAGTTTCCCGCCTATCAGGTTGCCCCGTATGCTGCCGGGGATTTTTCAGTCGCTATTCCTTATGACCAATTTGAAGGTTTTATAGGTCCGTATAAATAATACAACTTCTATTGAATAGTAATTAAAGGTATGCATGATTTTTAATTCGCTTGACATAAGTTAACATAGAAGTTAACATTGTTTATGAAAAGAAGAAGACTAGAAAAATACCTATTTCTGAAAAAAAGTGTGCGGAGGCTTACAGGGAAGATTTTATCAGGAGGCAAAGACATGAGTGATTTGAAAAAGTATATAGATGAGAGAAAAATAAAAGATAAGGATTTTTCTAAAAATTTTGAGGAAGGCTATAAACAGTTTAAAATTGGTGTAATGTTAAGGCAGGCAAGGGAGTCTGCGGGATTAAGACAGGAAGAACTTGCACAGAGGCTGGGCACTAAAAAGAGTGCTATTTCCAGAATAGAAAATCATGCAGAAGATATTAAATTGTCAACACTGGTGCGTTTAGCGGATGCTTTAGGAAAGAGTGTTAATATTAATATCACTTGATTTACTTCTTAATTTAAAAGCCGCAATATATCCACATTAGTTAATTGATGTTAGAGAAATTCCCATAAGCACAAAAAAAGTCTTCTATCGGTTGACAAAAATACATAAAATGCATATTATTGTCAACTGTAAGGAGGTAAGTAAGAATGATTAAACAAAGGCTAAGAAGGCTACGTTTAGCCAGAGGCTTTTCACTTGAAGAGCTTGCAATAGAGATGGGCGGGATTGTTACCAAGCAGGCACTCTCAAAATATGAAAGAGGAACTTCCAAACCGTCTCCCGTAATATTAAATAAACTTGCTGAGGTATTAAGAGTTAAACCGTTATATCTCTGGAGCGAGCCTAAAATTTCCGTAGAGTTTATTGCATACAGGAAAAAATCAAGACTTCCCAAAAAAGAGATGGTGAGAATTGAGAATTATATGGAGCAAAAGCTGGAAGAGCGTATCTGGCTGCAGGATTTAATGTTGCAGAATATAGAAGTAGATTTACCTGTTCAGGGTTATTCAATTCATAAGATTGATGATGTTGAACAGGCTGCAGTAAATTTAAGGCGTAGTTGGAATATAGGTTTGGATCCTATATCAAACATTGTTAATTTATTGGAAACACATTTGGTTCATATAATTGATGTCAGTACCACTGAAAATTTTGATGGTCTTACAGCTCTTGGTTGTGAAGAAGATAAGATCAAAGCAGCAGCAATAGCTCTGAACTCCGAAGTTTGCGGGGAACGTCAGAGATTTAATCTTGCTCATGAACTTGGGCATATTGTCCTTAGCGTCTCAGGAGATGTAGGTAAGGAAAAAGCTGCTTATCGTTTTGGCTCAGCTTTTTTGGCTCCTGCAGCAGAAGTTTTTACTGCAGTTGGCAAAAAAAGGTCTTTTATAACTCTCCAGGAGTTGCTTTTTTTAAAGGGACGTTTTGGACTGTCTATTCAGGCTCTTCTATATCGTTTTAGAGAACTTTGTATCATAAATGATTCATATTATAAAAATTGGTGCATTGAAATAAGTAAAAGGAATTGGAAAAAACATGAACCGGCAGAAATGAAACCGGAGAAACCAATCTGGTTAAAGCAGAATGTTTTACGGGCAATTTCTGAAGGAATTATAACTCAAGAGGAAGCAAATAGTTTGATTGATGAAGAAATAAAAATAGAAAAACCACGTTCTTTGAAGGAAAAACAGAGTTTTGTAAAGCTACCTTTAGAGGAGAGGCGCAGGATTTTAGCAAAACAAGCAGAAAAAATTGCGGATGCTTATGAATATAGCTCAGATGCCAATGATTTCCAGGAAGGAGACATTGTTGACTATTAAGCCTTCAGAACCTAAGAGAGGAGAGATATGGATAGTAAAGCTGGGTTTTACGGTTGGAACAGAGATGAAAAAATCCCGACCTGCTGTAGTCATTAGTTCTGATGGGGTAGGAATATTGCCAATAAAATTAATTGCTCCGATAACCGATTGGAAGCAAAATTATGATAATAATTTATGGCATATCAAATTAGTGCCAGATAAATCTAACGGATTGTCAAAGATTTCAGTAGTAGATGCATTACAAATAAGGGGCGTAGATAAAAAAAGGCTTGTTAAGAAAATTGGATTTTTATCTGCAGCAGAAATGCAGGAAATCGTAACAGCCGTGGCTTTAGTCATTGATTATCAGTAAAGTTTTAAGAATAAATGAGGAATAAATTTTCAAGTAAATGCATATTTCGGTCACATCCGGACACTGATTCTAGTAACATTTTTGTTACAGAGGATTTTCGGCCAGAAAAACCATAATTAATTATGCAAATATTTAAATATGTTATTAGATAAACTAAAAAATAATTTATTAAGCGATTATTATGTTGTACACGATAGGTTATGAATCAAAAAATATAGACGACTTAATTTCTCAATTAAAAAGCCATGGTGTGTCTACATTAGTGGATGTAAGAGAGTTTCCTATAAGCAGAAAGAGGGGATTTTCAAAAACAGTTTTCTCGGAATACTTGAATAAAAATGGAATTGAATACATTCACTTAAAAAAGCTAGGAAGCCCAAAGAATATAAGAAAGGAATTAAAAAAGAATAAGGATTACTTTTCTTTTTTTGAGAGGTATCTTGAGTATGTACAATTACATAAAAATATTATTAATGATCTCTACAAAATAATTCTAGAAAAAAACTGTTGCATCATGTGCTATGAAGATCTACCTTCCAAATGTCACAGAAAAATAATTTGTGACGAAATAGAAAAGATTGATGGAAATGGATTAGAGATAGAACATCTATAAGAAATGTCATATGTCATGTATTTGTCAGTAAATGCCCTGGCAAATCTCAAACAAAATGATATTATCCGGATATGAAATATCTTATCTTATTTTTAATTTTTAGTTTCTTTGGGGTTGGAGTTGAAGTATTTTTTTCTTCGATACATGATTATATAAGATATAGGGATATTGCCTTTAAAGGCAGGTCCTATCTATGGATGTTTCCTATTTATGGTGTCTGGGGAATAGTAATTGGCCCTCTATATAATCTGATTGAGCCTGTCCCTTTTGCAGTAAGGGGTATTATTTATCTGGCAGTTATATTTATTGGGGAATTTGTCTACGGCTTAATACTAAAACTTGCTATAAAAAAGTGTCCCTGGGAATATAAGGGGAGATGGGCTTTATTAGGAGTAGTAAATCTTTTGTACCTGCCTTTCTGGTTAGCTTTTGGCTATATTTCAGAGCTGATTTATAGAGGTTTTATTTCTATAACTATTTACTGATAGTAAGTACCTGCTTCTTTTTTCAATATTAAAATTCTTCTTTGTATAAATTTTAAATATCTATCTATGATAAAAACTAAATGATATAATCCAATTGCTATTTAGCTCGCTTAGCCTTACAATATGTCCTGTTTCAATGGTGATTTTATTATGAACTTAGAAGAAAAAATAAGACAGACAATAGAAAGGACGGAGATTATAAAGCCGCCCAAAAAGCTGCTGTCTTCTTTTGATTCTACTACTATCCATTATTATATGCTTGCCGTTCCCATGTATCTTGATTTTGAGGGAAGAAGCCCCGAATCCGAAACTGTAATAAGGGAGGGCAGGATAACATGGCAGAAGCCGAGAGTAATTACTCCTTCCTATATGCTCAGGGTGGAAGGATTCAGTGGGGAAGCCAGAAAAGCCTTAGAGATGCTGGCTGAAGAGGACAGTGATCTGGCCATGATTCTTTATGGCTTAAGGCTAAGCAAAGATTTTGAAAAGATGGATATAGTATCCAATTCGATTGCTTCGGTAGCAAGGAATATATCCGGTGATATTGAGAAGAGAAGAGATCCATATAGCGCAATTATTAAGGGGATAGACCAGTTCTGGGATGTTTCCCTTTCAAAGTTTATTCAAGAGATTATAAGTGAGAGCGCCTATAACTCTCAGTTTCCCGATCTTATAAAAAACAGTACGATTAGATTGGGAAACGGAGGATTTCCGGTAGTTACCAGAGATAGAATGGGATTTCCGGTTATAGCTAAGAATGAAATAGAAATCCTTTTTAAATTGTTTGAAAAGGGAGAGATAGATCCATTTGACCTGAAGCAGGAACTTGACAGGTGGGGAATGTTTGAGCAGTATCAGGACAGGTTTTTCAGATATTTTAAAAAAGGAATTGGAAGAAAGTAATTAAAAAAGTCACTGGTTGTATTTTAAAAATCAATAAGAATATATGGGTGATTAAGGTTGAAAACTGCTACTGTTTCCAAAGAAGACAGGGTTTTAATACCAAAAGAGATAATGGAAAAGTATAATATAAGAAGGGGCGATAAGGTAAATATTGTCGACTATGGCGATGTCATTTCAATGATTCCTGTTTCGAAAGATGTAGTTAGTGTGTCTTCAGGAATTTTTAAATCTAAAAGATCGCTAACAAAATCACTTCTTGATGACAGGAAAAAAGAAATTAAAAGGTAAAGCTTAGGATACGAGCAGCATCTCGTCCGGTTCAATAAGTGCTATTCCTGCATCCTTTCCCACGATTTCAACCTTTATGATCTTTTGAGGTTTCTTTAAGTCAATTTTCTCCCGGTCCACCACATCGGTGAGCTTTATTATGAGTTCCTTGAAGTCGAGCTTGTCATAGTACCTCTTTTCGATATCCATCATCCACTTCTCATTTTTCTTGATTTTAGGCACCAGTGACTTTATTGCTTTCTGCATATCGGGCACAGTTGATTTTACCCATTTGTCTACGGGGATATAGCGGTAAGTCTTTCCGAATAAGTCCCTGTTCTTTTTGGATATCGCTCTCAACTTTTTTATCTTCTCTTTTGGCTTTGAGACATCCAGAAGGAAAATACCGTGGTATTTCGATTTTAAAAATTTGGGTTTTACCTTTATTTCCTTAAAAAGATGTTCAACTCTTTCCCTGCTGCTTTCGATGTGAGCCGGATCGTAGGTTATAAGAAGCTTTACGTCCATAGTAATCCTCCCTTCTTTCAAGAACTATGGTTTCTTAGAGAAACTAAAATCCAAATTTAGCTTAATTATATCAATTGAGAAGATTTATAAAAAGCCGAACTTATTTTATAATATCAGAAAACCTATAGTTAAATTCACCAGGGGAGAATAATTTGGTCCTTCGCAGGCAGTCACTTGAAGACAGGGTAATAGAAGTAAAAAATGATAATGATAAGGCCAGCAGGCTTATTTTTGAATTCAGACCATTCATTGCCGGTGTGGCCCAGAAGAGGGCAGGAAAATTTCTGGAGTATGGAGTTGATGAAGAACTTTCGGTAGGGCTTTCTGCTTTTAAGGAAGCAATGAATTCTTATGATAAAAAGAGGGGAAAGTTTTTAAGTTTTGCAAGGCTTGTAATAAATATGCGTCTTATTGATTATTACCGTAAACAGGGTAAAGAAAAGACCTTAAGCCTGAACGATGACGACCAATCAACTGCCGATCTTATAGACTCGAGCTCTATGGAGCAGTACCGGATTGATGATGAAAATGAAAAAAGAATACTGGAGATAATGGAGTACAGGGCAGAACTGAAAAAATGGGGGATAAGCCTTGAGGAACTGGCAGATATATCTCCCAGGCAGGAGAGCCTGAGGGAACAGTATAAAGAAGTGGCGAGAGAAATTGTTAAAAACAGCTTTATGCTGAAAAATCTTATGACAACGAGAAGACTTCCAATAAAAGATATAGAAGAAATTATGCCGGTACACCGGAAAAAACTGGAGCGTGGACGAATATATATAATAGCTATGGTTCTGGCTATGACTATTGGCTTTAGTTATTTGGATATCCGCAGGGGTGGTGGAAAATGAGAGCGGTGATAATGGAAATACATAAAGATTACTGTATCGTGATGACAAAAGACGGACGGTTTTTAAAGCAGGAGATTCCGCCAGGAGTATTTGAAATCGGAGATGAAATCACAATCAGTGAAGGATATGTCTATAAGCCAAAGACAATAAAGGTGGGTTGGTTTAGAAGCTTTGCCGTGGGGGCTGTAGTGGTAGCGGTAGTAGCTGTATTGGCGGTCTTTGGAGTATGGTACGTGAAGCAATACCGTCCTTTAAGAAGTAATGCTATGGTGGCTGCAGACGCAACCAGAGAAGCAGAAGCAGCAGAAGCCGAAGAAGAAATATCGGAAGAGAAGGCCACAGAGGAATCTATTTTAACCATGGAGGCAGAGCAGGGGGAGATGGTTGTTTTTGATAAGACCTATTCTCTCGAAGAGCAGTCGAAGATTGAAGATGAGGATATCAAGGAGACTATATCTTTTTCATATGAAGTTGTAGACGGAATCAATTTACAGGTCAGATTTAGAAATATAAGCAGCACACGCAGTTTCAGTGGGACTTTCAGACTCACCACGCTTCTTTCTGATGGGAGCCAGTCCCAGACAAAAACTATCTCTCTTGAGGGCTTTGAGCCGGCTCAGGTTAAAGAAGATTCAATTTTCCTGAAAATGGGAGAAACTGACTTAAGACTGGAAGTAAACGGGAGCACTTATTAATTCTTTTTCTACCCCGTTTAATTTATGATACCCATCGTATATATATTAGAGATTTATAGTTTAAAGATTTATGAGCAAAGTCAAAGGAGTTTGTATGAAAAAGAGTAAGTTGGTTTCAATTTTAGCTATTTTGGTTGCAGTTATGTTTCTTTCTAATGCCGCTTTATTTACGCAGTGTTCCAGAGAACAGGCTGAAGAGGTGGTTTCTGCCGAGGAGTCTGATGAGATTGCGGGTTCTGCTGATAAGAATCTGGTTGATGCAAATACCGGCTTTGGATTTAATATCTTTAAGGAACTTACTTCGGAAGACAAGGACCAGAATGTATTTATATCTCCTCTGTCCATACTTCTGGCTCTGGCAATGACCTATAACGGAGCTGTTGGCGATACTAATCTTGCTATGGCCGAAGCCTTGCAGTTTAAGGGCTTTGACCTGGAGGAACTGAATTCCGGCTTTCGTGATCTTCTGGTAAGTATTAAAAATGCCGATAGTGACATAGAACTGGCTATTGCAAATTCCATATGGTATAAGCTGGGCTATAGCGTTAATGAAGATTTTATAGATAGAAACAAAAAATACTTTTCTTCCGAGGTCAATGAAATTGATTTTACTGCCCCGGAAGCACTGGACACCATAAATGGGTGGATAAAGGATGCCACTAAGGATAAGATTGAAAAGATGCTTACCGGAATACCTCCTGATGCAGTGATGTATCTTATAAACGCCATTTATTTTAAGGGAAACTGGACCTATCCTTTTAATGAAGACCTGACTACCGACGATGACTTTTATCTTCTGGATGGAACCACCAAAAAAGTTCCCATGATGAAACAGGAGGAGAATTTTGGTTATTACGACGGAGATAGTTTCTCTGCTGTAAAACTTCCCTATGGGGAGGAAAAAATGGCGATGTATATAATTCTTCCGGATGAAGGAGTGAGCCTTGATTCGGTTATAGAATCTTTAGATGCGGATAGCTGGAGCGAGATAAAAGAATCGTTTTACGGTAAAAGAGTTTCCCTGGTTATGCCCAAATATAAGATGGAGTATGGTATAAAGCTTTTAAATGATGCTCTTATCAATCTTGGCATGGGGATAGCTTTTAGAGCAGGTGCGGATTTCAGCGGAATAGCCCCTGAGATATTTATATCAAGAGTGCTTCATAAGGCAGTGATTGAGGTAAACGAGAAGGGAAGCGAAGCAGCTGCAGCAACTGTAGTGGAGATGGTGGAATCGGCAATTGCACCCGAAGAAATAGTACAGTTTATAGTAAACAGGCCTTTCTTCTTTGTAATTGCTGATGACAGAAGCGGAAGTATTCTTTTCATGGGGAAAGTTGTAGAACCTTAAAATATTTCCGTGTAATTTATCGTGGGGAAAAAATCTTTGGACAAAAGTAAAATATATTATATAATAATGGGGTATTACTGAAATAGTTTTACATTTTAAAATAGAGTAGTAGGGATTTTATATTAGAAGTGCGTAAGTTTAAATAGGATTTTAAGTCTTCTTTTTCATGTCCTTTATTTATTCCAAGTTTCAAATGATATGATTTCTACTCCTCTTTTTATATATAGGAAAACAATTAGAGGAAAGGTATTTTTAAGTGAACAAGAGAATGTATGTAGGTAATCTTGACTACAATACTACTGACAAAGAGTTGGAAGAGCTGTTTGCACAGGCAGGTACTGTTACTTACTCCAAAATAATTTCCAGAATGGATGGAAAATCAAGAGGTTTTGGATTTGTAGAGATGGAAACTGAGGAGCAGGCAAAGGAAGCTATGGAAAAGCTGAACCAGAGTGAGTTTAAAGGGAGAACCATTGTAGTCAATGAAGCCAGGACTCAAAACAAAGGAAATTTCGGTGCCCCAAGAGAGAGAAATTACAATAGTTATAGAAGAGAAGGCGGCAGCGAAGGCGGCGGCAAAGGAGATTTAAACTACAAGCTCAGACAGCTAAGAAAAAATATGGGATAGGTTTTTTTCCTGACTTGACCGCTTAATCCGATTTTTCACGCACTCTAACTATAAAAAACCTG
>CAYPYW010000035.1:9899-22847 GCA_964415365.1 uncultured Actinomycetota bacterium | reverse complement strand
GTATTTTGACAAAGGGGGTAGGGTGTCTTATAATTCTTCTGCAAAATCAGATTTTGATACCACAACAGAGATAGTATCTCTGTCCCGAGGCCTCTACTGGAGGCCTTTCTTTTTGCCAGGTGAATAATCATGGATGAGCGGGTAATTTTTTATATTGATGGTCTTAATCTTTACAATGGTTTAAAAAGAGCCAACTTGAGAAAGTATTATTGGCTGGATTTAATGGAATTAGCCAGGAAGCTCTGTCTTTCCAACCAGAAACTTGTCAGGATAAAATATTTTACCAGCATGGTTTCAGCAAAGTTCGACGAAGGTAAGTTCCAAAGACAATCCTCTTATATAAAAGCTCTAAAAACTCTACCTGACATGCAGGTTTTTTTGGGCAGGCATCAAAAGGGTATGACGGTGTGTACCAGGTGCGGGAAAGTTTTTAAAAATTTCAGTGAAAAAATGACGGATATGAATATAGCGGTTGAAATGTTTAAGGACGCTTATCAGAATAATTGTGATACCCAGGTATTAATATCCGGAGACAGCGATCTCGTACCGGTATGCAGGGCCCTACTGGAACTTTTTAATGTTAAACTGGTTATATTCTTCCCACCTTGCAGGGGGACCGACAGGTTAAGAGAGTATTGCCATTTTAGTGCGAGAATTTTTACTAACTATTTTAAAAAGAGCCAATTTCCGGAGGAAGTGATTGACAGCGGTGGAAATAGAATAGTCAAGCCAGAATACTGGCAGTAGGGATTTTCTTTTTATTTTGATTGAAGAGAAAACCGGTCACCTTTCTTGATAAGAAGCCAGTCTTTCTCGCTGGCTTTCCTGATTCTGACAAGTGCAAATTCACCCTTTAGTTTTTGGCCGTTCAGGATAAAACTTATGTGCCCGTTCTTTAAGCCATCCTTTAGAATTTTTTCGTTTTCCTCTCTATTTGTGGCATTGAACGCAGTGTAAGTCCCTTTATCCCAGATATTTACCTTTCCTGCCCCATAGTTTCCTTCAGGAATGGTGCCTTTAAATGATATGTATTCGAGCGGGTGGTTTTCAACCATAACAGCAAGTCTTTTGATCTTAGGGTCGAGTGAGGGTTCTTTAGGAACAGCCCAGCTTTTTAAAACACCTTCCAGCTCAAGCCTTAAATCGTAATGCAAGTGTGAAGCGAAATGTTGATGGATCACAAATTTTAACTTAGTTTTGTGCATGAGGTTATTTTAACATAATAAAGAAATTTTATTATATAAGGGGAATGATATTGTGGTTATGAATTTACAAATATTAAAGAGAACATAAGTCTGGGATAGCATCATTAAAATATTTAATCAAATGTTGATTGAAGAAATACTTTTAAGCCTGAAGCTGATACTGAAACTTGTAGAGTTTATGATAGATTCCCTTCAATTTAAGCAGTTCACTGTGGGTGCCTTCTTCTACTATTCTGCCGTGGGATAGAACTATTATTTTATCTACATTCTTTATGGTGGAAAGACGGTGAGCGATTATTATGGTGGTCCTGTTCTTCATTATTTTGGTCAGGGCATCCTGGATCAGCGCCTCAATTTCAGAATCAATACTCGAAGTTGCTTCATCGAGCACCAGAAGTATTTCCGGATTAAATACCAGTGCTCTGGCGAAAGCAATTAGCTGGCGCTGACCTACGGATAATATCTGTCCTCTTTCTTTAACTTCATGATTATATTTATCGGGAAGTCTTTCTATGAATTTATGGGCGTTTACATATTTTGAAGCCCTTATTACTTCATCTAATGAGATGTCTTTGTTTCCAAGGCGGATATTATCCAGTATGGTACCGGAGAAAAGGAATACATCCTGCATTACTACCCCGATATGCTTCCTTAAATCCTGAAGATTGAATCTTTTTATATCTATATCATCAAGAAAAATCTTTCCTTTCTGAATATCATAAAATCTGTTCATTAAATTTATAATAGAAGTTTTACCTGAACCGGTTGCTCCCACAAAAGCTACACTCCGGCCAGTTTCAAGTTTAAATGAAATATCTTTGAGTATATAGTTCCTGTTATTGTAAGCGAACCACACATTGTCAAATTTGATGTTTCCCTTAATTTCCTTGGCTTTTACGGGATTGGCTGGGGAAACAATGGATGGTTTCTGGTCAAGAAGTTTGAATATTCTCTCTGAAGCCGCTATAGCTTCCTGGAAGATTCCAAATTTTTCACTTAGATCACTTATAGGGTGGAAGAATTTTTCTATATACTGGATGAAAGCTACCAGGGTTCCCAGGGTAAGGAAATTCTGAATAACTTTTTGGCCTCCGTACCAGATTATCAGAGCTACCGCCATGGTACTTATCAGGGTTACTGCAGGGAAGAAGACAGCATAGTAAAATATAGTTTTAAGGTAAGTGTTCAGGTACTGCCGGTTTAAGATCTTAAAATCTTCGTTGTTTTCTTCCTGCCTGTTGAATAGCTTGGTAGTGTTAATTCCGGAAATTGCTTCATGCAGGAAAGAGTTGATATTGGATATTTTTGCCCTTATGATTCTGAATGCTATTCTGACTTTGGATCTGAATATGAATGTGGCAATAGCCAGTAAGATAAGAACTGAAAAGGTGATAAGGGATAGTTTCCAGTTCAGGGAGAGCATCATAATCATAATACCCAGTATCATGAATACATCTCCGAACAGGGTTACAGTTCCTGAAGACAGCATCTCATTTAGAGTCTGGATATCAGTAGTCACTCTGGTCATAATTCTGCCGGTAGGATTTTTGTCGAAGAAGGACATTGGCATTTTGTTTATATGTGAAAAAATATTCATTCTCATATCGTACATTATCTTCTGGCCCATATATTCAGTAAAATACACCTGGAAGTAATGGATTATGAATTCAAATAGGATTACCAGCCCATATAAAATAACTACATAAAGGAGACCTTCAAAATTTTTAGGGGTGATATAATGGTCGATGGCTATTTTTACGAGGTATGGCCCCAGTATTTCCAATCCTGCTATAAGCAGAAGTAAGAAAATGGTAAGTCCCAGAAAATAACGGTATGGCCTAATATATCTTAAGAGCCTTGAAGTAACTCTTTTATCTATTTGTTTTTCTATTAGATCTTTTTCGTAAAAACCTTCGGTCATATTTTATTCACAATCCTTTTAAACTTCTTCTTTTAGCTCTTCGGATAATTGCTGTTTATGGTATAAACTCTGATAGATTCCGCTTTTTCTTAAAAGTTCACCGTGTTTCCCCGTTGCATTTATCTTCCCATCGTCTATGACTATTATTAAATCGGAATTCTTTATGGTAGAGATACGATGGGAAATTATTATGGTAGTAATGCCGGTAATTTTCTTCCTCAGGTCTCCCAGTATTAATTCCTCGGTATTGGTATCAACGTTCGAGAATGAATCGTCTAAAATTAAAATTCTGGGTTGTGAAAACAAAGCCCTGGCTATCGCCAGTCTCTGTTTCTGTCCCCCTGATAGAGTAATGCCTCTCTCGCCAATCATGGTCTCATATCTTTTGGGGAACTGGATTACATCCTCATGGAGATGTGATATTTTTGAAACTTCTATAATTTTATTCATAATTTCAATCTCACTAAGATTTGACAGAAGCTCTTCTTCTCCAAATAAGATATTTCCTTTAATTGATTTGGAAAAGAGGAAAGGTTCCTGGGTAGCATATCCAATATTTGAGCGGAGAACTTCCGGGGAGTATGATTTTATATCATAACCATCTATTAAAATTTTACCTTTTTGTGGGTCATAAAGGCGTGGAATTAGGTTGACGATTGTTGATTTTCCAGACCCGGTAAAACCCACTATCCCTACCTGCATTCCTGCTTTTATATCAAAACTTATATCCCCTACTACCCAGTTATTTTTAATGTACCGGGAAAAGGTATCCTTAAAGTCAATGAAGTCTGCTTTTATTAGCCTTGCCGTATTTTTATTGAGTTCATATCTGAAAGATATATGATTAAAACTGATATTGCCCTGTAAGGTTTTTAAGGGTGATTGTTTTTTTGGACTGGTAATATCTGGTTTTATCTTGAATATATTGTTAATCCTGCCCATAGAAACAGAACCTCGCTGGATTAAGTTAATAACCCACCCCAGAGATATAAGAGGCCAGGTAATGGAGCCCACATAGGCAGAAAATTGAACAAATTGGCCTATAGTCAGAGTTCCATCTATAACTTGTTTTCCGCCCACCAGCAATACAACAAGTGCTCCGACTCCTCCTACAAAGATCATTGATGGCCAGAATACACTTCTTACTCTGGCAAGGGATAAGTTCCTTTTTATGTATTCCTGGTTCAGTTCCGAGAATATGTTTTTTTCATTTTCTTCCTGAGTGAAGGATTTTATAACTTTTATCCCGGCAATACTCTCCTGGGTTCTGGCTGAAAGAACTGCATATTGTTCCTGAGATTTTTTAAATCTCTGATGGAGCATATTTCCCAGTTTATTCACCAGAAATGGAAGCACGGGAATGGCAATCAGTGAATAGAGCGATAATCTAACGTTTACGAGAAACATAACGGTTAAGGTGGTTATAAAAACAGAGATAGTATTGAAGAGGTTTAAGAGTCCCGGTCCCAGGAAATTCCTTACCGCTTCAAGATCATTGGTCATGAGTGCCATAATACTACCTGTTCTGGTATTGGCGAAGAATGAAGAGTCGAGTTTTTGCAGGTGTGAAAAAAAATCTACTCTGATACTATATTCAATTTTTCTGGATATACCTACAAGAATTTTTCTCATATAAAATCTGAAAATTCCCTGGGCTGCTGCTACTCCTACAAGAAGTATGCTGTACTTCAGGAGATTGGTATCTTCAGGGGAGTTTTTTATGCTGTCTATAGCAAGTTTGAGTATCCAGGGGATAAGAAGTGCCAGGGCATTGGTCAAAAGTATATATATAATACTCCCTGCAAGGTGTAATTTATGTTTTTTCAGGTATTTTAAGAGTGTTTTTAGTTCCTTAATGGGAAGCTCCTTTGCATAATATTATCTGTAAATTAATAATAGTTTATTTCCAAAAAAATAACTTAATCTCATTGTATAGCCTATTGTAAAAAAATATAATTTCACCAATTTTTTACAATTATAGAATGAAATCAAGATAGTTGTCCTGATTTATTACCTCAAAGGATGCATTTTTATAAGTCCCGGACCATTCTTTTGGGGGTTTTATTTTTTTATCGCCATATTTAAACTCATAACCAAATAATCTACCTTCCCGTTCCTCAACCATATCTATTTCCTTTTGGTTCCAGGTTCTCCAAAAGAAGTTATTTGAATATATCTTTTGATAATGTTGTTTTTTTAATCTTTCAATAAATAAAAAGTTTTCCCAGAGTTGTCCCTGGTCGTTCCTGCTGTTAAAAAAATTAAAATTCTCAATTACTGAATTCCTTATACCATTATCATAAAAATAATAACGTGATGTCTTGGTGATCTCCTTTCTTAAGTTACGTGAATAACCCCTAATATTGATCAGAACAAAGGATTTTTCCAATAAATCCAGATAATGTTCCACAGTATTTTTACTCAGTCCCAGGTTTTTGCCCAGTTCATGAAGAGAGACCTGTTTTCCTATCTGGAAAGCGACCAACCTTAATAAATCCAGGATCTTTTTAGAATTTTGTATTCTTTTGAGCTCTAAAATATCTTTATATAGATAAGAATCCCTTATTTGATGAAGGAATTCAATTTTTTCATCAAAACTCTGACTTGTAATTATTTCAGGATATGCTCCAAAAATCATAAGGTTCTCGAGGTTCTCCTGGACATAGGAAGACCCGAAATTATCATCTAATTCAATTGCTGAAAATGGATAGAGTTTTAAGATCTTCTGTCTTCCCACTAGTGGTTCTCCTATCTTATTTGAAAGACCAAAAGAAGAAGATCCTGTAGCAATTACTTTAACTTCAGGGATCTGGTCCACAATAATCTTTAATCCCTGACCAATACCATCAATTTTCTGTGCCTCATCGATCACTATTAATTCATAACTTTTAAAAAATGGTATTATTTTAGAAAATTCATTTGATTCCAGTATATTTTTTAACTGCAGGTTTTCACCAGTACTTTTATAGACTTTCCCTTTATAGCCTTTGAGAAAATTGTCAACCAGTGTGGTTTTACCAACTCTTCTGGGACCATAGATAACCAGAACCTTGCCTGGTGAAAGGTGGCTTTTGATTTTTGAACTGTAAAACCTCTTTAACATATATAAAGTATATATAATATTGTGATTATAGTCAATATGATGACACAAATAATATTATTTTAGTCAATATAGGGAAAATAAGGAATAAGTTTTTAGATTTAGAAGGAAATTATTGTAAGTTCTATCAAATAATAATCCAAAATATTAAAAACATTAAAAATTGATCTTGAATTGTTTATGTCAATAACATATAATAATTGTAAGGAGTAAGATGTAAGAAGTAAGGTAGGTTTGATACAATGAACAAAGTAAAAATAACCTCTAAAGGACAGATTACCATCCCAAAGGATTTAAGGGAGAAGCTTGAAATAAAAGAAGGAATGTATCTGAGCACTTATATAGAGAGTGGTAGCCTGGTTTTAAAACCCTTACCAGAAAATATGGATAAAATAAAGCTTATCAATTATGCATATGACGAAAGTAGGAGCAGTGTAGGCCTGTCAAAAGTGAGGGAAATGGCTGCAGGTTTTAATTTAAATATGCCAAAACAGGTAAGAAAAATCAGGGAAGAGGAATAAGAATTTATGGATAACTACTTTATAGATACAAGTGCTTTGTTTAAAAGATATATCCCTGAGCAGGGAACTGAAGAAATGGATGATATTTTTAACAAGGATGCCGCCTTCTATATTTCAGATATAACAATTATAGAATTTATATCCAATCTTAAAAGAAAAAATGAGATAACCAGAGAACTGGGTGAATCACTCTATAAAAAGATTAAAAGCGAGCTTTTCAAAGACATAACACAGGGAAAAATTAAAACAGTAAATGTTTTATCGGAAACCATTATCGCAGCAATAAAACTTCTGGATAAAAGGTATATAACACCTCTGGACTCAATACAGTTAGCTGCTGCTCTACAGCTAAAATCTGAAAAGGCAAATATTACTTTTATCTGTTCAGACAAAAAGCTTAACGGCCTTGCAGAAATGTTTGGATTAAGATCTATATCGATATAGAGTGGAGATAATTAAACTGCTGGGATATAATTTTTTGCTGTTATATCATTTTACTTCAAAACGGATTACATTCCACAATAATTTCGGTAACATAACTTTAAACTCATTACCGGATGATTTATTTACAGGATTAAGTCCGGGACATATCCGGGGCTATCTGCCAGTCAAGAATCTTTTTTACAATCTTATAATCTTCAATAAAGGCTGTAGCCGAGTTTGATCCCCTGGAATGGATGGCAGCCCTTGTATCCCACATAACATGTGTATTGACGCTTTTACGGGGTGGCAGAGATATGACCTGCAATAAAATGGATCCGGATATTGGACTTTTTTAATTATTTCTTTTATTCCACGTATTTTCTGATGTAGTATTATAACCAGCGGTCATTTTTATCTTTCGATAACCTAAAATGTGTCGACTTCTGGGGAATATAGGTTTGTGATTCAGAAGACATTCTTATAAGTCTTTCTTGGATTGTTCCAGGTAGAGGTCCATAGGGTCAGAATCAGGAAAAGGTTTATTTCTAAGCCATAAGAAAGATTGTATTTCAAATAGACTAATATAGGCAGGTTTTTGTCATCAATGTTGTCCAGTCCAGGTAGCCGGTATACCCTAATATTGACATGGTTATTCTCAAGAACATGGTTATTAGTTAAATCATTATATAGTAGAGAAAAGAGAGCTGAAATATTAACTGGTGTCCTTCATTATTCTTATAAATTGTATTTATAAGTAAAAATATTTTTACTTTAAAGTTAAAAAGAATTTTGTAAATTGTTAAAAATTTTTTATAATATAGTTGACAAGAGTGTTACTATCTAATAAAATTATAGCTGATAAAAAGGTTGGTGGTAATATTGTTTAGCGAATATGATAAAAGTTATCCGATAGAGCTAGTGGCTGATTTTTTAGGAGTAAATAGCAGGACACTGTATTATTATGAGAAATTTAGTCTTGTATGCCCTTTAAGAAGAGGCAGGAAGAGATATTACTCAAAAGCAGATATCAGGTGGCTGGAGTATATAAGGGAGCTTATGTATGATGAGGGAATGAATTTAAGATCGATAATTATCCTGATAAGGAGGAGAGATAATGTGATTTTGGGGAAGTGTCCTGAAGATGTAATTGATTGTTTTAAGAATTACTTGGTGCATATTACTAGAGAAGAAGAAGAGTAAACAATATTGTGGATGTGCTAAATAGCTTTAGAGTGCTGTAAGCGTTATTAATTTTAGGAAAATAAATAATTTAGAAAGGATGTATATAAAATGGCAAAAGCAGTAGGAATTGATCTGGGAACAACAAATTCATGTATAGCAGTTATGGAAGGCGGGAAGCCAACTGTTATAACTAACAGTGAGGGAAGCAGAACCACGCCTTCTGTGGTAGGTATAACTAAAAAGGGAGAAAGGCTGGTAGGACAATTAGCAAAAAGGCAAGCGGCCTTAAATCCTGAGAATACTATCTATTCTATTAAAAGATTTATCGGCAGAAAGTATGGCGAGGTAGAAAGTGAAAGAAAGATAGTATCATATGTAGTAAAGAAAGGCAGGAACGATCTGGCGGAAGTAGAGATGGGAGGTAAAAGTCATACGCCTGAAGAGGTATCGGCTATGATATTGCAGAAATTAAAGGCGGATGCTGAAAGTTATCTGGGAACCCAGATTACAGATGCCGTAATTACTGTCCCTGCTTATTTTAACGATGCACAGAGACAGGCAACCAAGAACGCCGGAAAAATTGCAGGACTTAATGTCCTGAGAATAATTAATGAACCGACGGCTGCCTCACTGGCTTATGGGCTTGACAAAAAGAAAGAGGAGAGGATTTTAGTATTTGACCTTGGAGGTGGAACATTCGATGTATCGGTGCTGGAAGTTGGAGAAGGAGTATTTGAAGTAAAAGCGAGCCACGGCGATATGCACCTCGGTGGAGATGATTATGATGACAGGATCATGAATTATGTTGCCGATGAATTTAAGAGAGAGCAGGGAATTGATTTAAGACAAGACAGGCAGGCTCTGCAGAGGTTGATAGAAGCATCAGAAAAGGCGAAGGTGGAATTGTCTGCAGTTATGGAGACGAATATAAATCTTCCTTTTATTACCGCTGATGCCAATGGTCCAAAGCATCTTGAAGTAAAGATAACCAGGGCTAAGTTTGAACAACTGACAACAGACCTTACTGACAGATGTAAGGGACCTCTGGAGAAAGCCTTAAAAGATTCGGGGTTGAAAACGAGTGATATAGATGAAGTGATACTTGTTGGTGGAGCAACCAGAATGCCGGTTATCCAGGAACTTGTAAAGAGTTATACCGGGAAAGAGCCTAATAAGAGTGTAAATCCTGACGAAGTGGTTGCAGTAGGAGCAGCTATTCAGGCTGGAATACTCAAGGGAGATGTGAGAGATGTAGTTCTTCTGGATGTAACGCCTCTCTCTCTTGGTATTGAGACTCTGGGTGGTGTTATGACCAGGTTGATTGAGAAAAATACAACTATTCCGACCAAGAAGAGTGAGATATTCACCACTGCTGCTGATAATCAGACCAGTGTAGATATTCATGTTCTCCAGGGAGAACGGGATATGGCGAGAGATAATAAAACTATAGGAAGGTTCAGGTTGGACGGAATTCCACCTGCGCCAAGAGGAATTCCGCAGATAGAAGTAACATTTGATATTGATGCGAATGGAATTGTGAACGTTACTGCGAAGGATACTGCGACAGGTAAAGAGCAGAAAATTACTATTACCGCGACGTCGCACCTGACCGAGGATGAGATCAAGAGAATGGTTGATGAAGCAAAAGAACATGCGGAGGAAGATAAGAAGAAGCGTACTCTGATAGATGCAAAGAATAATGCCGACAGCCTGGTTTATTCCACGGAGAAGTTAATGAAGGAAGTTGGTGGTAAAGTTCCGGAGGATATGAAGAAGAATATCGAAGAGCAGGTTAAAGTTTTAAGAAAAAGCATGGAGTCAGAGAATGCCGATGAAATAAAGAAAGAGACAGAAAAATTGCAAAACCTGCAGAATGAGCTGTCACAGAGGCTTTATGCACAGGCTGGTGCAGGTTCCGGTGCAGGGCCGGGAGGTCCTGGGGCCGGGGCTGGAGGAACAGGTGGCCAGCAGGCAGGTGGCAAGCAGGAAGGTAATGGAGAAGAAGAAGTAATTGATGCTGAATTTGAGGCTAAAGATGATGAAAATAAATAAGAAGAATAAACTGAATGGATTTTAAAGGAGGTGTATTTAAATGCCAATAGTAAGATGGGATCCGTTTAGCGACATGGTTCAGTTGCGTGACGAGATAGGCAGATGGTTTGAAGGTACTGTTGAAAGAGCAAAAGGCAGAAAGTCTACAATATGGGCTCCAGATGTAGATATTAAAGAAACAGATAAAGAAATACAGATAAAAGCAGATTTACCAGGTATGAAGCTGGAAGATATCGATGTATCCGTAGATGAAGATCAACTGATTATTAAAGGAGAAAGAAAAGTAGAAAAGGAAGAAAAAGAAAAAGATTATGTCAGAGTTGAAAGAAGCTATGGATCTTTCTACAGATCGTTTAGTATTGGAGTTCCTGTAAAGGCAAACGAAATTAAAGCTTCTTATAAAGATGGTGTACTGGAAATCAGCCTGCCTAAGGCTGAGGCTAAGAAACCGAAGAAAATACAGATTAGTGCTAAATAACGATGTTATTTTGTAGCTTGAGAGAATATGTATTTCAATACCTGCCCATAGCTAAATTGGAGGGTTATGGGCAGGTGTGTTTATAAAAGATTTACAGGTGGATGTAGATGGTTGAATATAAAGATTATTATAAGGTGTTAGGGGTAAATAAAAATGCGTCACAGGATGATATAAAAAAGGCTTACCGGAAACTGGCCCGGAAATATCACCCTGATGCAAATCCCAACGATTCTAAAGCTGAAGAGAAATTCAAAGAAATTGGGGAAGCATACGAGGTATTGAAAGACCCTCAGAAGAGATCCAGATATGATCAGCTGGGTGCAAACTGGAAACAGTATGCAGGTGCAGGAGCCGGATGGCCCGGCGGCGGAAGGACCTATACCTATAACTTTGGAGGCAGAGGCTTTAGTTTTGGAGATCTTGGAAAGGGCTTTTCTGACTTCTTTGAAATGTTTTTTGGGAGAGGAGCTGATGAGAGATTTTCA
Organism: uncultured Actinomycetota bacterium; assembly: GCA_964415365.1. GTDB lineage: Bacteria > Actinomycetota > Humimicrobiia > Humimicrobiales > Humimicrobiaceae > Hydromicrobium. The sequence goes on along the minus strand of CAYPYW010000035.1, from coordinate 11,480 downwards.
GGCTTCGGTTCAGATTTTAATTCACAGTTTGGTAGAGGGACGCGAACTACTACTATGCAAAAAGGTCAGGATATGCAGTCTAGTATTAGTATAACTTTGAGGGAAGCTTACTTTGGTACACAGAGGTCACTTAGACTTCAAAGGGAAGGAAAAGTAAGAACTATAAATGTAAAAATACCAAAGGGCATTAAAGATGGTGGAAAGATTAGAGTAGCCGGAGAAGGTGCAAAAAGTCCGGCAGGTGGGCCGGCAGGAGATTTATATCTGGTGATAAATACTACTCCGCATAATTTTTTCACCAGAAAAGAAGATAATCTTTACTGTGAAGTACCGGTTACCATAAAGGAAGCTTTTTACGGGGCTAAGATTGACATACCGACTTTCGGTGGAAAAGTTGAGGTGAAAGTTCCACCAAAAATACAGGGTGGTAGATCTCTCAGACTAAAGGGGAAAGGAATACCTAAGTTAAGAGGTGGCGGATTTGGAGATCTCTATGTAAAAATTAAGCTGGTTTTTCCTGAAAGATTGACCAGTGAACAGGAAAAGCGTTTTGATGAATTTGCGAAAAGTTATGATGAGAATCCGAGAAAAGATATTGTTGTATAGATTTCAAAATACTAATTATGGGAGTGATTTTATAGTATGCAAGTAGATAAATTTACCATAAGAGCACAGGAGCTGCTCTCTCAGGCTCAAAGAATTGCCTCTGAGAACGGCCACCAGGCTATAGATGATATTCATCTGATGTCAGCTATGCTGGATCAGAAAGAAGGGATAATTGTGCCTATCCTGAAAAAACTGGAAGTTAATATAGATGACTTTTCGGGCAAAGTAAATGGCGCAATTGCAAAGCAGCCTAAAGTAGCCGGTCAAACAGCGCAACTATATATCAGCTCTGAATTAAATAATATTTTAAATAATGCTTTCAGTGAGGCTGAACAGTTAAAGGATGAATATGTCTCATCCGAGCACATTTTGATTGCACTTTCCCGAAGTAGTGGAAAAGTAGGGCAGCTTTTAAAGGAATATGGCGTTACCAAAGACAGGATATACCAGATACTGGTTGATATAAGAGGCAGTCAGAGAATTACAGATCGGAATCCCGAGGATAAATATCAGGCGTTGAAAAGATTTGGAAAAGATATTACTGAACTGGCAAGAAAAGGAAAGCTGGATCCGGTAATAGGAAGGGATGATGAAATAAGAAGAGTTGTGCAGGTACTTTCCAGAAGAACAAAAAATAACCCAGTTCTGATTGGCGATCCTGGCGTGGGCAAGACTGCTATTGTTGAGGGGCTGGCTAACCGGATAGTATCAGGAGACGTTCCCGAAGGGCTTAAAAATAAAAAGGTTATAGCTCTGGATATGGGATCTCTGGTAGCTGGATCCAAGTACAGAGGTGAATTTGAGGACAGACTTAAGGCGGTGCTTAAGGAAGTATCAAAGTCTGAAGGCAATATCATTTTATTTCTGGATGAACTACATACGGTGGTTGGAGCAGGAGCTGCCGAGGGTGCTGTGGATGCCTCGAATATGCTAAAGCCAATGCTTGCCCGGGGAGAGCTTCATGCTATTGGGGCG
>CAYPYW010000035.1:0-9889 GCA_964415365.1 uncultured Actinomycetota bacterium | reverse complement strand
GGCGACGACCATTGACGAGTACAGAAAATATATTGAAAAGGATGCAGCATTGGAAAGAAGATTTCAGCCCATTCAGATAAATGAACCATCGGTAGAAGATACTATCTCCATACTCAGGGGATTGAGAGAAAAATATGAAGTACACCATGGAGTCCGGATTAAAGATGCTGCCCTTATATCGGCTGCTGTTCTCTCGGACAGATATATATCCGACCGGTTTCTGCCGGATAAAGCCATAGACCTTATTGATGAGGCTGCTTCCAGGTTGAGAATTGAAATAGACAGTATGCCAACAGAAATCGATGAAGTAGAAAGGAAGATAAAACAGCTTGAAATTGAGGTACAGGCACTTAAAAAAGAAAAAGATAAGGCTTCTTCAGCCAGAATGGAAAAGATTAAAAAAGAACTTTCCAATCTTAAAGAAAAAAGCGATTCTATGAAAGCTCACTGGCAGCAGGAAAAAGAGATAATAAAAAGTATCAGATCTATAAAGGAAGAGATTGAAAAAACCAGGATAGATGCCGAGCACGCCGAAAGGGATGCTAACCTGCAGAAGGCAGCAGAGTTAAGGTATGGAAAACTTCTGGAGCTTCAGAAGAAATTAAGCGAGGAAAATAAAAAACTGGAGAAACTGCAGAAGGAAGAGAAGATGTTGAAAGAAGAAGTGGATGAGGAGGATATTGCCGAGACTGTTTCCAAGTGGACCGGTATTCCTGTTACCAGATTAATGGAAGCAGAAATTGAGAAACTGGTTAATATGGAAGACAGGTTAAAGGAGCGGGTTGTGGGACAGGATGAGGCTATATCTGTAATTTCCAATGCTATAAGGAGAGCCAGAGCTGGCCTTCAGGATCCAAACCGTCCTATCGGCTCATTTATATTTCTTGGACCGACCGGCGTGGGGAAGACTGAACTTTCAAAAGCTCTTGCCCAGTTTTTATTTGATGACGAAAGAGCGATGGTAAGGATAGATATGTCCGAATATATGGAAAAGCATACGGTGTCCAGGCTTATTGGTGCTCCTCCCGGTTATGTGGGATATGAGGAAGGAGGATATCTGACCGAAGCAGTTAGAAGGAAACCTTACAGCGTCATACTTATGGATGAGATTGAGAAAGCTCACAGCGATGTCTTTAATATACTACTCCAGATAATGGATGATGGTAGGCTTACTGATGGGCATGGAAGGACAGTTGATTTTAAAAATACGGTAATCATTATGACTTCCAATATTGGCAGCCAGTGGATAACTGAGCTGGGTGATAAAGACGAAGTGGAAATGAGGAAAAGAATTACCGAAGCAATGAAGAATAACTTCAAGCCGGAGTTTTTAAACAGGGTTGACGATATAGTTATTTTCCATCGCCTGGGCATCGAGGAAATAACTAAAATTGTTGAGATCCAGATTGAGAATTTGAAGAAGACCCTGAGAGGTAAGAGGCTTGATCTTGATATAACCGATAAGGCCAAAAAGCTTCTGGCAAAAGAGGGATTTGATCCGGTTTATGGGGCAAGGCCGTTAAAGAGAGTAATACAGAATGAAGTACAGAATGTGCTGGCTATGAAGCTCTTGAACGGAGAGATTAAAGAAGGAGACAAAGTGACAGTTGATGTCACCGGACCGGAAGGAAGATTACTGGATATTAAGGTTAAAAAATAACAAGGCTTTATTTATATTGTCAATAGGTGGTAGAACAGCATATAATGTTGAATATAAGGTATTTGGAATAGTATGAGAATTAAGTACTAGAGAAGCGTAGTTTAGTTATTTTGATTTGTATAGAACAGTAATTTAAGAATTAAAAATATGGTGGAAAAAGGTATAAATACAAAAAGGTCTTTTAGTTTAGATAAGAAGGTTGAGCAACTCTCAGAAATTAGTTTGATCTCAGATTTACCGAAAATCCCATCACTCTTATTTCCAGAAGGATATGAGTTGCTGCCTAATATATCTGAACTTTTTGAATTGGAGTTTGCGCTGTATGAACAAAAGTTTCTTACAAAAAATGAAATTATAAGAAGAGGTGCATTCTTTAAGAGTGTGGAGGGTGAGTTAACTTATCACTACAAAATATGTTCTAATAATAGTCATTTAATTTGGGAAGGTAGATCAGAAATAACAAAATCATATTTTAAAGAGGGGAATTTTTCAACTGGTTACGCTACACATGGGCTTTTCCCGTACAGGGGAAAATTTCATCCACAACTTGTTAAAGGATTACTGAATATTCTTAATATTCGACCTGGGGAGGTTGTACTTGACCCAATGTGTGGAAGTGGTACTTTGTGTATAGAAGCTGGTATAATGGGAATTGACTCTATTGGTATTGAAAAAAGTCCATTTTGTGTGTTAATGAGCAAGGTAAAGCACGAAGCATTAAAAGTTAACAGTTCTTGTTTGTCTTCAATACTTCATAATATGCATAAGGACTATAGGGCTTTGATACACAATGGAAAATTACCTGAAAATTTCTCGTATCATGGTGATTTTAAGATAGGTAAAGCAATAACTTTGCTTGCTTTTTTAGATGCTATGGGTTATGCAAGGAGATGTTTAAAGAGTATAGATGCCCTTTTCCCATTGGTTCTTAAAAGGTATGTAGGGCAAATAAGCTCATTTATTCAGGCAAGGGATAAACTTACCCTAGATATTGGCGAAGCAAAGGTAGAAATTGGTGATGCAAGGAATCTTCCTTTGGAAAATAACTCAATAGATTCTGTTATTACTTCTCCTCCTTATTCATTTGCTATTGATTATGCAGAAAATGACCATCCGCAATTAGACTATTTAGGATATAATGTATCGAGACTCAAAGATGAAATGATAGGTCTGAAAGGAAAAACTAGAAGAGAGAAACTTGCCAATTATTTTTATGATATGGACAGAGTTTTATCTGAGTTGGGAAGGGTTTTAAAATTTGGGAAATATGCAGTGATTATAATAGGTACAAATGATATTCAAACAGGTGGAATACGGTTGGAAACTAAAATCGAAGAGATGGCAATGAAACATTCATTTGTACTAGATCAAAAAATTATTAAACCTATAAAAGGTATTAGAAATACAATGAGGGATGAATATATTTTGTTCTTAAGGAAGATGTAGAGATGAAATATCAATCTAAAGAAGAAAAATTCGATACAGTCATATCCAAAAACACCTTTTACTTTTTCAATCAAAAATATGAAGAATATTACGAAGGGCAAATTACATCTATTGCACAAAACATATTCCTTTTGAAGAATAAAATAAAGACGAATGGCCTTAAGGAATCAACTTTACTTGAACATATCACAAGTGTAGAGAATGGCATAGATGCGATTTTAACAATTACAGGTTTTTCAAAAGAGAGTCTGCAAAGGTTGGTAACATTTATTAGAGTTTCTGATGATAAGCTTTTATCGAAATCAGTTAATAGAGAGACATGGCCATCAGAAGACTTCACAACTGAATGGACTTTAAATAAAATCAAGTCTTTAATAAAATCAAATAAAAGCTTTGCAGAAGGAATAGTGAATTTATTCTTTAAAGGGTCCACTCTACCAATAATTGGAAAGGTTTTACCTTTATTTGAATTTAAAAAATTAGATATAAATAAGTATAGTTTCTCGCTCGAATCTCTCGTTGATACGATTATTAGATATAAAACAAAAGGTGCATATAAGGCTGGTAAAGAAGGCAACCCTGAGATTGTGGTTGAAGAAATTCTTGCTGAAATGAACTTATCCTTTGAGAGAGGTAGGTTTAAAATTCCTATAGCAGGTAATATTCCAAGAACAATGGACTTTATTATCCCGAATAAAACATCTCCGAAGGTAATAATTGAGTGTTCCTACTCGGTGACAACTGCTTCTGGGATGGGAGATAAGGCCAAAACAGAAAAGACTGTAGGGGAATACTTAAAGAAAAACTATCCAGGAGTATTCTTTATCGGTTTTGTGGATGGTATTGGCTGGTATGTTAGAAGAGGGGATTTGAGACGGATGGTTGAAGTATATGATTTTGTTTTTACTTTTAGTGAAGATGAACAAGGGCGATTTAAGAAATTATTGTTAGATTTAGTTAAGGATAAGTGAATTGGCAAAGATAGATTTTAAACAAGATAGCGCAGGTCATTTTATTGAGGATAATTTTTTAAGAGTTCCTCCCTACCAAAGGTCTTATATGTGGGAGGATTCAAACGTACAAGATTTGTTTGAAGACATTAAAAACTCATATCCTGAAGATTATTTTATTGGAACAATTGTAGTTACTGATAAAGGGGACTACTTAGAAATTGTAGATGGTCAACAACGATTAGCTTCTATAAATATATTTTTTGCTGCTTTAAGGGATTTGCTAAAAGAGAAAAACGACGTTGATAAATCAAGATATATCGAGGCTACTTACCTACGGAAAGAAAGCTTGAGGGATGAGGATAGAAAGCAGAAACTTACGTTAAATAATATGGATAATGAGTTTTATGTAAAAAGAATTATTGAAAATGAAGTTAATATGACGCCGACTAAAGAATCACATAAACGGATTTTGAAAGCATACGAGTATACAAAATCCTTTGTAAAAAATAAATATGATAATGAAAAATTAAATGGAATTTTTGATTTCATTGATTTTATAAGTAAGAATCTAAAAATCATTGTGGTTATAGTATCTGATGATGTTAATGCTTTTACTATATTTGAAACGCTCAATGATAGAGGATTAGTTTTATCACAAACAGATTTAATTAAAAATTACTTGTTTAACAAGTCAGATGATAAATTAGCAGAGGCACAAGAGAGATGGGCAAGATTTACAGGTGCAATTGAGAGTGCAGAGAAAGAAGAAGAGATTTTACATTACATTAGATATTATTGGTCATCAAAAAATGGATTAGTTAGAGAGAAGGGGTTGTTTAAAGATATAAAAAGTAAAGTCAGGAATAAAAATCATACTATTACTTTCCTTACTAATATTGAAAGAAATACAGATATATATTTGGCTCTCTTGAATCCAAATCATAACTTGTGGAAAGATTATCCAACTGATTGCTCTATATTTATAAGTGAACTTAGGGAATTAGGGTTGATCCAAAATAGACCATTACTGCTTGCGATTCTGGAGAGATTCTCCAGTAAAGAAGAAGTGGGAAAAGCCCTAGGATTAATCACTTCGTGGTCTGTAAGGAATTTAATTACTGGAGTAATTGGTGCAGGAACTCTAGAAAAAGAATTTTCGAATCAAGCTAAGATGATAAATGAAGGAAATATTAACAACGCAATGGGATTAAAAGAATCGATAAGAAAATTGATTCCTACTGATGAACAATTTAAAAAAGCTTTCGAAATTGCTTCAGTCTCTAAGACTTATATTGCTCGTTATTATCTCCGGAAATTGGAAGAATCGTATAGACTGACAGGAGAATTATTACCTTCGAGAAATCTGGAGAAAGTGAATTTAGAGCATATCTTACCAGAAAATCCCACAAATCTAATGAAAGACTGGCCAGATTTTAATGAGAATACACTTAAAACATATTATCGAAGAATAGGGAACTTAACCCTTTTAGATACAAAAATGAATGCTTATATAGGGAATGGAAAATTTTCTTCTAAGAAGCAAACATATAAACAATCTGAAATAGTAATTACAAAAGAATTGTTTAAGTTTAATACGTGGAGACCAATAGAAATTGAAGAAAGGCAAAAAGAATTTGCTGAAAAAGCTATTAAGATATGGGGAGTAGATATAAGATGAAGGACTTTATTAATAGAGCAATATTGGGAGATGCTATTGAGATAATGTATCAAATCCCAAATGATAGTATAGATGTTACCTTTGCGGATCCACCATTTAACCTTAAAAAGAAATACAATAGTTATTATGATAAACAAGAAGTTAAGAAATACCTCTTATGGTGTAAAGAGTGGCTTCATGAAATGGTTCGTATCACAAAACCAACAGGTTCAATTTTTGTTCATAATATCCCCAAATGGCTAATTTATTTCGGTTCATATCTAAATGAAATTGCAACGTTTCGCCACTGGATTGTTTGGAATGCAATGGGTTCTCCTCTTGGCAAAACTCTTTTGCCTAATCACTATGGAATATTATATTATGTGAAATCTGAAAAATTTAAGTTTTATGATATTAGGATGTTGCATAAGCGTTGTAGAGTTTGTCATTACATTTTACAAGACTATGGTGGTAAAAAAGCTCAAATGCATAAATTTGGTCCTCTTATATCTGATGTATGGACTGATATTCATAGAATTAGGCACAAAAAAAGGAGAGATGAGCATCCATGTCAATTACCAGTCCATCTACTTGAAAGGTTATTACTTATGAGTAGTGACGTTGGAGATATTGTACTCGATCCATTTGTTGGGACGGGTACAACTGTAATTGCTGCTAAAAGATTGGGAAGGAACTTTATAGGTATTGATATTGACCCCAAGTATGTAGAGCTAACAAATAAAAAATTAGAGACCGAAGAACCCGTAATAATAAATGGTTGCAACGTTAGTATTTTCCTCGATAATATAGTAACAGTAAGAGACAAAGATTGGGGAAAGATTAAGGATATATTTTTTATACCACAGAATCCATTAGAGTTGGAAAAGGGAGAAATATATTTAATTCATAAGAGTGGTAAAACAGTAAAAAAAGTAGTAACAAGCGGGATGCAGAGCAGCCTATTTTCAGTACGTGAAAAATGAAAAATGGCCTAGGGTTTATTTTTTACCAACTCCAAGAACTCTTTAGGAGTCATTATAGTTATCGGCAGGTTTGCTTTCCTTATAGCTTCTGTTTTAAAATGCTTTCGATCCAGGGTAATAAGGAAAGCAGCTTTTCCTTCCAGGGCACTCGTAAGCACATAGCGATCTTTAGGAGCAATAATATCATTATATCGGTTTAACTCTCCTTTAGTTGGTGGTTTAATAATCTCTGGGTTAAGATTGGCTATTTCTTTATAAAAGCGTATAAGAGCTTCAGAAGATAACTTTCTTCGTATATTTCTTTGAGCTTCTAAAAGAATTCTTCGTGTTGTAACTGCAGAAAATTTAATTCCGCTAAAGACTTTCAAAATTAAAGAAGAACCGCCACTTTCAGACCCTGCGGCAGCGATAAAGACAGAAGTATCTAAAAAAACCCTTTTCTTCCCGGACATATTATAATTTCCCTTCGGAAAGAAGTTTTTTTACAATTCGTGCGGTATTTTTATCTATCTTATCATCTTGTAGAAATTGTGAAATTTCCTTATCAGTATATTCTCTCAACTCTTCCTCGTTAAATTCCCTGACCATGGCAGGTGTAATCTCTATTTTATTTCCTTTTAGAGAAAGATTTAGAATAGTGTTGGATCCTATTCCAAGCTTTTTGCGGAACTCTATAGGAATAGTAATCTGCCCTCTGGATAGCGGCTTAACGATTTTGGTTAAAAGTTTTTCTTGCCCGGCCAATCTTCGTACCTCCTTTTATCAGATTATCCGTAATACATATTTATTGTAATACGGAAATACCGTTTGTCAATAAGCAATAAGAATTTTTATTATATATCTTTTTTGACTACTATCTTTTATTTGAAGAGAGATGTCTTTTAACAGTTTTTAGATTAGTAAAAATAAAAAGAAAAAGTCTGGTTAAGAATTTAGTTTCTTTGGGGTCTCGGTAAAATCGTCTAAGAGATTGGTACCGGAAGTCTCTTCCTCTTCAGTGCCGAATAAATTATCGGCTTCGCTCTTGAGTTCCAGAAATTCCTCTTCGAGTGCGTCATTAATATTGTTGATAATCTTCTTATATGCTCCCGGTTTAGTAAAATCCTTAAATTCCTCTAAAATGTTTTCAGCGATAGGATTAATTGGTTCCCCGATGAAAATATTTATTCTTCTGTAAGCATTCATAATAAGGGAGATTATCCCTCTGGTTATCCTGTTGGTCCATATCCACCTATTACTTTCAGGCCCTTTGTTTGTATTGTGCATATAAATAGGGATTATGGGTAATTTTGTTTTAAAGCTGAAATAAGCAGTACCTTTTTGGAATTTTTTGAAACCATTTTTTTTGTTAAGCATACCTTCCGGAAATATTCCAAAGAAGACATTCCTGCCTTTGGAAATTTTGAAAAGCTCCTTAAAGCTTTCGACGTTTTTTGAGAGTTGCTCCTTAAATACAGGTACGCAGTTTGCAAATTTTCTCATAAAAAAATTGGTAAGCCAGTTGCCAAAATTTTCGCTTTCTGCAATGAAACATATTTTTCTTTTGATTGCGGCCAGGAGTATTATAGGATCGGCATCTGCAGTATGATTTATAGCCAGTATTACTGATTTATTCCTAGGCAGCCTTTTGGTATTAAAGACCCTGGTTCTGGTGAAAAGTCTATAAAAATTTATAAATAACATCGCTGGAATAATGTAGAAAAAATCAGATATTTTTTTTGTTAGATTAGTAGCCATTTTTACTTCTTCAAATGTTAAAAACATTATTGCTAGTTGTAATTTACAGATGTTTCTTTACAGTATGAATTATAGAGGTTAAATATAAAAAATTCTACTAAAGTTGAATTTACCTTGCTACTCAATATTTAGAAAAGTATTTTTAATATTCTGATAGTGTGTCCCTCTCCAGTAGTATTTGTCACACTTTTTACAATAAAGAAAGTTTTGCTGGGTTCTGTATACATAGGGCGGTATTTTGCTTTTAATCTCTTCCTTTTCCATCTCTATGAGTTTATGATTGCATTCGATACATCTTATAAGATTAGGTTCCAGGGAAATTTTCAGGTCTGATTTGATTTGTTCTAGCTGGTTTTTAAGTTTCTCATCTCTAATATACAGGTATTTTATGGTTCCATTCTTGAATTCTTTTCTGGTAAGCATTAAGGAATCTCTGGTTAAAACGATTCTGCCGGTTTCTCCGGCTATTTTTATTATTTCGTCATCACTTGCAGTGTTTATATATACAACATCATGACCTGCCATACGCAGATATTTAGCGAGTTTTCCTACCATTATGTCTGCTATAAATTTCATGTATCAGTTAATAGTTATTTCTTCGACTTCTTTGAATTTGCTCATTTCTTTAATAATTTTTGTAGAAAATTCGGAATCTCTACTGTGCAGGTTTATTGTAAATATCTTTTTGTTATTAACACTATCAAGTTTATATTTCTTGCTTTTTATACTCACGGACATTTTTTCAAGCAGATTTATTATCTTATCCAGATCTGTGAAATTTTCCGGGGTAGTTATTTTTACTAGATAATTCGGAAGTTTAAGTAATCTATCTTCGATATATTTTAGAATACTCAAAGTCAAGAACCCCAGAATGGTTACCAGTATGGCAAGATAATATAATTTAACACCCAGTGCCATACCAATAGAAGCAACTATCCATATACTGGCGGCAGTAGTTACTCCTTTTATAAGAGGACCCTGCTTAAAAATAGCTCCTGCACCTATAAAACCAATGCCGGTGACAATACCTGCAGCTATTCTGCTTGGATCGACACTGCCTATTGATGAGAATCCCAGATAAGATACTAATGTGAATACTGTTGAACCGAGGCATACCAGGGCATGAGTTCTAAGTCCTGCCGGTCTTTCGGCTCTTTCTCTCTGGAGACCTATTATACCTCCGAAAATCAGTGAAAGAATGCAAGGTATAAGGATATCAAGCACGATTGTTGGTGAATCAAATCTTACGTCTGATAGAAATTTTTGAGTAAATTCCATTTTTATACTTCCTTGTTTTTTTTCAGAATTATTTTACCATATTTTGGATGGGTAATGTTAATGCATGTGGTTGGAATAGTAGTTTCAGGATTATAAATATATTGATATTTGAAGTTATGCCCTACCTGTTGCCTCATATAAAAATCTAAAGGAAAGCTAATACGTTGCCTCATTA
>CAYPYW010000034.1:889-22948 GCA_964415365.1 uncultured Actinomycetota bacterium | reverse complement strand
AAGTGGAGTACTTTTCGATTGAAATATGGGGTACTTTTCGATTGAAAAAAACATTGGCCTTGGTAATGCCATCTTTTAGATAAGCTTCAATCCTGTCTTTTACAGGAAGGAGTATTATATCTCTGGGACAAGTTGTCTGTTTTGCTGTAGTAGTATTTCTGGAAATAGCTGAGCACAGGTTATCTGTAATGTGTGAGGAGTCACAATTCTGTGGGTCTATGCCAAGACACTTTGCCTCCTCTATGTACCTGTTTATGGTAAGGCCGTGAACTGAGAGATCCCTTCTTATCTTTCTTTTGGTCTGACCTTTTGCAATTCTTGTAAGTATTTCTTTTATCTCTATCATGGAAACCTTTCTCGTATAATCTACCCCTTTTAGTTTTTGGGTAAATTATATGTCTTTTTAACTCACCTGTGGTTCATAGCTTGTGAGGCAAAAACCACATAAGTGGTTCATAGCTACTGACGGAATGGTGGTTTATAGGTGGTGACGGTTTACAATAAGGGAGTTCATAAAGGAAAAACGCCGTATTCCTGATGACCCTTAGCCTGGTTCTCAGACCTAAAAAACAATATATTCTTTTCACCAGGAGATAGGTGTCCCCTAAGGTCAGTATTTTACTTAGTGCGGTTATTTCTCATTTTAAATATCAGTAAACTAACCATTTTTATTCAATTCTTCCAGGATTTTTTCTGTAATTAAGGGATTTAGATGTTCTTATGTCTGAATCGCAGACAATGTTGATTTTTTACTTGACATTTTGTTTAGAAAATTATATAAATTAGTAAAACATTTTCCTAAAACGTTAAACAACAAATGAAATAATTATGAACAGATATTATTAGAAAGGAAAGGAGATCAAACATGGAAGATATTTATAAAAAGGAATATATCTATGATTTACTGAAAAAGGTTGGGCTGCATGAATATAAAATAATACATTCAAAAACTGTTGCAAACCTTGCTCTAAAAATTGGAAAACAAGTATTCAAAGAAGGATATCCTATATGCTTGCAATCAGTTGAAGCAGGTTCATTGTTACATGATATTGGAATAGCTAGGACTAAAGATGATGTATCTCCAAATCATTCTTCTATAGGAGCAGAAATGGCAAGAAATTTTGGCTATTGTGATAAAGTAGTTAAATCAATTGAAGCTCATGAATATGTAATTTGGACTAAAGAAGAAGGAAAAATGTTTGATATGGAAATGTCTAGAGATAGTTTTCGTCCTGAATCTTGGGAAGAAAGGGTAGTTTCTTTTGCCGATAACTCGGTATTTGTGCACACTGAATGTGGTCGGGAAAAAGATTATTGGGAGGATTTGCGCTGTCTCCAAAAAGCAAGTATACCTTATTGGAAGGATGTATTTGCAAAATATAATCTTGGGGAATTTAAAAATGATCATCAATTCATTAAAAGACAATTTGATCATCAAAAGACTATGTTGCAGTATGTAAAACCTGAATTCTTTGAAGATGATGAATATCAAGAGTTGTCAACAGAAATGAAAAATGCACAGAAAAAGTTTGGTCTTAAAGTACCTTTTCCGTATGAAGAGAACTTATAAATAAGATATATTTAATAAATTTATTATTTTTGGAATATTTAAATCTGTCTAAAAAAATTAAATACCTTAAATAAAGTGTATCATTTTTGTTAGCATTTATTTTATACCACCTAAATGAAATATAAATCTTTATTTTTAATTTGGCTTGTTTAGTAAAATTATATACTTAATATCATTTATATTTTATTAATTAAATTAAGTTATTTTATTATATAAGGAGAATAAATGAAAATAAAACTACAAGTGCTGGAAGATAGTGAATTATTGAAAATTCATGACTTATCAATTAAGGTGCTAGAAAATACTGGGATGAGGATTGTCAATGATGATATGCTTATGGCTCTGGCTAAAAAAGGAGCTAAAGTTGATAGAGATACAAGAATAGTGAAATTCAATAAAAAAATTATAAATGAGACAATTGAAATTTTAAAGAATGATGTAAAAATTGGAAATGTGCCTAAATATTTAGACGGGGTAGGCTGTGAAAAATCTGATAAATTTGAAATACAGGCAAAGATAGGAGGTACTTGTGTTCAATTTTTCGATTGGGATGGAAAAGAATATAGAAATCCCACAGAAGAAGATCTGATAAACTCAATAAAATTAGGTGATTTTTTAGAAGATATAAAAACTGTTGGAAGTCCTATAGTATGTTTGGTAGATAATAAAGGAAATGAAGTTAAATCTAAAATGCAAAGAATTAAAACAGCATCTATCCTAGCTAAGTATACGAAAAAAATAGGACCTGCAGAAGTATGGAATACTAAAGAATTGGAATACCTTATTGAAATCGGTATAGTTATAAGAGGAAGTAAAGAAGAGTTTATTAAAGATCCCTTTTTCTTAACAGCTAAAGAGCCGATTTCACCATTGATATTGGCAGATGATGCTGCAAGTGTTCTTCTGGCTTTAGCAAAACATGGTCTTCCATGCAATATAATACCTATGCCTACTACCGGAGTATCTACACCTGTAAGTTTATATTCCAATCCTGTTATTGGAAATGCAGAAATTTTAGGAACTGCAGCTGCTATCAAGTCTATTTATCCCGACGCAAAAATTATTGGGGGCATAATTTCAGGTGCAATGGATATGGCGACAGGTTCAACGAACTATGCTTCACCCGAAGCCACTCTTCAAGATTTAATAATAGCTGAAGTCCATGAAAGATTATATGGTTTGAATTTTGGAATGGGGGGGTATTTAGATGCTAAGTACCCAGGGACCCAAAATGGTATAGAAAAACAATTTAAATTTTTTATATTAGCTTTGACAGGTAGATATACGTATCCTCTGGGACTAATAAATTGGGGTAAGTGTTTTAGTCCTGTTCAAGCTCTTATAGACTTGGAAATAGTTAAAAACATCCATAATTTTTTAAAGGGTGTTAAAATATATGACGAAGATAACATAATACAGCTCATACAAAAAATAGGAATTGGCGGCTCTTTCTTACAGGATGAGCATACTTTATATAATTTCAGGCAAAATCTTTATATGTCTGAAATTTTTGATCATAAATTATACCAGGGTTATAAGCAGGACATTAAACACGATATTATAATAAAAGCAAATGAAAAATTAAAGAACATTCTCTCAAGAACTGATTTTTATAAAATAGATCCAGATAAGGAAAAAGAAATAGACATTATTGTAAATAATGCAGAAAAAAATCTTTAATAAATATATTTAAAATAATAAATAATAAAACTGGCGTAATAATAGAAACTACATATGAAAAAATTAAAGGCTGCCATAATTGGATGCGGTAAAGTAGGACATTTACACGCACAATCATATATAAATTTAGACAACATAGATTTTTTAGCAGTATATGACAGTGATATAAAGAGAGCTGAGAATTACTCAGTTAAATATGGTATAAAAGCATACAATTCAATTGAAAAAATGATTAAAGAATCATTTATTGACGTTGTCAGTATTTGTACCCCACATCCCCTTCACAGAATTGCAGCAGTTTCTGCACTTAAAGCCGGAGCAAATGTGATCATAGAAAAACCGTTAGCATCTACACTTAAAGATTGTGATGCAATAATTTCTGAAGCAAAAATTCAAAATCTTTTAGTTGGCACGGTTAGTCAAAGAAGATTTTACAAACCCTGTATGAGAATAAGAAAAGCAATAGATGATGGTAAAATAGGTACACCTATTTTAGGTATTGTAACCATGCTAGGTTGGCGAGATGAAAATTATTATAAGTGTGATCCATGGCGTGGTACATGGAAAAATGAAGGTGGAGGTGTTCTTGTAAACCAGGCACCACATCAGATAGACCTGCTTCGATGGTTTTTAGGGCCTGTTGATTTAATATATGGAGCTTGGGCGAATTTAAATCACCCATATATCGAAGTTGAAGATACAGCAATTGCTGTAATTAGGTTTAAAAGTGGTGCACTTGGGAGTATCGTTGTATCTAACTCACAAAATCCAGCCCTTTACGGTAAAGTGCATGTTTTTGGTTCAAATGGGTCAGCCGTAGGTGTTCAGACAGATGGTGGCGCTATGTTTATTGCTGGAATGTCAGGAATTACTGAACCGCCAGTTAATGACCTTTGGACTGTTCAAGACGAAGAAAGAATGCTTGAAATTTGGAAAAAAGAAGATAGAGAATTTTTTAATAATGTTGATTTTATGCAATATTATCATCAATGCCAGTTATCTGACTTTATTAGTTCTATTATAAATAAGAGAAGACCATTGATTGATGCTCAAGATGGAAGAAATACAGTAGAGATATTTACTGCTATATATCGCTCAAATCGTGACAAAAAGCCAGTAAAATTTCCACTTAGTGCACAAGAAACTGACGGAATATATTAATAGCAAATATTGAATTTTTAGATGGATAGGCAAAAGGTGCTAAGAACCATAAGATATTTTTTGTTTTTGTTGGCATTGTATTGATTAAAAGGAATTAATCCAAAATTACAAAAACTTTTTATTTTCTTATTGACTTATAAATAAAAAAAATATATAAATAGAGGTAACGTTTTAGGAAAATGTTAAACTAATAAAGCACTAAGTTTTATTGCTGTAAGTAAGCTTTGAAGAGTATACCGAAATATATCAAACCTAAATTTTTAAAAGATTATTTTTATCAATTACTAGTAGAAAAAATAAAAAATGGTCAGGTATAATTTGGCACTAAATTGTCTTTTCATCATTTAGAGAATTTATAAATATAGTTTTTTATATATACAAATATAATTTTTAACAGTAGATAAGATAGGAATAATATGACTGAAGATATTATATATGATAAAACTAAACTTTCAGTATTGAAGAAAATATTCCAATTTAGAGAAGCCCCAATAATTATTGTGATTATAGTGTTTATGATAAGCATGTATTTTTCGACTCCGCTTTTTTATACTTTTGAAAATTTGAAATCTATTGGGATCTCAGTAGCAATGGAAACACCAGTGGTAATTGGAATGAGCATACTATTAATAAGCGGCTCTTTTGATTTGTCTGTAGGCGCTGTATCAGCATTATCAGGTATGGTAGCAGGAATTCTGATGGCAAATAATCATAGCGTATTTTTTTCAATTATTATGGGGATAACATCTGGTGTATTAATTGGGGTTCTAAATGGTTTAATGGTAACTAATTTAAAAATAAATACCTTAATTGCTACCCTTGCAACAATGACAATAGGCAATGGACTAACTTTTCTTATAAGTATGGGGAAGACGCAGACCGGATTTCCGCAGTCTTTTGCTTTTTTAGGACAAGCTAAAATATTAGGTATTTATTTTTCAATGTGGTTGGCACTTATAATGGTTTTAATGGCAAATTTTTCTATTAAAAATGTCCGAGTTTTTAAACAAGTTTATTTTGTTGGCGCAGATGAGAATTCAGCAATGCTTCAAGGTATTAATATAAATAGAGTAAAAATGGTCACGCTTATACTGAGTAGTTTTTTAGCCTCATTAACTGGGATTATAATGTCTTCTCGAGTTTTGGCAGCGTCTCCGGTTTTAAATGATAAATTAGCACTCAGAGTTATAACTGCCGCAGTTATTGGCGGTTGTACATTATCAGGCGGAGAGGGTTCAATTATTGGTGCATTTTTTGGTTTGGTCTTAATGTTTTTGATCTATAATGCAATGGTACTTTTAGGGGTATCTGTTTATTGGCAAGGAATAGTAGTAGGCGTTATTTTAATTGTAGCGGTTGTAACAGATTCTATAACTAAAAAGAGAAAAACCTTTATTTAAGAAATATAATGATTCTAACTTTATATTAATTTTATGTCTTTATATTTTTCTGGTTTTTAATTTTTTGATAATAGGTGTTGCCGGAATGTTTTAATTATATGTGTTTTTAAATTTTAGAACATTTATAAATACGAAGAATGATAAAGGAGGTGATCAAAGGAAAAAAGAAAATCAAATTTAAAAGGAGGTATTTCGTATGTAAAAAAAGCTAAGATCAAATTAACTAGTTAATTAATAACTTATTATACGAGGAGATACGTATGAAAAAGATATTTGATATTGTTAGTTGTCTCATTTTGGGGTGAACCCCTCCTGTTAGACAGTATATTAACTTAAAGATAGAATAGCTGATGGGACTAGAAAAGACAAGAGATAGGAGGTCTCATCAGATGGTAAGAGTAAGAAGAAGCTTTGAAAATGACTTCAAGAAGCAGATAGTAGAGTCAATACTGTCAGGGTCAACCACCCAGGCAGAACTCGCAAGAGAGCACAGGATATCACCGGTAATGATAAGCCGGTGGCAGAAGGATTACAAAGCTGGAAAGTTCTTTGAAAATGTGACCAGCCAGGACATGGCAAAGCTTAAGCTAAGGATAAGGGACCTTGAAAGGCTCGTAGGAAGGCTTACCCTGGAAAACGAGATGCTAAAGAAAATAAGGGACCTTGATACCAAGGAAAAAAAAGACAGTTCATCCGTAGTAACCTCAAAAGACTGGGATCAGCGAGAAGGGGGTGCCAGATAGTGGGAATAGCAAGATCGACATATTACTACAAGCCCGAGAAGAAGCCTCCCGATATGGAGCTTGCCGAGGCCATTGAAAAGATCGCCCTTGATTTTCCATCCTATGGCTACAGAAGGATTACTGCAGAGTTGCACCGCCAGGGACTTAAGGTTAATCACAAAAGGGTACTGCGCCTTATGAGGGATAAAAACCTACTGTGCAGGGCCAGAAAGGCTTTTAAGGCCACCACAGACTCCTCAAAAAAGTACCCCAACATGATAGATGATCTTATCCCTTACAGGACGGACCAGCTGTGGCATGCAGATATAACCTACATAAGGATCGTAAACTCATTTGTGTACCTGGCAGCATTAATAGACGGATTTAGCCGGAAGATCATAGGATATGGGCTGGGAAGGACCCTGTCGGCAGATCTAGCCATAGCGGCACTTAAAGATGCCATATCAAAGAGGAATATAGATGACGTTATCCATCAGTCTGACCAGGGTATCCAGTATTGCTCCTCAGAATATATCGAGATTCTTAATGATTATAATATTGCCATATCAATGTCCGGAAAGGCAAATCCGTATGATAATGCCAAGATAGAATCATTTTTTAGGACCTTAAAAGTTGAGGAAGTTTATATGTTTGAATATGAGACATATGGAGAGGTCCTTGAGAGGATTCTCTATTTTATCAAGGAAGTCTACAATAGGAAAAGATTACATTCTTCCCTGGGGTATATGCCCCCGGAGGAATTTGAAAATATAAATAATTAATTATCCTCTTATATTTATTTTTAATAGCTTTTTATAATTATTAAAAGGTAATGAGATAACTTAGGATTCAACAGGAGGTGATGAAAAAAGGATTTTTGTTTAGTCAAAGATAACAGTTTAAATAGTTAGTGAGGTGATGGATATTGAATAAGAAAAAAAGATTTGTCTAGGTGTATTTTAATAACTAGGTGGCGAACACCTAAACAAATCTCAAAAAGTATTTTATAAAAAGTCGTATAGAAAGTAAATTTGAAAGGAGTAGAAATGAAAAGAATGTTTTTAAAGCTGCTAATATCAGTAATAGTTGTATCAATTATAGCAACTTTTTCCATTGTTGGATGTAAGGATAGTGCAGCAGAAACAGAAGTAGCAGAAACAGAAGTAGCAGAAACAGAAGTAGCAGAAACAGAAGCAGAGCCTGAAGTAGTAGCAGAGGAAGAAGAAATTTACGTAATGATAGTTCCTGTTTATACAGTACCTTGGTGGCTTGATGGAAGATGGGGCTGGGAAGATGCAGCAAAGTTTTTTGGTGTTACTGTTGAATTTACAGGAATTGAAGGTCTTGATCCCGTGCAGCTAGCTGCTGTAATTGATCAGGTAGCGGCTAGAGGTGATGTTGATGGAATAGCAGTAAGCGCTGTTGATCCAAAAGCATTGAATTCTACAATAGATAGGGTAATTGATTCTGGCATGCCTCTAATTACTTATTGTGATGATACTGATGGTAGTAAAAGGCTTTCCTATGTTGGATTAGGCCTCGAAAAAATGGGCTTAAATGTAGCAGAAGAAATTGCAAAGGAAATAGATTATAAGGGAGAAGTTGGTGTTTCTTATGGTGGTCCAGAAACTTCTATGGAAATAAGACTTGATGCCCATAAGAAAGTATTTGCAAAGTATCCTGATATTGAACTTGTAGAAGTTGTGAGTGACGAATACGACCTCAATAAGGGTATTGCGGCAGTATCTGGAATGCTGCAAGCTCATCCTAATTTAGCTGGAATTACTGGACTTGATGCTACTAGTGGCGCATGCATAGCCCAAGCATTAATAGAATCAGGCAAAAATAAAGGGGATATAAAAGTAGTGGCTGTAGATAATAATAACGATGTTTTGCAATATATTAAAGATGGGTGGATTCAATCATCCATTACTGCAAATAGTTATGTACTTGGATTCAATGCTTGTGCACAATTATACTTTTATAACCATGCAAAAGAATTAATGCCGCAAATGATTCCAAGTGTTGATATTTTAGTAGAATCTGACTTAGCTCCACTACCTGATACTATGTATAGTAGTGTTATTAAGATTACTGCAGACAATGCTGATTTATTTTTCAAAGAATAATAGAATAGAAATGAAATTTTAAGGGAGATTTCTAATCTCCCTTAAAAAAATATAAAGATGTAGAATATAGGTTATATTTAGTATAAAACAGGATTATAGGTTTTTTATAGTGGGATCTAATTAGTGAATATTTTATAATAGGAGCACAAATTAATGCAAACCAACAACGAATTTTCTAATGAGGCAAACATAGATAAGGAAACAATACTGGAATTGAAAGGTATAACAAAAAGATTTGGAGGATTAGTTGCACTAAACAATGTTGATTTTAAGTTATATGAAGGAGAAGTAATCGCACTTCTTGGTGACAATGGTGCCGGTAAGTCCACCCTAATAAAAATCATTTGCGGAGTCTATCAGCCAGATGGGGGAGAAATTTTTATTAATAATAAAAAAACAAGAATTGAGAACCCCGCGCATGCAAGACATCTAAAAATTGAAACAGTTTATCAAGATCTAGCAATGTTTGATGTATTGAATGTAGTTGAAAATCTTTTCTGCCAAAGAGAGATTACAACATTAGGCATAATTAATAATAGAATGATGAATAAGAGAGCAATTGAAATTTTAAATAAAACTGGGATTAAAATAAAATCATTAAAACAAAGCCTTGAAAGCCTTTCTGGTGGACAGAAACACGCAGTGGCGATAGCAAGGACAGTGTATGTAAGCGGTGAACCTACAATTATTATAATGGATGAACCAACTGCAGGCCTTGGCGTGAAGGAGAGTAACCTGTTATTGGATATTATAATGAATTTAAAAGTGCAGAATAAATCAGTAATACTAATTACCCATCACCTTGAACAAGCCTTTAGTGTAGCTGATAGGATTGTAGTTTTAAGAAGTGGATCCAAGGTTGGAGAGAAATTATCAAATGAGACTGATAGCCGGGAATTGATTGAAATGATGGTAGGTTAATAAAAACAAGAACAATTATAATTTTTTAAATACTAATTGTTTATAGCAAAAAAGATATGGTGATTTAAATGAAAAAAAGAATAGTTACTGTTCTTGGAAAGATTAGTCCAGAGGAGCTTGGAATTACACTTCCCCATGAACATTTATTAGTGGATGCTAGTTGTTATTTACGGCCAGCGCCAAAAAATTCTTATTTTCATAACATGGTAGACAGACCAGTTTCTTTAGATAATCGTGGAGAAGTTGTATATAAGAGTAGCTACTTTAAAGATAATCTTCTGATTACTGATATTGATGCTGTGATAAATGAAGCTAAAAAATTTAAAGAAACCGGAGGAAGTACTATTGTTGACTTGACTGTTTCTGAAATTGGAAGAAATGCAGAAGCACTTTATAAAATATCTATTGATACTGGTTTAAATATTATTATGGGTTCTGGACATTATACTGAAAAGTCAAACCCAGATGATTATAAAAATAGATCTTTAGAAGAGCTTACTAGAGATATCATAAATGATTTTACAGTTGGTGTTAGTGATAAGGGCATTAAAGCAGGAATCATCGGTGAAGTGGGTATCTCTGATATTAATAATAAAATTGAAATAAAAAATTTACATGCCAGTGCCTTGGCACAGAAAAAACTTAATTGTGCTATGAATATTCATTGTCCAGAATTAAAGAAAGATAACAATAAAATATTGGATATTTTAGAAAAATTAGATGTTGACCTCAATAAAGTAGTTCTGAGTCATTGTGACCCGACCCTTGATGACATAGATTATCATGATTCATTAGCTAAGCGTGGTGCTTATATTGAATATGATCAGTTTGGTATGGAAATAATGAGTGTTTATGAAAAGTTTTTACCAAGTGATGGTGATAGGATAAAAGGCATTTTAAATCAGATAGAGCGAGGAAATATAAACCGCTTATTAATATCACAAGATATATGCTTAAAGATACTGCATACTAAATGGGGTGGTTTTGGATATTCTCATATCCAGAATCATATAATTCCAAGAATGAAGGAAGCTGGAATAACTGATGAACAAATATATAAGATAACTATTGAGAATCCAAGAGAATTATTAGCGTTTTGATTGTAAAGGAGCTGATTGTTAATCTAGTTTGTTAATTAAAAATATTAATACTAAATATACTATATTAAAAATATTTTTATACGGACCAAACTCAAGGGATATTAATTATTAATTGAAAACAAGTGTAGAAAAGATGAACTTACTTGGATCATATATATCCTTGGTAAGACTGGGAACACAAATAAAAGATAAAGTCCATGTCATTATAGGCAGAAACTGGGGATTGTTATATCGGCCTTGAAAACTTTTTTGAGATATAGAGGATATATAACAATTTTCCTCTTAGGTAAATAACCATTGGAAGGGATTTTCATAGATATTTTTTAAATATAAAAATTATTTATATATTGACTTTAAAGAAAAAAAGTTGTATAAAACCTGAGTAAGTAAAACGTTAAAGGAAAACGATATCTTAAATAATAGATATTATAATTTGTTTTATACGAAATTTAAAAGAAAGGAATTATAAGAATATGGATAGGATTATACAAGATATACTAAATTTTAAAGAAGCTGATTTCTTAGAATATGAGAAATATCTAATGTGGGGGGGTAGTTGGAAGGGTCCTCATTTAGTAAAGGGGAAAGGAATTTATGTAGAAGATGTAAATGGCAAGAAGTATATAGATTGTACTTGTCAGGGATGGGTTTTACACCTCGGACATAGTCATCCAGAGATTAATAATATTGTAAAAGAACAGCTTGAATATTTAAATCATATTGATCCTTTCGTCCGGAATCCTTCAAGATATTTGCTTGCTAAAAAAATTGCTGATCTTGCCCCTGGAGATTTAAAAAGAGTATTCTTTACACTGGGCGGTGGTCCTTCTGTTGAAGCAGCTATGAAAGTAGCTATAGTGAATAACCCTGATGCTCATCAATTTATTTCATTATACGGGGGTTATCATGGCAGCACCTTTATGACAGCAGGTGCAGGTGTTTTATCTCAAATGAGAAATAATGGTTTTCAAGGTGCGGGCAAACTTACTCATTTTTTTCAATGTTTTATAAAAACACAAAATCCATATTGCTATAGATGTCCTTATAGGCTTAAATATCCAGATTGTAAAATATTATGCGCTGATTTATTAGAAGATACAATTACAAAAGGGACAAATGGCCCTGTTGCAGGAATAATATTAGAAGTAATTCAAGGTTATGCAGGCAGTATCCCTTTACCAAAAGAATATATCAAAAGGGTTAGGGATATCTGCAATAAATATAAAATAATTTTAATTTATGATGAAATACAAACAAATTTTGGTAGAACAGGAGAATGGTTTGGTGCAACGTATTGTGGAATAGATCCTGATATTATTGTTTTAGGAAAATCTATGGGTGCAGGATTTGTAACTGGTGGTTTAATTGTAAGCAATAGAATTAAAGGCATTGATGATGCAATGTATGATATAGCTACATTCTCTAATCAAGCAATACCACAGGTAGCTATGTTAAAAATGCTGGATATTATCGAAAGAGATAAGATTCTTGAAAATGTAAAAAAGGTGGGGGGATTTATCTCTGCAGAAATCAAAAAAATGATGAAGGAGTTTCCAGAAATTGGTGATGTGCGTGGACCTGGTTTGCAAATAGGTGTTGAGTTTGTGAAGAATCCTGAAACTAAAGAACCCGCAAGTGATGAGGTGCTTAAATTTAGGGAGATTGGCAGAGAACTTGGTATAATTTGGGCTATAGCAGGTAGTGCACAACATAATATAGTAAAGGTAAGGCCTCCATTAAATACCAAGATGGAAGAAGCACAAAAGATATTGGATCTATTTTATGAATGCACAAAGCGTACATTCAAAAAATAATAGTATTTATTTTATATTAAAAAAATTTTAAATATAAAGCATATATAAAGAAACGAGGTAAATAGAATAGATAAATTTATTAAGATAAAAAAATAATTATAAAAATATTATAAAAATATAAAATATTTGAATATTGAAATTAAATTTTACTCAAATCTTATTAAATTAATAACACAAGTTTTCAATATTTCAAAAAATATCAAAGTACAAAAAGAAGAGCAATGGATATAAAGGACATAGCAAAATTAGCAAATGTATCTATAACTACAGTTTCAAGGGCGATAAATAATAAGTATGAAAAAAGTATGAAACCTGAAACTTATGAAAGGATACAAAAAATAATAAATGAAGTGGGATATACTCCAGATGCTCTTGCTTCTGGATTAAGGAAAGGGATTGCGAATGTAGTAGCAATTATAATTCCTGACAACTCAAATCCATATTTTGCAACTCTGTGCAAATATATTGAGGATCAATGTTTTTTACACGGATACGGAACCTTCTTTTGTAATTCTAATCTTGATGTGGAAAGAGGAAAATATTACATAAAATATCTAAACAGCCAAAAGATTTCCGGAATAATTTTATGTAATTATGGTTTCAAAAAAGAAGATATAAAAACAATTTTAAAGCACAATATAAATCTTGTTTTACTTGGAGAAAAAATAAAAGGCATAGACTGCGATTTTATAGGCGTTGATGATTTAGAAGGCGGTTATATTGCAGGACAATATTTATATGAACTTGGGCATAAAGACATATTGGTTTTGAAAGGACCAGAAAAATATGATGCAAGTTCTAAAAGATTAAGTGGTTTTTTAAAGTTTATAAAAGAGAAAAAGTATAACATAAAACAAGAAAATTTAATAGAAGTTGAAGCTACATTTGAATCGGGATATACAACAATGGCTAGAATAATAAAGAAACAATTAAAATATTCGGCTATTTTTGCTTTTAATGATCTGGTTGCGATTGGTGCCATAAAAGCTCTTAATGAAAAGAATCTAATTAATAAAAAACATATTTCTATAATTGGTTTTGACAATATTTTTATTGATGAATTAATAAATCCTTCACTTTCTACTATTTCTGATAATCCAAAAATGTTAGCTAAAAAAGCAGTAAATTTAATATTGAGAAAGCTTGAGAATAATAATTTAAAACCAAAATCAATACTATTAAAACCAAAATTAATAATAAGAGATTCTTGTAGCGAATATAAAGGGACATAAGTGTTATCAATTTTATTTAAAAAAGGAAAGATTGTATGGAAAATTTTATTGAAAACAAAGACGGTTTGGTTTATGTCGATGGGAAAATAGTGCCAAGTGGCGATGCAAAGATATCTGTATTTGACTCAGCCATTGTACATGGAGA
Source organism: uncultured Actinomycetota bacterium (assembly GCA_964415365.1). Classification (GTDB taxonomy): domain Bacteria; phylum Actinomycetota; class Humimicrobiia; order Humimicrobiales; family Humimicrobiaceae; genus Hydromicrobium. The sequence goes on along the minus strand of CAYPYW010000034.1, from coordinate 9,074 downwards.
TAGTGTACAGGAATTCACTAGAACATTTAAAGGAACATTATTTAAACTAGATGAGCACTTGGACCGACTTTTCAAAACTCTTAAAAGTGCAAAAATAGATATTGTAGAAAGTAAGGATGAAATAAAGGAAATAACTCTTAAGATTCTTGACTTAAATAAGAATTTCATCGGGAAAAATGGAGACGGATGGATTGTTCACCTAATTACAGCAGGAGTTTTGCCTAAATGGAAAAAAGAAGGTCTAAGCTACAGGAAAAATACCACTATAATTTTTTTTATACCATTTAAGTTCAAATCTTTTGCAAAATTTTATAAATCTGGAGCACATGCAGTAATACCTTCAATAAGAAGAGTTCATTATAGTAGTATTGATCCAAAAATGAAACAGTGCTCTAGGATGGACCTTAATTTAGCTTCCAGGGAAGTCCAATCAATAGACCCAGAAGCTTTTGCGATATTACTTGATAATGAAGGCAATATTGCTGAGGGTGATGGACAAAATATATTTATTGTAATAGATGGAGTACTAAAAACTCCGACTGGTAGAAATATTATGAAAGGCATTAGCAGAGATACAGTGATAGAATTAGCTAAAGAATTAGATATAAAGGTAGAAGAAGTAGATCTCCAACCTTATGATATATATAATGCAGACGAAGTTTTTTTAACTGCAACCAGTTTTTGTGTTATACCAGTGACAAAATTCAACTTTGTAGAAATTGGTGATGGTAAACCAGGCATAATAACAAATACATTATTAAAAACTTGGAGCAAAAAAGTCGGTATAGACATAGTCGAGCAGGCGTTAGGTTATATTCAAAAGTGAAGCAAATTTAGAATTTATTTGAAAATATAAAGAAATTATTGGAGAAAAAATGGATAAAATAAAAGTTTTACATATTGGGGTTGGAGTACTTGGAATAAAAATAATCAAATTTCTATCAGAAAGAAACAATTTTACTATAACTGGTGCAGTTGATAAAGATACTAAAAAGATAAATAAAAGTTTAAAGGATTTTTTAAAATTTAGTGCTTCAGATTATAAAAAAATCCAAATATCTAGTTCTGTCAAAGAGGCTGTAAAAGAAATTAAACCAGATGTTGCTATACTTACTACAGTTTCAAGTATAAAAAATATAATATCACAGATTGAAGAAATAGTTGAGTTTAAAATACCCATAGTAACTACTTGTGAAGAGCTTTCTTATCCTTGGAGGGATTATAAAGAATATGCTGAAAGAATTGATAAGATGGCAAAAGATAATAATGTGGCAGTCCTTGCAACTGGTGTAAACCCAGGCTTTATAATGGATGCTTTCCCTATATTTTTAACATCTGTATGCCAGAAGGTAAATAGTATAAAGATATCAAGAATACAAAATGCAAGATTCAGGAGAGTCCCATTCCAGAAAAAGATAGGTGCAGGATTGACTGTTGAGGAATTTGAAAAAAAGAAAAAGGATGGAACCATAAGACACGTAGGACTATCTGAATCAATAAATATGATTGGCAAATCACTTAATTGGAAAATTGACAGGACCATAGATATTATATCTCCAGTAATTACATCGGATGAAATAGTTCTTGATACTTTCAAAATAAAAGTTGGCGAAGTTGCAGGAGTTCAGCAGATAGGAATTGGTTATGTCGGGAATGAAGAAAAAATAATACTTTTATTTAGGGCATCAATTGACGAAGCGCAACCGGTAGACAAAATAGAAATAAATGGTATACCAAATATTGTATCAAATATTACAGATGGAATAAATGGAGATATAGCCACATGCGCAATAACCTTAAATGCAATAAAACAGGTATTAAAAGCAGAACCGGGATTAAAGACTATGATAGATATCCCTCTAATATCATATTTTGAATAAACTATAAATTTGGGAGGAAAAGATGAGTAAGACTTTAGAACTATATAAATTTGCATCAAATTATCTTGTTTCGGGAGTGTCTTCTTCAGTCAGGTTAAACAAAGCTTTAGGATATCCCTTCTATACTCTTAGAGGAAATGGTGCTAAAGTGTATGATCTTGAAGGAAGAGAATATCTTGATTATTGTATGTCTCACGGTGCGTCATTTTTGGGGCATAATAATCCCAAAATAAAACATGCTATACTAAAAGCACTTGATATGGGAATAATTTGTTCCCATGACACAGAATATCATGCACAGTATGCAAAAAAGATATGCGAAATGGTTCCATCATGCGAGCTTATTAGATATACTTGCTCGGGCACTGATGCAACTTTGAATGCAATAAGGCTTGCAAGAGAATATACCGGTAAGGATAAGATTGTTCAATTTGAAGGAGGGTTTCATGGTTATCATGAAAATGTAATGTTCAGCAACCATCCTGATTTAAATATTGCTGGACCCGAGAATAATCCAAATCCAATCCCAACCTCTTCAGGAATACCCAAAGATTTTTTTAAACTTGTTAAAATTTTACCTTATAACAATATTGAAGTATTAGCTGATGAGCTAAGAAAAAATAGAAATGAGATAGCAGCAGTTATAGTAGAACCAGTTGGTTATAACTCTGGATGTATGGTGCCTAAAAAGGAATTTCTTCAAGCTTTAAGAACCTTAACTAAAGAAAATGAAATACTACTTATTTTTGATGAGATACTTTCAGGTTTCAGGATGGCCCCTGGAGGAGCTCAGGAATACTATGGTGTGATCCCTGATTTATGCACCTTAGGTAAATCGATTGCTGCGGGCGCGGGACCTTTAAGTGTTTTTGGAGGAAAAAAGGAGATAATGGAACATATAATGCCACTTGGAAAAGTACAACATAGTGGCACCTACAATGGTCATTTAATACCAGTGCTTGCAGGCATAGAAGCACTTGAGCAAATTTCAGCGCCAGGGTTTTTTAATCATATAAATAATCTTGGTGAAACGCTTTTTAAAGGTTTTAACGATATAATTGAAGCAAAGAAGATAAAGGGAATTGTAAGAGGAATTGGCGGAATGTTTGGAATATTTTTTGGCCTTGATGAAGAGCCATATAACTACAGAATAATTGCAAAGAAATATGATAAAGAAAAGAATATGCAGTTTTACAAAGAAGCTTATAATACTGGTCTTTATTTTGCAGATTATGGCGGTGGTCCAGCACATCATGGTTTTTCATCAGCACACACATTAAAGGATATAAATGAAACTTTAGATAAAATCGAAATAGCAATTGGGAAAATAAAATCAAAGTCATAAATAGAACTTAAAATACAAAAATCAGTTAAATAAACTAAGTTTTATTATGCTTTATAAAAAATTAAATAAAATAAGCAATAAACATCATAAAAATAAGATTATACTTAAATTTAAGGTAGTAAATGTTTTCTAAAAATTTTGAGCAAATATATTAATTATTATGTAATATCTTTTCACAATTTAATATTTTGAATACTAAATAAAAATTTATTAATTATATATTATTAATTAATATATTAAAATTATATACTTTAATATAAAATATTTTAAAAAACTGGTTCAATATATGTAATTCCAAGAAAAAGATGATTTTATGATAATAAAAACATTAAAAAGTTCAACAAGAGAATATATCATTAGAATACCTGAAAACAATTTCTTATATTATATAGAGCCACAAATTTTAAAAAATATAAGAAAAATTAACATATCTGAAGAATTAAAGAAACCTGTAGCTTCAAAACCTCTATCTGAGCTTATTAAACTTGGAATGAAAGTTGTAATAATAGTTGATGATCTTACCAGACCTACGCCTCAAAAAGAAATACTGCCAATTCTTTTGAAAGAAATCAATAAAGCAGGAGTAAAAGACAGTGATATATCTATAATAATAGCTTTAGGTACACATAGATATATGGAGCAAGATGAAATTATCGAAAGGTTTGGTAAGTCAATATTTAATAGAGTAAGTATTAAGAATAATAAATGGAAAGATAAAGATATTTTTATAGACCTTGGTAAAACAGAAAGAGGTATATCAGTAATAGTAAACAGGGAAGTTTACGAGGCAGATTTCGTTATAAGTGTTGGATTAATTGCTACTCATGATCTTGCAGGTTGGAGTGGAGGATATAAGATGATACAACCCGGAGTATGTTCATGGGATACAACATTGGAAACTCACATACTTGCTGGGAGGGGTAATCTAATAGAAAATCTGGCAAACGAAGAAAATGAAATACGCAGAGAAATTGAAAGTGTAGGTAAAAAAGTAGGTTTGGATTTTATTATCAATGTAGTGATGGATAGTAAAGATAATTTATTAAAGTTTGTATGTGGTGACCCAATAAAAGCTCATAGAGAGGGAGTAAAATTTATAAAACCGATTTATGTAAGAAAAATACCGGAACTTGCAGACATTGTAATAACTAATGCATATCCTGCAGATTTGGATTATTGGCAGGGAGTAAAACCACTTCTTTTAGCCCAAAAAGGCATCAAGCCAAATGGTACTGTAATATTAATAGGGGATTTTCCCGAAGGTATTTCACCTACTCATCCTGAGTATGAAAAATTTGGCACAAAAAGTTTTGAAGATGTAGATCATCTCTTTTGTACTGGGGAGATAAAAGATAGTGTATGTGCGGGAGCATTAATGCTCCATTCAAAATGCATTGAGAGAACCAAAGTAATTTGTATTTCTAATGGTTTAAGCAAAAAACAAAAAGAATGTCTTAATTTTATTCACACAGAATCAATCGAGGAAGGAATAAAAATTGCATTTAATCAGCAGGGGATAGATTCAAAAATTGGTATTATAGAATATGGAGGAGATGTTATTCCTTCATTGGAATAACAAATAGAAAATTATTTCTATTATAGAAGGGGCTATATAATGAATGTAATGTCATTATTTGATTTATCAGGTAAAAAAATAATTGTAACAGGTTCAGGACAGGGTTTGGGAAAAGCTATAGCTTTAGCACTTGCGGAAGCAGGCGCAGACATAATAATTACAGATATAAACAATAAAGCAGCAACTGAGGTTGAAGACAAAATAAAAGAAATTGGCAGAGATGCATTCTCTGTTGAGATGGATGTATCAGATTATTCTAGTGTAAAGAAAGCTATAAATGAAATACTTCATAAATATAATAGAATTGATGTACTTGTAAATAATGCTGGAATAAATAGAAGAGTTGCTGCAGAGGAAATGGAAAAAGAAGATTGGCAAGATGTAATAGATGTTAATTTAAACGGAGTGTTTTTTTGTTGTCAAATTGTAGGCAGACAGATGATAAAACAAAAAAAGGGATCCATTATAAATATAGCATCAATCAGCGGCTCTTTGTTAAACCGTGATGTAAAACAGATAGCCTACTATGCTTCAAAAGGTGCAGTAATTATGCTTACAAAAGGACTGGCTATGGAATGGGCTTCCTATAATATCCGTGTAAATTCTATAAGTCCTGGATGGATGGATACCCCATTAGTGAAAAATGAATTTATCAACAACAAAAATAAATTTGAAAATATCATCAAAGATATTCCATTGAAAAGATTCGGTAAACCTTTTGAACTTGGTCCAGCTGCGGTTTTTCTTGCATCAGAAGCCTCAAGTTTTATAACTGGAGAAGATCTTGTAATAGATGGCGGGACAAAAGTATTTTAATATAAATTTAATCTTTTGCACAACAATTATATCTATTAATATAGCATTTCCATATATAAATTTATAAGATTTTTAAGGAGATTAAAATGCCAAAAAATTATATAGGTCTAATTGGGCTTGCAGTGATGGGACAAAACCTTGTAATTAATATAGAATCCAAAGGCTATTCAGTTTCTGTATATAACAGAACAAAAAAAAGAACGGAAGAATTTATAAAAACAAGAGCAGTAGGGAAAAATATAGAAGGCACCTTTACGCTTAAGGAATTTGTTAATTCACTTGATAAACCAAGGAAAATCATTTTCATGATAAAAGCAGGCAGTTCTATAGATGATAATATCAATGCAATTATCCCTTTGCTTGATAAAGGCGACCTGATAATTGATGGTGGAAACACCTATTACAAGGATACTATTAGAAGGGAAAAAATTCTTAGAGACAAGGGAATACTATATATAGGGACGGGAATTTCGGGGGGAGAGGAAGGTGCATTGAAGGGTCCTGCAATTATGCCTGGCGGGAACAGCGTGGCATACAATCTTGTGGAAGACTTATTTAAAAAAATATCCGCAAAGGCTTTGGATGGCTCCCCATGTGTATCTCATATAGGCCCTGATGGAGCAGGCCATTTTGTAAAGATGGTACATAATGGCATTGAATACGGTGATATGGCCTTAATAGGAGAGTGTGTCTGGGCAATGAAATCTGTCCTCGGGTATGATGCATTGCGAATATCAGAGATAATAAAGGCTTGGAATGATAAGAATGATAAGCTTCATTCCTACCTTATTGAAATAACAGGCGAGAGCATGAGTCAGAAGGAACATAAATCTAGTTATTACCTAGTTGATAGAATAGCTGACATCACAAGAATGAAAGGTACTGGGACTTGGACTGTAGACAGTGCACTGGAGCTACTAGTACCAGTACCCACTATAGCATCAGCAGTATTTTCTCGAGAAATGAGTCAGGACAAGGAAACTAGGCTGAAGCTTAGTGCTAGCTTTAAGTTCCCCAAAAAAGAATATAGTGTGGATCCTTTAGAATTTATATCGGTTTGTCATAATGCATTATACGTTGCTAAAATATCCTCCTATGCCCAGGGTTTTGCCTTGCTCTCTGCTGCATCAAATAGATATAACTGGCATCTTAATATTGGTCGTATTGCAGCCGGTTGGAGGGCGGGTTGCATAATAAGAGCGCAGTTTCTATCTGAAATTACGAGAGAATATAATAATAACCAGCATCTTTCGAACTTAATATCAGCACCGATCTTCAAGGATTTCATAGTAAAAAATATTGAAAATCTATCAAAATTTATTGCAATATCACATTCAGTAGGCATTCCTGTTCCCTGCATGAGTTCATCACTTAACTATATATATGAGATAACAAGTCCTATTCTGGTATCAGCACAGGTACAGGCACAACAAAGAGACTATTTTGGTGCCCATGGTTACTTTAAACTTATACAGGGAAAACCCAAGGTGCTTCTTAAAGATGATGGAAGCTATAAAGAATATCATACAGAATGGATGAAAAAAAACAGACCAGAAAAAGAAATTTAAGAAAGTTAAATTAATTTTGAAGTCTGGAGGTTATATGCAACTTAATCTTAAAGAAAATTATAAATACAGCCTTATAGTTCCTACTAGTATGGGGGTAAGGATTACTCCATATAATAGCCAGCCAATAAATACCGCAAACTCATTTTTGTTTTTTATAACTAGTGCTGAGACAAATGTAGCAAGCATATCATCTTATTTGGGGCTTCCCGTAAAGGTTCTTACTGCATTTGTGTCGGATAGCCCAATAGCATCTTTAATAAAGGACAATTTGCTCTCCAGACATATGGTCTACGAAGCAAAGGAGCTTAACCAGGGAGGTCCGTGGGGTTATCGCCATCAGTTTAACATTGCTGATAGTGGTTCAGGGGCCAGAGGCCCTAGAGTCTATAATGACAGAGCTGGAGAGGTTGCGAAAACTTTGGATATCAATGACTTTGACCTTGAAAGAATTTTTATAAATGAGGGAGTTAGGATTCTGCATCTATCGGGATTGATCGCAGCATTATCTGAGCAGACTTCAAACTTCTGCCTGAAGCTTGTAAGATTTGCAAAAAAATATGGTACAGTAGTATCATTTGATCTTAACTATCGGGCTTCATTTTGGAAGGGCAGGGAAAATGAACTAGGGGAAGTTTTTTCAAACATTGCATCAGTATCAGATATACTTGTAGGCAATGAGGAGGACTTCCAACTCTGCCTAAGAATAAATGGACCAGAAACAGGTGGAAAAGATTGTACACAAAAGATTGATTCATTCAAGAAGATGATAATAAAGGCAAAAGAAGAGTATAAAAATGTATCAGTATTTGCTACTACCTTAAGACAGGTGGTGGACGCAAACAGCCATATCTGGGGAGCAGTTATGTTTGAGGGTGAGAGCTGGCATGTAGTAGAGCCAAGAGAGATTAGAGTGCTTGACAGAATAGGTGGAGGCGATGGATTTGTGGGAGGCATGCTCTATGGTATTCTAAAAGGCTGGGAACCAGAAAAGTGGGTTCAG
>CAYPYW010000034.1:0-879 GCA_964415365.1 uncultured Actinomycetota bacterium | reverse complement strand
CCCTTCTTACAGATTATGGAACCCCTACTGATGAACAGCATATATGGGATATATGGGAAGGTAATGCAAGAGTGAAAAGATAGAGAATAAATTATTAGACTATTATAGGAAGAGAAAGGTTTTTTGATGCTTTTTAAACTCGAATGCATCATACAGCCCTCAAAACTTGATTCGGTAAAAGAGGCACTTATAGAAGCAGGTGTAGAAGGAATAACGGTATTCCATTTAGAGGGCTTTGGCCGCCAGAGGGGCTATAAAAATGGGGAGGTCCCGAACAAGGAAGTAAAATTCCTCCCAAAGATAAAGCTTGAAATAGTTGTAGAAGAGGAAATGGTTGAGGCTGTCTCAAAGACAATAGTTAGCTTTGCAAAGACAAAAAAAATAGGGGCAGGGAAAATATTTATCCTTCCCGTAGAAGATGCAATTAGGATAAGGACATCCGAGGAGGGAAAATCGGCGGTAAGCTAGAGATAGCCTTTGTATTATAAAAGATATACTGACCTGAACCCCAAAATTTGTACACATACCTATCTTAACCCAGCATAGAGTTCACAGGAATTTTTAATATCATTCATCAAATTATTCTCAAATTCTTCCGGAGGCATATACTCCAGTGAAGAATGCAGCCTTTTTCTGTTGTAGACCTCCTCAATAAAATAAGGAACTCTTTCAAGCACATCAGAATAGTCTTCATATTCCCACATATAGACTTCCTCTGTCTTTAAGCTGCCCATAAAAGATTCTGCAATGGCATTATCCAGAGGAACTCCTTTAGCAGACATGGAAATCTTGATGCCATACTTTTTTAAGAGGTTAATATAATCTCTTGACTTTATCAGTTGCAAAAGGATTTTCCCCCAAAATCCATAAAAACCCCAC
>CAYPYW010000033.1:0-23121 GCA_964415365.1 uncultured Actinomycetota bacterium | reverse complement strand
GCTGATAAACAAGATCTAGGTAAAAATGTGGTTCCTGATTCGGTCAAGTCAGGTATTAGGGAAATTTATGCTGGGAATTGTTCTAAAACAAAGTTTCTTGGTGATTTTGACAATCTATATTGTTTGATATATAAATACCAATATAAAGCATTTTTTAATGTTTTACAACGGGTTCTTATCCTAACTATGAGGGATTGAAAGATTTTTTTTATGTCCTTTTGCCCCTGCGGACAGTATCGTTCTTATCCTAACTATGAGGGATTGAAAGTATCATCTTTCTTAAGCATAATATCAATTAACTTATCGTTCTTATCCTAACTATGAGGGATTGAAAGATTAATCAGGACTCTTGTGTTCCAGCCAAGTTCAGCGTTCTTATCCTAACTATGAGGGATTGAAAGATTGCTATAAGTATGCATTGGTTGTTTTGGTCATCCCGTTCTTATCCTAACTATGAGGGATTGAAAGCTATATAGACAGAAGGTCATATGCACAACAGATAATGTTCTTATCCTAACTATGAGGGATTGAAAGTTTCTTTAAGTCTAAATATAGCTTCTACCCCTGTTAAGTTCTTATCCTAACTATGAGGGATTGAAAGTTAGTTCTCCAATTCTTTTCCAATTAGTCATTTCCCCGTTCTTATCCTAACTATGAGGGATTGAAAGCAGTATTACAAACGTTATGGTAAGAGTACCGGCTTGGTTCTTATCCTAACTATGAGGGATTGAAAGGCAATATCCTAGCGGGTCATTTATGAAAGGATATTTGGTTCTTATCCTAACTATGAGGGATTGAAAGTCAAAATAAGCATATAAGTCGAGAGTTCCACCATATTGTTCTTATCCTAACTATGAGGGATTGAAAGATAGAAGAATATTATAGTACATTTGCAAGATGTAAAAGTTCTTATCCTAACTATGAGGGATTGAAAGCAAAATACGAGGTCATCTGCAAATCTGTCTTAAGATCGTTCTTATCCTAACTATGAGGGATTGAAAGGTATGTATCATGTTCCTCTACAATCGGGGGAGTGTCGTTCTTATCCTAACTATGAGGGATTGAAAGCTATGGTAGTATATGTCAATACCCTTTATAAAATTTAAGTTCTTATCCTAACTATGAGGGATTGAAAGTAAGGTATGACTTCAGGGTCGACGGCTACGAAGTTAAGTTCTTATCCTAACTATGAGGGATTGAAAGTAAGGTATGACTTCAGGGTCGACGGCTACGAAGTTAAGTTCTTATCCTAACTATGAGGGATTGAAAGCTTGGTAACATTTCATATTCAAAGGCTTCAAGCTCGTTCTTATCCTAACTATGAGGGATTGAAAGATAGAAATACTTAAAGCAGTGAGCCAGCCAATAAAAGTTCTTATCCTAACTATGAGGGATTGAAAGTCATAAATTTATGTGCCAGTCCATCATTGGATATCGCGTTCTTATCCTAACTATGAGGGATTGAAAGTCATAAATTTATGTGCCAGTCCATCATTGGATATCGCGTTCTTATCCTAACTATGAGGGATTGAAAGTGTAAAATTATCTTCTGCCTGCTCTTTATACCAATAGTTCTTATCCTAACTATGAGGGATTGAAAGGGAGAACACTGTAAGGGAAGATGTTAATCCAGTAGACGTTCTTATCCTAACTATGAGGGATTGAAAGTCAATTTGTACATTGTGATGTATACATCTGTACCCGTTCTTATCCTAACTATGAGGGATTGAAAGTTTGCTATATTCTTATCCTCTGTGTGTTGATTTACTGTTCTTATCCTAACTATGAGGGATTGAAAGTGAAAGAGAGCAGTCGGCGTGGCTTCCAACTACCCGTTCTTATCCTAACTATGAGGGATTGAAAGTACTGCTTGATAGAGGCAATAAGCTCCTGCATTTTATCGTTCTTATCCTAACTATGAGGGATTGAAAGTCATATTGCTTCTTTAACTGCCTGCGTGCGTCCTTGTTCTTATCCTAACTATGAGGGATTGAAAGAAAGATAAGGTAGTAAGGCTCACTGGCAAGGATTTGAGTTCTTATCCTAACTATGAGGGATTGAAAGTCGCATAGATTTATTAGATAGATAATCATTTCAGAATTCTACAGAAGAAGGGTATTTTGACAGAAGAAAAAGTCTTTGTATTTGTTAATTTATTCTATTTCTATGATAGAATAATCTCATGAAATGTATTGATGACAGCCATAGGGAGTATATCAGGATAATCAGAAAGTTGACTCCTGAGGAGAGGCTAAAAAAATGTCTTGAGTTGAATGAATTAACAAAGCAACTTTTCTTAACAGGACTTAAAAGTAGATTCCCTGATCTTTCCCAGGAAGAAATTAAAAAATTATATTTAGAAAGAATAAACAGGTGTCACAATTTGGTTTATTAGAAAAAGTTATTCAGATATTGTCTGAAAGAAATATTCCGTATATGTTAACTGGTTCTATTGTTTCAAGTTTACAAGGGATTCCACGTTCTACTCATGATATTGATATAATAGTATCGGTTGATAAAACCTTTATTCATAAAATTACCGAGGCTTTTCCGAAGCAAGATTATTATATTAATGAAAAATCTATTGAAGCGGCCATTAATAATAAAGATCAGTTTAATATAATAGATATAAATCAGGGAGATAAGATTGATTTCTGGATTTTGACCGATAGTGAATACGATAAGAGCAGATTTTCAAGAAAACAGAAAGTAAAATTTCTCAATTTTGAAATCTATGTTTCTGCACCCGAGGATACTATAGTTCAAAAATTATACTGGTCAAGACAATCAGGAGGAAGCAGGAAACATTTTGACGATGCTTTAAATATATTTGAAGTCCAGTATGGTAATCTTGATGTTAATTATATGGTTTTATGGTCAAGGAAACTTGGAATAGAATCTTTATTTAAGGAACTCAAACGGAAAGCGGATTTTATAGAATGAATTCTGGTTTGATTTTGAATTATTATCTAATCTTCAGCTTGGAATAAAGTAGAGATTTGAATTCGTTTTATTAATCTGGTTATTAGTGGTACACCATGGTGTACCAGACATTTATTTAAGATGAATTGGAGGTATCAATGTTAACGCAAAATTTTTCGGAAAGGGTTCTGAGAGTTGAAGAAAGCCCGACGTTTGCACTGGAAAGAAAAGCTGATGAGCTGGATGCTGAGTTAAAAAAAGAAGGTAAATTGATAATAAGGTTTGGCATTGGGCAGCCTGATTTCAATACCCCTCTTAATATAAAGGACGCAGGCAAGAAAGCAATTGACGAGAATAAGACAAGATATACTGCAAGCACCGGTATAAAGGAACTCAAGGGTGCGATTGTAAATAAATTTAGAAGAGATAATGGAATTGATTATGAAACTAGCGATATCCTGGTTGGGAATGGTGCAAAACATGTACTGGATGATATTATGAGGATTTTTATTAATACCGGTGATAGGGTTGTGATTCCTAAGCCTTTCTGGGTAAGTTACAGTCAACAGGTAATACTTTCAGGGGGAATTCCTGAGTTTGTAGATTTCAAAAAGGATTTAAAAATAGACATAGAGCATTTTGGTTATATTGTTTCTAAGTCTGCTGAAATAAAAGGGAATGGAAGTGGCAGAGTAAAGCTATTTATCTTGAATAGTCCTAATAATCCAACCGGTGCAGTTTATACCAGGCAAGAACTTGAAGAGATTGGTAAAATCTGTCTTGAGCATGATATTTATATAATTGCGGATGAGGTTTATGAGAAGTTCTTATACGGCAGTGCGGAGCATCACAGTATTGCATCATTTAGCAGTGATCTTAAATCTATAACTATTACTGTAAATGCCGTGTCCAAAACTTATGCAATGACTGGATGGAGGATTGGCTACTGCGGTGCTGACAGCAGGATAATAAAACAGATGACCAAGGTACAGGATCAGTCAACATCTAATCCCTGTACCATAGCTCAGTGGGCTGCCCTGGAGGCACTTAATGGAAATCAGGATTCTGTTGAAGTAATGAGAAAAGAATATGAGAAAAGAAGAGATTACATATACAACAGAATTTCTTCAATAGATGGAATGGAGTGTGCTCTTCCTGAGGGTGCTTTTTACATATTTCCCCGGATATCTAACTTTTTTGGAGGGGAGATAAAAAACTCTTTTGATTTTGCCAATTTACTGTTAGAAAAAGCAAATGTTGCAGTTGTTCCAGGAGGAGCCTTTGGTGCTGATGAGTACATAAGGATAAGCTATGCAACATCAATGGAAAATATTAAAGAAGGGTTAAACAGAATAGAAGAATTTTGTGTCTTATTGTAGGTGCATTAAAATCAATTGAAAGTAAATTTAAAGACCTGATTTGTTAAAATGATCATAAAAAAGCATCATTCCTGGAATTTGGATTATAGAGCAGCAATTAAGCTTCAAGAGGAACTCTCAAAAGAAGTTATTATCTTTGACAGATTTAAAAGTATTGGAAAAATTGCAGGGGTAGATGTCAGGTTTATAAAAGAATCAAATAAATTTATATGTGCTGTTCTTATTTTTTCTTACCCATCTCTGGAGATAATAGAAGAAAAATATTTACAGTCTGAACCTCATTTTCCTTATATACCGGGGTTATTATCTTTCAGAGAGGGTCCTGTAGTGGAAGAATGCTTTAGGCAGATTAAAAATATTCCTGATCTTGCTTTTTTTGATGGGCATGGCTACTCGCATCCAAGAAGGCTGGGTCTTGCTTCTCATATGGGGATTATATTGAATCTTCCCTCAGTCGGCTGCGCAAAGAAAAAACTTTGCGGGCAGTATGATGATTTGTCCCTGGGTAAAGAGAAAGGAAGTTATAATTATATCACTGACAGGGGTAAAACCATTGGCGCTGCGGTAAGAACCAGGTATGATACAAAGCCTGTATTTGTTTCTGTGGGGAATAAGGTCTGTCTTGAATCTGCAATTAAATATACGTTGTCTGTGTCTAAATTCAGAATACCCGAGCCTACGAGGCTTGCTCACAATTATTTAAAGTCTATTGTCATAAACTGCCATAGTGGTGAATGTTTGCGCTGTCTTTAAGGAAGATTATCATTATCAATATGCTGGATATTGATTTAAAGTTAAGTACGGAAAAAGTAATTGCTTAATGTATTTATTTTTAATAAAATATTTGGAAATGTCCTGAGGCTATAAAACTTTTCAGGTATATGATAATTTATGCCAGAATGTAAAATTTATTTGGTTATTTTTTAGGCGGGAGGTATTTATGTCGGGTTTGCTGCTAATAAGAATTATTCCTTTTATTGGCTCTGGTATATCGCTGATTCTGGCCATAGTATTTTCAATAATGGTCAATAAAAAAGACAGGGGTACCGAAAGGATGAGAGAGATATCAAGGGCCATATATGTCGGGAGCAGAGCCTATCTTAATCAACAGCTTAAGGTAATTGGTATATTTTTTGTAGTAGTTGTTGCTTTGCTGGGAGTAATGGTAAAGTTTAATTATCTGAAATTTGCATCAATTCCTGCTTTTGCAACTGGTATGGGATTCAGCCTGATCATTGGTAATATAGGAATGTGGATTTCAACTACTACCAACTCCAGGGTTACGTTTGCTGCCAAAGAAAAGGGCTTAGGAGAAGCTATGAATATAGCTTTTACTGCAGCTTCGGCATCAGGTCTTCTGTTAGGTACGGTAGCTCTTTTCGATACTGCATTCTGGTTTAATACTCTTTATTGGTGGTATGGAAGAGCCGGGACAGGACAGGTGGAGACTTTGCAAAATGTAGTGGAAATATTGGTTACATTTACTATTGGAGCAAGTTTTGCTGCATTTTTTATGAGAACTGGCGGAGGGATATTTACAAAGGCAGCGGATATGGGCGCAGATTATGTAGGGAAAGTTGAATCGGGACTCAAAGAAGATGACTACAGAAACCCTGCAACCATAGCTGATAATGTAGGTGATAATGTCGGTGATGTAGGAGGTATGAAAGCTGATGCGCTGGAATCCTGGGTAGGTGCTATAATTGCAGCGGAATTTCTGGGATTTCTGGCATTCAGAGATTCTGCTCTTGTGATAAAAAGTATAATTCTTCCCATGATAATTTCTACTTCAGGTGTGCTGGCCTCGATCCTGGCTATATTTGTGATAAAACTTTTAGTGGCAAGATACAAGGAAAACGCAACAGTTTCTCTTCTTACCGGAACAACATTATCCGGATTGTTTATAACTGTAATAGCTATAATGGCGATGTCTTACTTTATCGTAAGGTATGTATTGGGTTTTGAATATAATTTCTTATTTTATTCATCTATAGGAGGGCTCCTGGCGGGATTTTTAATAGGGCTCTTTACACTTATTTATACTGATTCGAGATACCGGCCTACCAGAGGAATAGCGGAAAGTGCGAAATCAGGTCCGGGTACTCTGGTAGTAAATGGTCTTGCTTATGGGATGGAGAGTACCATACTTCCTGCTCTCACTGTAATTATGGTGATGATTTTTAGCTTTTATATATCAGGAGGTTCTGCCGATTTTAAAATGGGTCTCTATGGTGTTGCTGTTTCTGCAGTGGCAATGTTGTCTGTTTCGCCTTTTGCTATTGCTATAGATGTTTATGGTCCAATTGCTGATAATGCTGGAGGTATTGCAGTAATGGCTGATCTCCCTCCAGAGGTTAGAAAGACTACGGACAAATTAGATGCGGTAGGGAATACAACTGCTGCTATTGGCAAAGGCCTTTTAATTGGAAGTGCAGCAATTACAGCCCTGGCACTGGGGCAAGCTTATTTTTCCAAGATTGAGTTGCTCGAGGTAAATGTGGTTTTAAATTTCATGAGAGATCCCAAGATACTTGTAGGACTGTTTACTGGTGTAATTATGCCTTTCTTTTTTGCATCCATTCTGATTGGTGCCGTAGGCAAAGCTGCTAATAAGGTAGTAATTGAAGCTAGAAAGCAAATAAAAGATATAAAGGCAGGTAAATCAAAAGGAGATCCTAAAACTTTTATTACCATAGTCACCAGAGCTGCTCAGAGAGGGATAATTCTTCCGGGGATAGCTATTTTTGTCATACCGGTAATTGTAGGAATACTGCTGGGTCCTGGAGGAGTGATAGCATTGATAATTGGAACACTACTGTCAGGATTTGCTCAGGCAATTTTTATGGCGAATTCAGGTGGCGCCCTGGATAACGCCAAGAAAAAAATTGAGGAGGAAGGAAGAAGCGGAACTCCTGAGCATGCAGCTTCTGTTGTAGGTGATACTGTAGGTGATCCTCTGAAGGATACAGCAGGACCTTCGATGAATATAATGATAAAACTTATCAGCGTAGTGGCTATAGAAACCGCGGTTTTAGTGGCAAGTCTTTCGGAGAAATTATTTTACTTTTAGAGAAAAGGGTAAATTAATTTTACCAGGAACAAATATAAAAATGCACGGTGCATGAAATGTAGTCGTGCATTTTTTATTCAACGTCTTTTGTATGGTAGAAATAGATTTCCGGTATAATTTAAAATTATTTTTATTTATGGTATTTTTATTACTATGAAAAATAATATAAGTAAAATAATAGAAGAATTACTTAATAGTTTTAAAGAGGAAAGAATAAGTAAGGAAAAAGTAATCTCTAAATTAAAAGAGATGTACTTTGAAGATATTGGTTTTGCGAAAATTGACCACCATCGTCTGATGCGGAGGGATTTTCCGGAGGTAATATATGGTGCCGGTAAGACCCCGGAGCAAGTTTTAGAGATAGCGAAGAAAATATTGAACTACTCACCTGTGCTTCTGGTAACCAGAACAACGGTTGAAACTTATAACTTGTTAAAAAAGGAGATTAAGAATCTGGAATTTAACCCTAAAGCAAATGCCATTTATACCCCGCTTGATATAGCTGATAATAAATTGGATAAAGGTATTACTGTAATATGTGCGGGAACCTCAGATATAAGTGTAGCAGAAGAAGCAGCAGTGACCAGTTATCTAATGAAGAATAATGTTAGAAAGATTTACGATGTGGGAGTTGCAGGTATTCATAGACTGGTAAATTTTAAGGAAGAATTAAGCCTATCAAATGTAATTGTAGCAGTTGCCGGTATGGAAGGGGCACTACCCGGGGTAGTGAGTTCGATGGTAGACTGTCCGGTAATTGGAGTTCCTACAAGCAAAGGATACGGTTCAAGTTTTGAGGGTATATCACCGCTGCTAACCATGTTAAATTCATGCAGTCCAGGAGTAGTTGTGGTAAATATTGATAATGGATTCGGGGCAGGTTATGTAGCCGGGATTATTAATGGAATGATCAAAAGGGATAAATCTAAATTAAAGTAAATTTTTAGGAACCCGTGGTTTTTAATAGTAGGTGTGTAATATTGGCTGAGATATATTATAATTATAAAAATTAATAAAAAAGTTTTAAGGCAATTATGGTTGATTTAGATTATAAGAAAGAAAAAATAGGGCAAATACTTCTAAACAGGAATATTATAACCAAGGAACAGTTAGAAGAAGCGTTAGATATCCAAAAAAATACTGGTGAAAAATTAGGAGAAATATTAATAAAAAAAGGGCATATCTCCGATGAAACTTTAATGGAGCTTATTTCCTTTCAGAGGGGTTTTGAGTCTGTGGACTTAAATAAAATACAGGATAAGATTGATCCATCTGTCGCCAATCTCATTTCCAAAGATTTTGCGTTTAAAAGGAAAGTTTTTCCATTTGACCTCCTCGACAGTACCCTGCATGTAGCAATGACTGATCCCAGAGATATAAATGCTATTGATGAAATAAGATTGCTTACAGGTTATAATGTGAAGCCATTCATAAGCACCAGGAAGGGTATAGAAAGTATTATAAGGTTATATACCTCAGATGACTATAGTCTTAAAGAAGTTCAGGAGATAATAAAAGATGAAGATTTTACTGTTGGAAAAAAATATGAGGAAGATCTGGTTGAGAAAAATCCTCTGGTAAGACTGGCAAATCAGATTATATTAAAGGCAATATCATTAAGAGCCAGTGATGTACACATAGAACCACAGGAAAAGAATTGTGCCATAAGGTTCAGAATAGACGGTGTGTTGCAAAAAATAAAGGATGTTCCCAAAACAGTACAGAGACTACTACTCTCAAGATATAAAATAATGGGCGGTATGGATATAACCGAGAATAGGCTGCCTCAGGACGGTAGGAGCTCCATAAATTTCGGGAATAGATTGATTGATTTAAGACTTGCTTCAATACCCACAGTTTTTGGCGAGAATATTACCATAAGAATACTGGATAGAGACGAATCTGTTTTTAACCTTAAAAAATCGGGAATGTCTGATGAAGATGTTCCAAAATATTTAAAAATGATAAATGTACCTCATGGGGCTGTTGTTATTACCGGCCCTACCGGGTCAGGAAAAACTACTACTCTTTATGCCAGCCTGAATGCAATTTCGAATGTCGAGAAGAAGATTTTTACTATAGAGGATCCTGTAGAATATAGATTTCCTCAAATAATGCAGGTTCAGGTAAATTCCAAGATAGATATGAGTTTTTCCAAGGGTCTCAGAGCAATGCTAAGAAGCGACCCGGATATAATTTTAATAGGAGAAATAAGGGACATAGAAACTGCAAGGATAGCAGTTGAAGCTGCTATTACCGGACATCTGGTATTAACCACTTTACATACCAATGATGCTCCGTCCAGCCTTACCAGGCTTCTGGAAATGGGGGTAGAATCGTATATGATATCAGCCGCGGTAACCGGTATAGTGGCTCAGAGGCTGGTAAGAATATTGTGCAACAATTGCAAGAAAAAAATAGAGGTGCCTGATTCGTCATTCAGTAAGGAAATAAGACCTATATTAGAGGAGAAAAAGATTTATAAGAGCGTTGGATGTAAAAGATGTAATTATACCGGTTATATAGGGAGAACCGGAATATATTCAATGTTAATTGTGACAAAAAGAATCAGAGAAATGCTTTTGAAAAGAAAAAGCACTGATGAAATTAATGAGGTTGCTAGGGAAGAAGGTATGAAGACCCTCCTTGAAAGCGGAGCTTATAAAGTTGCAGAAGGAATAACTTCCCTTGAAGAGTTATACAGGGTTGTTTATTAGGTTTAGATAATATTCGAGCCAAAATCTTAGTTAAAAGGAACAATTAGATTCTCTTAGAATGAAAAAAGACAAATTCGCTCATTTGCATGTCCATAGCGAATACTCCTTGTTAGACGGTGCTTCAAGAATAATACAATTGGTTGAGAGAGCCTGTGAGTACGATATGCCTGCTTTAGCGCTAACCGACCACGGAGTTATGTATGGTATTATCGAATTTTATACTCAGGCAAAAAAATCAGCAGTAAAACCCATAATAGGTTGTGAAGTATATCTAGCACCGAGGAGTAGATGGGACAAGCAATTAGAAAGAGAAAAAAGGGAAGAAATTTCTTATCACCTAACTTTACTCGCGGAAAATAATCAGGGTTACCAGAATCTAATGAGACTGGTTAGTCTGGGGTTTTTGGAAGGTTTTTATTATAAACCAAGAGTGGATAAGGAACTACTGAGGGAATTTAATAAGGGTTTAATTGCTTTAAGTGGATGCATTTCTGGCGAGGTTCCAAAGTATATTATTTCGGGTCAATATGAAAGTGCAAAAAAAATTCTTGAAGAATACATAGATATCTTTGGAAAGGATAATTTTTTTTTAGAACTGCAGGATTCAGGTATTCCGGACCAAAAAAAAGTGAATAAAACTCTATTGGAATTATCTTTAGAATACGATATCCCGCTGGTGGCTACAAATGATGTGCATTATTTAAACAAGGAAGATAGCAAAGCCCATGATGTTCTGCTCTGCATACAGACTGGTTCTACCATAAACGAAGCCGGACGTCTTAGATTTCCCACGGATGAGTATTATTTTAAGAGTTATGATCAGATGAAAGAACTTTTCAAAGAATTTCCTGGTGCTCTTGAAAATACCCTGGAGATTGCTGATAGGTGTAATGTAAATTTAAAGTTCGATATGAATCTGATACCATCTTTTACTGTCCCTGACAGCTGTAGCGCAGACGAATACTTGAAAAAATTATGCTATGAAGGTACCAGAGAAAGATATGAAGATATTACCGTGGAAGTTGATGAAAGAATAAGGAAAGAACTGGAAGTCATAAAGAAAATGGGATTTTCAGAGTATTTTCTGATAGTCTGGGATCTTGTCAAATTTGCCAAGAGTAATGATATAAGAGTAGGACCGGGAAGGGGTTCGGCTGCTGGAAGCATAGTTTCTTACCTTTTAGGGATAACTGATATCGAACCTTTAAAGTACGGGCTTTTGTTTGAAAGGTTTTTAAATGAAGAACGTAAAAGTATGCCTGATATTGATATAGATTTTTGTTATGAAAAAAGAGATGAAGTTATTAGATATGTTACTCAAAAATATGGTGACAAGAGAGTTGCCCAGTTAATTACTTTTGGAACAATGGCTGCCAGGCAGGCTATAAGAGATGCGGGAAGAGTAATGGAAGTACCCTATGCAGATGTAGACCGGATAGCGAAAATGGTTCCCATGGAATTGAATGTAACAATTAAGAATTCGTTGAACATGGCCTCGGATTTGAAGGAAGTTTACGAGAATGATGAAAGAATGAGAGAAGTAATTGATACCGCCATTTCACTTGAGGGCATATCCAGACAGGATTCGATTCATGCTGCGGGAGTTGTAATTTCTTCAGAGGACCTCTATAACTATACACCAATACAAAAAGAGAATGAGGGTGACATTGTAACTCAATATAAAATGGAGGATATCCAGAAAATCGGGCTGCTTAAAATGGACTTTCTGGGGCTGAAAACATTATCATTAATAGATAAGACCTTATTTTTAATTAAAAAGACCAAGAATATAGATATAGATATCAATGATATCAATCTGGATGATAAAAAAACCTTCAATATGCTGAGTGAAGGTGAATGTCTGGGAGTATTCCAGCTTGAAAGTTCTGGAATGCGTGAATTGGTAATAAACCTGAAACCAACCAAATTTGAAGATTTGATAGCATTGCTGGCATTGTATAGACCTGGCCCTCTTCAGAGTGGAATGGTGAGCGATTTCGTAGAGAGCAGAAATGGTAGAAAGAAAATAAATTACCTGCACCCATCACTGGAGAAAATTCTTGAAAGTACTTATGGGATTATTCTGTATCAGGAACAGGTTATGGGAATAGTATCAGAACTGGCTGGTTTTAGTATGTCAGAAGCAGACATTTTGAGAGGAGCTATCAGTAAGAAAAAAAGAAGTTTACTTTCCAAGCAAAAAAGCAAGTTTGTAGAAGGTGCTAGAAACAAAGGAATAGATGAGAAGATTTCAACAAAAATATTTGAGCTAGTAAATCATTTTGCTGAATATGGATTTAATAAATCCCACAGCGCTGCATATGCCATGATCTCGTACCAGACTGCTTATCTTAAGGCCAACTATCCGGTAGAATTCATGGCGGCACTGCTCAGTATCAGGATGGGGAGTCAGGAAAAAGTGGCTCAATATGTTAATGAAACCAGGAGAATGGGCATAAATGTACTTCCGCCGGATATCAATGGAAGTTTTACTGATTTCACTGTAGTGGAGAGCTCCATTAGATTTGGACTTTCGGCTATTAAGAATGTGGGAACTAATGTTATTGAGTGTATAGAAAAGGAGAGAAAAAAAAGCGGTAAATTCAAGAATTTTATAGATTTTTGTGAGAGGGTTGATAATAGTGTATTAAATAAAAAAACCCTTGAGAGCTTAATAAAAAGCGGAACTTTTGATTCTCTCGGTCGGAGCCGAAAATCTCTTTTAGAAAATTATGAAAAAATTATTGAAGAGACTCTAAAGATTAGAAAAGACAGGGATATCGGGCAGTTCTCGTTGTTTGATTTTAGTGGCAGTGAAGGCGATAAAATATTACTGAACGGAGTCTATCAAACAGAGGAACGGTTTGAGGAGTTCTCAAAAAAAGAGTTACTGAATTTTGAGAAAGAAATGTTGGGCCTTTATATTTCAGGCCACCCTTTGTTCGAGTATGAAGATTCTCTTTCTAAATTAACTCCAATAGAGGCTTTGATTGATGTAGAAGATAAAACTAATGTTACTATTGGAGGGATTATAAGCAGAGTAAAGACTATATTTACAAAAAAGGATCAGCAGATGTGTTTTATGAATTTAGAGGACATCGGCGATAATGTAGAAGTAATTGTATTCCCGTCAATCCTTGGAAAGTACAGAGAAGCTATCACAGAAGATAAGATTGTGAAAGTTAGGGGTAAGTTGGATAAAAAAGAAGATCAGTTAAAGATTATTGCTAGCGAGATAGAAGTATTGGAGAAAAATAAAGCGATAAATAAGAACCAAAAAGAACTCATAAGCGAGGAGAATGGTAAAGTGGTTTTTATCGCAAAAAAGAATGATCTGGATGAGAATTTTATAAACAGATTTTATGATATATTAAAAAAGTATCCTGGATTTAGTGAAGTAGAATTTAAAGTAACGGACGAAAGTGGGAAGGGTGTAGAAAAAGTTTACAAGCTTCCTTCCAGCTATAGGATAAATTTAAACCAGTCTCTGGAAGAGAACCTGAGGGAAGTGTTTTCGGATAAAATTAACTGGGATAAAGTGTAAATGTTATAAGAGTACTGTGAGGGGTGGAGTCCATGCATGATTTGAAATTTGCTGTTTTGGGAGCTGGTCACGGTGGAAAAGCTGTAGCGGCTCATCTGGCAATAAAGGGTTTTAAAGTTAATTTGTATAACAGGACATTTTCAAGAATTCAACCAATAAAGAAGATGCGAGGAATAGAGCTTGAGGGTGAGATTAAAGGTTTTGGCAAGCTGAATATAGTAACCAGTGATATGGGAAAAGCAATAAAAGGCATGGATGTAATCATGGTAGTGGTGCCTGCAAACGGTCATATTTCTATTGCAAAAGCCTGCGCACCGTTTTTGAACGAGAAGCAGATTGTAGTCTTAAACCCGGGAAGGACCTGTGGGGCTCTGGAATTTTTAAATGTTTTACGTGGAGAAGGTAACCATAAGGACATTACAATAGCTGAAGCTCAGACTTTTATATATGCCAGCAGAGGTATGGGGCCGGCTACAGCAAGAATATTCAGAATAAAACAGGCAATACCTGTGGCTGCAATATCTTCCAGAAGAACTGAAATGGTGGTTAAAAAGTTAAATGAGGCCTTTCCTGAATTTATTCCTGCTGCAAGTGTTATTGAAACCAGCTTCAATAACATGGGTGCAGTGTTTCACCCCACTATTACTATACTTAATCTTAGCAGGATAGAATCTACTCTGGGGAATTTTCAATTTTATATAGAAGGAGTGACTCAGTCAGTGGCAAGGGTTCTGGAAGCGGTAGACAATGAGAGAGTGATGGTTGCAAGGAAATTAAAGTGTGCCAATATATATTCTGCTATTGAGTGGTTGTCAATGGCTTATAATGTGGTAGAGGATAATCTATTTGATGCGATACATAGTAATCCAGGATATGTGGGAATAATGGCTCCAATAACTATAAATGTCAGATACATAACAGAAGATGTTCCAATGAGTCTAGTACCTATTTCTGAATTTGGGAAAGCACTTGGAGTGGAGACGAGAATAATTGATTCGCTTATTGATATGGCTAGCTCTATATTTAAAAAGGATTTCAGAAGGATTGGAAGAAATCTTTCAAGATTAGGTCTGGAAGGACTGGATTTAAATCAGATAAGAGACGTACTTATTAAGGGAAAGAAGTAATTATAAGGTTATGAGAAAGATACTGGGTGCCTGTATTGGTAGCTGTGTACATGTAGCAGGTGTTTTAAATTTTTTAAATCTGTCAAGCAGATATGGTTACAATACTATGTTTTTAGGTTCTGCTTGTACAATTGACAAATTAAAAAAAGGTATAGAAAAATATAATCCTGATATAGTGGCTATAAGTTACCGTCTTTCACCGGAAAGTGCCTTTCCTGTATTTAAAGAATTGAAGGAAAAAATAATAGAAAAATTACCGGAAGCGAAAATGGAATTTATACTAGGAGGTACAAAACCGGTAGCTGAAGTCGCAAGGAAACTGAATATCTTTAATGTTATTTTTACCGGTGAAGAAAGCATTGAAGAAATTGAGAGTTACTTGAGTAAAGAAAAAACAGAGACTTGTAGCGAAATTCCCCCCCAAAGTATTTTAGAGAGGATTAGGTACAGTAAACCCTTCCCTGTAATCCGGCATCA
Source organism: uncultured Actinomycetota bacterium (assembly GCA_964415365.1). Taxonomy (GTDB): domain Bacteria; phylum Actinomycetota; class Humimicrobiia; order Humimicrobiales; family Humimicrobiaceae; genus Hydromicrobium. Next base: position 7,885 of record CAYPYW010000033.1, on the reverse strand, counting down.
TTTCGGAAGGCCAACTCTGGACGAGACACTGGAAGGAATAAAAAAGATTTCACTTAGTGGACTGCTGGATGTAATATCTATCGGTCCTGATCAGAATACCCAGGAATTCTTTTTTCATCCTGGGAAAATGGATGTGAAACAAAACGGTGCAGGAGGAGTTCCTCTAAGAAGTGAAGAGGACTTTAGGAGTCTTTATCTTGCGTCCAGAACAGGTAATTATCCGTTGCTGCGGTGCTACAGTGGTACGAATGATATTATTAAAATGGCAAAGGTTCTTCTGGACAATATTAATAATGCATGGTGCGCTGTTCCTCTTTGCTGGTATAACGAACTTGACAATAGGAGTGGAAGGAAATTAGAAGAGTCAATAGCGGAAAATCAGTCAGTGATGAAATGGCATGCTGATAGAAATATTCCGGTGGAAGTTAACGAGTCTCATCACTGGAGCCTTCGTTATTCTCCTGATTCTATTGCGGTAGCAGCTTCTTATATTGCTGCTTATAATGCCAAAATGATGGGAGTAAAAGTTTATATTTCACAATATATGTTTAATACTCCTCCTGAAACTTCATTTACAATGGATTTAGCGAAAATGTTAGCCAAAGTGGAATTGGTAGAATCTCTCCACGATAATAATTTTATGACGATCAGGCAAACCAGGTCAGGATTATATAGTTACCCTGCTGATTTTGGTAAAGGCAAGGGTCAGCTTGCTTCTTCAACCCTGCTTCAGATGCAGTTGGAACCGGATGTTGTACATGTTGTTGCATATTGTGAGGCGGATCATGCTGCCAAACCTGAAGATATCATAGAAAGTGTAAAAATTACAAAAAGAGTTATAGAGAATTATCTATATGGTTGTCCTGACATGAAATTGGATGAAAAGGTGAGGAACAGAAAGGCTGAATTGGTTGCAGATGCAAAGCTGATTATAGATAGGATAAAAGCGCTGAACAAAGATAAGAAATGCGAAGATCCACTAATATCTCCTGCTATAATTTCAAGGGCTATAAAAATAGGAATACTGGATGCTCCGCACTTATGTGGAGTAAAAGCAGCAAATGGTACAATTAGAACTATGTTTGTGGATGGTAAAAATGTTGCTGTTGATGAAGATTGTAAACCTGTTTCGGAAAAAGACAGACTTGATAGAATATCAGAAGATTTTTGAGAATTAAACCTTTTTTTAAAATATTGTAGTATGATAAAATACTTACTTTGTATATAGCAGGCCGGGGAGCTTGAGGAAAATATGTTTGAAAGTAAAAAAGATAATCAGGTTGTTAAATTACCGTTTGGATTAAGAGATATATTTCCTCTTGAAACAAGAGAGAGGAATAACATAAAGAAAATAATTGGCAGAGAGTTTAGGTTATGGGGTTATGGCGAAGTCAATACACCAGTGATTGAATATACAAAAAATATTTCAATAGGGGTTGGTAAAAATTGGAAAGACAAGCTAATTAACTTTTTTGATGTTGATGGAAGTCCTGTATCGCTTAGAACTGATATGACCATACCTATAGCAAGGCTTACAGGAATGAGAATTAAAAAGAGTCAGCTGCCGGTAAGGTTCTGTTATTTTGCAGATTCCTTCAGGCAATCCGATATCCAGAAAGGCATGGGAAGAGTTTATAATCAGGCTGGTTTGGAGTTTATTGGTTCGTCAAATGCCATAATGTCAGATATGGAAATTCTGGTTATATTAATAAACATTTTAAGCAAGCTGAATTTACACAATTATAAGATAGGGTTGGGGCATATTGAGTTCATTGAAGGGTTATGCGATTGGTTTGGTCTTAATCTGAAGGACAGGGAATATATTAAAAAGAAAGTTGCGGCAAAGGATTTTGTGATTTTAGAGAATTTTCTAAGCAAAAGGGATAAGGATAAAACAGAGATTTTCGTAAAATTGATTCAACCGGAGAGCGACATTGAGAAAATATCTGCTTTAATTTCCGGGATAAAGGAGCAAAAAGTAATTAAAAGTTTTAATTATCTCAGAGAAATATATGATATTTTAGATAATTTTAATTACAGAGATTTTTTGGTAATTGATTTCAGTATTATAAGAGATTTTGATTATTATACAGGTCTTTTGTTTGAGGTTTACTGTTCGAGTATAACTGGTATTATGGGCAGTGGTGGGAGATATGACGGGTTGATAAAAAAATTCGGAATGGACACACCTGCTACTGGATTTGCTCTGGATATTGATTTGACTCATAAGGCTATAGAAAAAGTGGATTTGGAGAAGAGTTTAAAAATTTTGCTTAAAAGCAGGGATAGCAGAAATAATGTAGAATTAATGAGAATAGCCGACAAATTGCGGGATAATGGTATTATTGTAGAATTATCTTTTGAGGAAATACATGGCATAGAAAGTTTTGCAAGGGAGAAGGATTGTGATTTACTTGTTGAGGTTGAACCAAACCTTAAAGATGTAGAGATAAATGATCTCAACAAAAATATAAAGAGAATGGAAGAGATAAACGAATTCATAAAAGAGATAGAGAATGGAAAGAGAAATTAAAGTTGCTGTTCCGAAAGGATATTTATTTGACCAGTGCGTAAATATGCTGAAGGAAGCAGGTTATAACGTAGAGTCCCTGGTAAAAGAAAATAGAAAGCTTTCTATATATTCCGGAGATGACTCAATACAATATGTTATTTCACGTCCAATGGATGTTCCGGTGTATGTTGAACATGGCGCCTGTGATATAGGCTTTTCAGGTAAGGATGCCTTAATGGAAAAGGAAAGTAACGTATATGAACTGCTGGATTTAAAGAATGGAAGATGCAGAATAATTTTAGCTACATTAAAAGGTTGCGTGGAGGAAGTAAAGAAGCATTACGGGCATTTTGGTTCAATAAAAGTTGCCACCAGTTACCCGAATATTGCTAAAAAATATTTTGATCAGAAGGGCATACAGGCGGAAATAATAAAATTACACGGTTCAGTGGAACTTGCCCCCGTTTTAGGAATCGCGGATGAAATACTGGATATAACTTCTACTGGTAGAACGCTAGAGGAAAATAATTTGGTGGAAATGGGAGAGATTGCTGTTTCAACTACAAGGCTGATTGCAAATATTACCAGCTACAGAGTTAAGTACGATTTAATAAGTAATTTTATAAATAACATTAAAAGTGTAATAAAATGAAGAAAGAAAAAATTAAAAGGAAAGCAAAAATAATCAGAAAGACTAAAGAGACTGATGTAAAACTTGAATTTGATCTGGATGGAAGCGGGATGGCGGATATAGATACTTCTATCCCTTTTTTCGATCATATGCTGGAAAGTTTTACCAGACATGGTAATTTTAATATGAAAATTAGGGCTTCCGGTGATTTAGGAGTAGATAGTCATCATCTGGTGGAGGATATTGGTATTTGTTTGGGCAGGGCTATTTTTGAATGTCTGAAAGATAAAGGTGGAATTAAAAGGTTCGGATATATTTTATTACCAATGGATGAAGCGGAAGTGTCTGTATCGATTGATATAGGAGGAAGAGCCTACCTGAGGTATAGTGTTGATATGGAGCATGAAAAAATTAATGGGATGGAGACTATAATAATTGAAGATTTTTTCAGGGCTCTGGTTAGCAATGGTTTCATTAATCTTCATATAAATAAGAATACCGGATTGAATTCTCACCACATTATAGAAGCCGTATTCAAAGCTTTTGGTATTGTGCTATACGATGCAAGCAGAAGAGTGGAAGCCGGCTCAATACCTTCAACCAAGGGTATAATATAAGTTCAAGGTGTTGGCTTTGGCGGGACAGTGTTTACTATAAATCAAGAAATAAGTTATTAAATTATAATGTAATGGGTTTAGCTATGTATATTACAATTATAAATTATAATATGGGTAACATCAGCAGTGTAGAAAATGCTTTTAAGAAGATTGGTGTTGATGTCAGGGTAACCAGCAGCACAAAGGATATAAATAATGCCAGGGCAATAGTGCTGCCCGGTGTTGGTGCGTATAAGGACGCCTACAGGAACCTTGAAAAATTGAATATGGTTGAGATCTTAAAAGAAAATGTAAAGAAAAAAATCTTTTTAGGGATATGTATAGGCATGCAACTGCTTTTTGAATACAGTCTGGAAAATGGTAAAAATAGGGGACTGGGTATATTAAAAGGCTCTGTTGATAGAATTCCATCAGTAGTCAAGGTGCCTCATATGGGATGGAATCAATTAAAGATAAGGAAAGAAGATAGTAAAATATTTTCCAGAATAAAAGACGGAGAGAATTTTTATTTTGTTCACTCCTATCATGTTATACCGGAAAATAAAAATATTGTAAACAGTACCACAGACTACGGTATCGAAATAGTAGCAGGCATAGAATATGAAAATATTTATGGGTTCCAATTCCATCCGGAAAAGAGTAGCAGCACCGGCTTGAAACTTCTGGAGAATTTTTGGAATATGGTAAAGGAAAGAGGTTAATGACTATAATACCGGCAATAGATTTAATTAACGGTACCTGTGTAAGGTTGACCAGGGGCAGGTTTAGCACTCAAAAAAAATATTTTGATAACCCGGTTGAAGTGGCTGAAAAATGGAAAAGAGAAGGAGCTGAATGGCTACACATAATTGATCTGGATGGTGCCAGGAGCGGTAAGCCGGAGAATCTGAGGATTGTATTTGGGATAAAGCAAAAGATAAATATAAAAATACAGTATGGCGGGGGAATCAGGACTTCTGAAGCAATCAAAGAGGCTCTGAAGGAAGGTGTAGATAGAGTTATACTGGGAACCAGAGCTATAGAAGATATGGATTTCCTCAAGGGCAGTATTTCGGATTATAAAGATGGGATTATTGCGAGCCTTGATTATGGTAGGAATGGGATGGTTTTTAAAAATGGCTGGCGTAAAGAATCAGAAATCAGTATATTCGAATTAATAAAAAAAGTGAAACAGTCAGGTGCAAAAGAGGTAATTATTACCGATATATCAAGGGATGGAACACTTGAAGGCGTCAACATAAAATTTCTTAAGAGGATTTTGGAAAGTTCCGGGATGAGATTTATAATTGCTGGCGGGATCGGTAGGCTGGAGGATATAATTAGTCTAAAGAAAATTGAAAGTATGGGGATCATAGGAGTAATAATCGGGAAAGCTTTATATGAGGAAAAAGCTAGAATTGATTTAAGAAAAGCAATAGAGGTCGGGTCTTAAGAAAGTGATAACCAAAAGAATAATTCCCTGTCTGGATGTAGACAAGGGAAGGGTTGTAAAAGGAATACATTTTGTGGACATAAAAGATGCAGGTGATCCGGTGGAACTGGCAGCTTTTTATGATAGGGAAGGTGCCGATGAAGTGGTGTTTTTAGATATAACAGCTTCTCATGAAAGAAGAAGGACAGTAGTTGATCTTGCAAGCAAGGTTGCTGAAAAGGTATTTATACCGTACACCATAGGCGGAGGTATAAGCAAAGTAGAGCATATACGTGAGATATTAAGAAAGGGTGCAGATAAAATTTCTATTAATACATCTGCAGTTAAAAATCCTTCCCTGATAAGTAGGGCCTCAAAGATTTTTGGAAGTCAGTGTATAGTAGTTGCCATTGATGCAAAGTATAAACATAAAAATTTATGGGAAGTATATGTAAATGGAGGGAGGATTCCTACTGGTGTGGATGCAGTGGATTGGGCAAAAAAGGTGGAAAGTCTGGGTGCCGGTGAGATATTACTTACAAGCATGGATAAGGATGGGACAAAGGATGGTTATGATATTGAACTTACTGGTGCTGTGACTTCTGTCGTAAATATTCCAGTCATAGCTTCGGGTGGGGCTGGAAAACTGGAACATTTAAGAGATGTAATAAAATATGCTGATGCTGATGCAGTTCTGGTAGCATCTATTTTTCATTATGGCCAGAATACAATAAGGGAAGCCAAGCAGTATCTAAAATCTGAAGGAATAAATATAAGAATGTAACGAAGATAATATTACAGGGATTAAAGGATTAGAAGACTATGAAAAAGAATAAAGGAATCAATGGAAAGGGAAATAAGAATATTGGTTTAGTACCGGCTATTATACAGGATTATAAGACAGGTGAAGTTCTTATGATGGCGTATATGAGCAAAGAATCTCTGGCTAAAAGTTTGGAAACAGGTACAACCTGGTTCTGGAGCAGGACAAGGAAGAAGCTGTGGAATAAAGGCGAGACATCGGGGAATATACAGAGAATAAAGAATATAAAATATGATTGTTATGGGGATACTTTACTTGTTAGTGTAGATCAGGTGGGAAATGCCTGTCATACCGGAAGAAGAAGTTGTTTTTACAGGAATCTGAAGAACATTGAGAATGATTTAGATTTTGAGAAATATTACAAAGAGGACTTAAATCAAAGTATACTGGATGAACTGTACAGTGTTATTGAAAACAGAATAAAAAATAAAACTTCTGACTCCTATACTTATTCTCTGCATAAAAAAGGACTTGATGAAATAATAAAGAAATTTGGGGAAGAGAGTATGGAGGTTGTTCTATCTTCAAAACATCAGAAAAAACGGGATACAGTTTACGAGATAGCCGATTTGATCTACCATTTAATGGTCTTGATGGTTGAGAAGAAGATTACCATTGAGGAAGTGTTCGGAGAGTTAAAAAACAGAAGGAAATAAAGGAGTGATTATGGTAGGAGAAAAAAGAAGAATTGCGCTCTTGACCAGTGGCGGAGATGCGAGTGGGATGAATGCCGTTATAAGAGCAATTACCAGATATGCGATATATTGTAATCTGGAAGTCTACGGATTTTATGAAGGTTATAAGGGACTGATCAATAATGATTTTAAGGTGCTGGATCTAAATTCAGTTGGCGGGATAATTGATAGAGGAGGTACTTTTCTTTATTCTGCAAGATCAGAAGAATTTAAATGCAGGAAAGGTCAGGAAAAGGCTATAAATAATTTGAAAAAAAACGATATAGAAGGGCTGATCGTAGTTGGTGGAGATGGTTCGTTCAGGGGTGCTCATGAGCTTCACGAACAGGGGATTCAGGTCGTGGGTATTCCGGCAACCATAGACAACGATATTGCCGGTACTGATTACAGTATCGGGTTTGATACAGCTCTTAATGTAATAATCGATCTTATTTCCAAAATTAGAGATACGGCATCTTCTCATGAAAGAATATTTGTAATAGAAGTTATGGGAAGGGATTCGGGACTAATTGCAGTAAATGCCGGAGTTGCTTGTGGAGCTGATTATGTATTGATTCCTGAGATAGAGGTTGATCTGGTTAAGATTGCTGGCCAGATAAAAAATCACAGAGAGGGTAAGAGACATACTTTGATAATAGTGGCAGAGGGAGCAGCCAGCGCAAGCGATGTTGCCTCTTCAATCAAATTGCTGGTAGGTCATGAAGTAAGGATATCAGTTTTAGGTCACATTCAGAGGGGAGGTTCTCCATCTGCCATGGATAGAATACTGGCAGCCGAGTTTGGCAGAAAAGCTGTAGATCTGTTACTGGAGGGTGAGAGCGATTGTATGGTAGGAATCAGGAGTATGAAGATAGAAGCGTCCAGGTTTGAAGAAATTCTTGAAATAAAAAAGGGCGTAGATGAGGATTTATACAGACTGGCGCATATCCTGGCTTTGTGAAATATTTTTTATGGTTTTCTGATATTTATATTTTCACTGGTGCCGAAGGTCGGGGTCGAACCGACATGAACCTCGCGGTCCACTGGATTTTGAGTCCAGCGCGTCTGCCAATTCCGCCACTTCGGCGCTCTAAAATAATACAATTTATCTGGATTATTATCAAGAATTCAGTAAATCGGTGATTGCAGGATATTGGATAGATACCTGTTGCCTCATATAAAAATCTAAAGGAAAGCTAATACGTTGCCTCATTAAT
>CAYPYW010000032.1:0-24223 GCA_964415365.1 uncultured Actinomycetota bacterium | reverse complement strand
GGGTAAAACAACAATAGCCGTTAATCTGGCTTTATCATTAAGCAATGTTCAGCTACTGGATTGCGATGTTGAAGAGCCTAACTGCCATATTTTTATAAAACCAATTCTTGAGAGCAGGGACCCTGTTTTTATTCCTGTTCCAGAAGTAAATCAAGATAAATGCGATGGGTGTGGTAGCTGTCAGGAAGTTTGTGTATATAATGCTATTGCAGTGATTAATAAAGAGGTACTCATATTTCCTGAATTGTGCCATGGTTGTGGTTCCTGTACCTATTTTTGCCCGTATGATGCCATAGAAGAAAAAAATAAGGAAATAGGCATCGTTGAGATCGGGAAAAAGAATGAAATCCAATTTGTTCATGGTAAGCTTAACGTAGGCATGATGATGTCTCCCCCAGTTATAAGGGCTGTAAGAAAGCGCATTAACAGAGAAAAAGCTGTAATTATTGATGCGCCTCCCGGGACTTCCTGCCCTGTAATTACGGCAATAAAGAATACTGATTTTGTTGTTCTTGTTACTGAGCCCACACCATTTGGGTTGAACGATCTGGTACTTGCTGTAGAAGTAGTGCGGAAGCTGGGAATTCCGTTCGGGGTCATAATTAACCGTTCTGATCTGGGCAATAAAAAGACGGATGAATATTGTATCAGAGAAAATATACCTATACTTATGAGAATACCTTTTAGCAAAAAAATAGCTGAGATTTATTCCAGAGGTGATCTTGTGGTTAAAGAATTACCAGAATACAGAGAGAAATTTCAGGGATTATATAAAAAAATAAAGGAAATAAAAACCAGCTGATAGTAAATAAAACTTAATTTATTAAGAATAAAAGGAATTAATCGAGAAATAACAAAATGAAACAGATCGTTATTATAAGTGGAAAGGGAGGAACTGGAAAGACAGTCATTGCTGGAGCATTTGCTGCGTTAGCCAGAGATAAAGTTATGGCTGACTGTGATGTGGATGCAGCGGATTTGCATTTAATACTTGATCCTAAAGTAAAACAGTCGCATGTTTTGAGGAGTGGTGTTACAGCTTTTACCCATAGGGAGCACTGTGAAGATTGTGGAGTCTGTAAAACGGTATGCAGGTTTGAAGCTGTAAAAGATGATTTTACTATTGATCCTGTTTCCTGTGAGGGCTGTGGATTTTGCAGTTTAGTCTGTCCACAAAATGCTATAGAGATGAGAACGAATATTTCCGGTAAATGGTTTGTATCGGACACACGATTTGGTCCACTCGTTCACGCTAAATTAGGTATTGCCGAAGAAAATTCGGGAAAACTGGTGTCTCTGGTCAGACAAAAAGCAAAAGAAATTGCTGAGGAGGAAAACTACAGGTGGGTTATTATAGATGGATCCCCGGGTATAGGTTGCCCTGTAATTGCTTCTATAACAGGCGTAGATTGTGCAGTAATAGTAGTTGAACCAACGCTGTCAGGATTACATGACGCAAGAAGAGTAATTGATGTTATCAAGCATTTTAATGTTCCTGCAAAAATGATAATAAATAAGTACGATTTGAATTACGATGTAACTGAAAAAATAGAACACTGGTCTAGAGATAATAATATTCAAATACTCGGTAAAATAATTTTTGATAAAGCTGTAGTAGAGTCAGTTGTTGGAGGGAAGACAGTAATAGAATATTCGAATAATCTGGTTACAGAGATGCTGCGTAATATATGGAAGTTTCTTGAGGGAGAATTACAGAAGGAAGATTAAAAAGGCTTGCTTTCTCACTTATTACGTGTTACTTTATTATAAGATAGTAACACACAATAAGGAGGAGGAGCATGCATATACCTGATGGCTTTGTTGACCTTAAGACGGTTATCTCTACAGGAGTAGTCTCTGCAGGTGGACTTGCTACAGCAATCTACAAGGTGAAAAGTTATTTTAAAGCAAGGGTTATAGCACTTATGGGAGTTATAAGTGCATTGATTTTTGCTTTGCAGATGATTAACTTTTCTATACCTGGAGGAACTTCCGGTCACCTTCTGGGAGGAGCACTTGCGGCGATAGTACTGGGACCCCATGCAGGAGCTATAGTTATAGCAGTGGTGTTGATTGTACAGGCATTTATTTTTATGGACGGAGGGGTAACAGCATTAGGAGCGAATATTTTTAATATGGCTATTGTTGGAGTTTATGGCTCTTATCTGATTTACTGGCTGGTTTGTAAAATATCAAAGTCAAAAACTGCTTTTTTCATCTCTGCTGCTGTGGCTTCATGGTTTTCAGTAGTAATTGCCTCTTTCTTCGCAGCACTTGAACTGGGGATTTCAGGTACTTATGCTATGGGAGTTACTCTAAAAGCAATGACAGGGGTTCATGCAATAATAGGAATTGGGGAAGCAATAATTACAGTAGCTATAATTGCTTTTATAAACAAGGTAAGGCCGGATCTTATTCTTACCAGGAAGGAGATTTAGGATGACGGATAAACAAAATTATACTTTTGTGCTTGTGGGAATAGTCGCAGCTGTTATAATTGCAATGTTTATATCTGTTTTTGCATCATCTTTTCCCGATGGGCTTGAAAAGGTCGCTGAAAATTTTGGATTTATAGATAAGGCTGAAGAAGTAGTTGCGGAAAGTGCCTTTTTAATCCCTGATTACGCTGTTGGTGGTGTGGGAAATGAACTCTGGCAGACATCGCTTGCGGGGCTTTCTGGAGTGCTTATCATTCTGGCGGTATTCGGGATCGTTTATTTGATTTATAAAGCAGCAAGAAAAAAAGAGTAAGCTTTTTGCATTTTTTAGAATTATAACCTTATTTAAGCTTGTTGGGCAGTATTTTAGACATTAGAAATAAGTTAATAATAACACTTGTAAATATATTTTTTATTGTCAGTGTTGTAAAAGGCAGATATTTAATATTTGCCTTTTATTTTCTGACCAGTATCCTGATCGTTTTTTTATTCAAACCCGGACTTAAACATCTGCTGTCGAGAGTTTTTTTGGTATTTTTATATCCTTTTTTTATCTCTATCTTTATACCATTTGTAAATGAAGGCACAGTACTGGCAAGAATCGATTTAAAGATATTTACTCTGGTTGTGACTGATAATGGTCTTACTATTTTTGCAACTGTGCTTATAAAGTCCTTTCTCTCAATACTGCTTTTGGCTTCACTTCTTATATCCACAGATGAAATAGAGCTTCTGCATGGTTTTAGAAAAATATATTTTCCGGCAATAATTGTTTCGATAATTTTTTTAATGTACAGATATATATTCTTAATGACGGAAGAATTCAGAACCGGTAAGATGGCAATAAAAAGCAGAGTATTTCAAAAATCATATCATACTGTAAATAAAAGACTCTCATATCTTATGGGTAATTTGTTTATAAGGTCTCTTGATAGGACAGAGAATATATATAGGTCTATGGAAAGCAGGGGGTTTGATGGAAATTTTTATATTGCCGAAAAAGAAAATACAAGGGGAGGCTTAAACATTGCTCTGCTTTCAGTCTTCATTCTGATTCCGGTATCTATAAAAGTTATTGAGCTATTTGGTATTTTATAATATATATAGAAGATATAATTAATCTCTAATTTTTTTAATTTAAATGGATGATCAGAAAATAATCGAAGTTAAAAATCTGTATTACAAGTATCTTACCAGTAGAAGGTTGAGTAGTGATTTTAGCAGCTATAAGGAAGTATTAAAAGGAATTAGTTTTTCTGTTAGGAGAGGAGAAAAATTATCCATAATAGGTCCCAATGGCGTTGGAAAGTCAACTTTGATGCTTAATATCGCAGGTCTTATTGATGGAAAATACCGGACCGGTGAAATATTTATAGCCGGAAAGGAATTAAGCGAAAAAAATATTTATAATATTCGTGAAAGAATAGGGTTTGTGTTCCAGGATCCAAATGATCAGTTGATCTCGACAAAAGTTTTTGATGATGTGGCTTTTGGCCTTATAAACTATTTAAATAAAAAAAAGGACAAGCGGGCCAAAGATAGGAAGTATCTGGAAGAGGTAGTAAAAGAAAGTTTGAAAAAAGTGAACCTCAAGGATATAGAAGATGAGATTCCACATTTTTTGAGTTTTGGAGAAAAGAAACTGGTGGCTCTAGCTACGGTGCTGTCTTACGATCCGGAAATTCTGATCTTAGATGAGCCTTCAAGTAATATGGATCCAAGAAATAGGGACAGCTTCATAGAAATGATTAAAAAAATGGATAAAACTATTATTATAGCTACCCATGACCTGGATATGGCTTATGAATTTTCTGACAGGTGCATAATATTAAATAGTGGAGTGGTGGTATTTGATGGGGATTCAAAAAGGATTTTAAGTGACCAGAATTTTTTAAGAGATAATGGCCTGGATTTACCTTTGTGTTTGAGAAAAACCGGAATATGGGAATAGCTTGTTTTAAAATATTTGTATATCTGATTGCTTTACATATTCATTTTAGATAATAATATTAAACATCTATGTTTTGGAAATTAATCATGCAGTAAGTATATAATTGCCTCTATTATAAGAACGGTAAAGATACGGGTGAGTTGAATAGTTGATTAATTAATTATTATTAGATATAGTATGGAGCTGTTGGTAAGGAGAAGATCAAGTGTTTATTTTTTATATTTGAAGGGATCTATAGAAATAACATTAAGGAGAATCAAACATGCTAAGAAAAATCGAATGCTACATACAGCCCTCAAAGCTTGACCAGGTAAAAGAGGCCTTAATAGAGAAAGGTATAGACGGTATGTCGGTTTCTCAAGTAGAAGGCTTTGGAAGGCAGAGGGGATATAAAAACGGAGAAGTACCGAACAGGAAGGTAAAATTTCTTCCAAAAACAAAGCTGGAAATAGTAGTGGATGAAGAGATAGTAGATGATATCATAAAGTTAATAGTAAAACTTTCAAGAACCGGAAAAATAGGAGCAGGCAAGGTATTTGTCCTCCCCGTAGAGGATGCAATAAGGGTAAGAACCTCAGAGGCTGGAAGGAGTGCTGTTTCATGAACATGACACTTAAAAAATCAGTATGGGATATGGCAACTGACCGTCTCTATGATGTGATGGAAGTCTTAAAACTTTCTCCTGGTTTAAAAGAGTATATAAAGGAGCCCAGAAAAATATTAGAGGTAGCAGTAACTGTAAAAAAAGACGGTGGCGATATAAAAATATACAGAGGATGGAGGGTTCAGCACAACACAAACAGAGGCCCTGCCAAGGGAGGTATAAGATTTCATCCTGATGTAAACCTGGATGAGATAAAAGCTCTGGCCCTTCTTATGACACTAAAATGTGCTGTAGCAGGTATTCCCTTTGGGGGAGCAAAAGGAGGAGTAGTAGTAGATCCCGGAACCCTCTCGGCTAGGGAGCTTGAAAACTTAACCAGAAGATATACTTTTGAGATAATAAACATAATAGGACCTGAGAAAGATATACCTGCTCCTGATGTGGGTACAAATTCCCAGGTTATGGCCTGGATTATGGATACTTACTCTATAGACAAGGGCTATTCAGTACCTGGAGTTGTCACAGGAAAACCCATAGCCCTGGGGGGAAGCTTGGGTAGAGAAGAAGCTACAGGAAGGGGTGTAGTATATTCGATACTGTCAGCTCTAAAGGTTCATAATATAGATTCTACCAATCTCTCTGTATCAGTACAGGGATTTGGAAACGTGGGTTCTAATGCAGCAAAGATACTATATGATCTTGGCTTTAAGATAGTGGCACTTTCCGATGTAGGTGGAGCAATTTATAACCCTTCTGGTCTTGACCCCTACAAAGTAGCTAGCCATCTGGCCGAAACCTCTTCAGTAGCTAAATATAGAGAGGCAGAAACAATTCCGAGGGATGAGATATTTGCACTTCCCTGTGATATATTTATTCCTGCTGCCCTTGAAAACCAGATAAGAAGATCCAATGCAGACTTAATAAAAGCACGCTTTGTAGCTGAGGCGGCCAATGCCCCTACAACGCCTGAAGCGGACAGGATACTAAATGATAAAGGTATATTTATTATCCCCGATATCCTTGCCAATACAGGAGGAGTAACTGTATCCTACTTTGAATGGGTGCAGGGCAATGAGGCTTACTTCTGGTCTAAGAGAAAAGTAGATCTAAGATTAAGAGATATAATGGAGAAGGCATTCTATGAAGTTTACAAGATATCAGTTGATAGGAAGTTAGATATGAGAAGAGCTGCTACTATTCTCGGTGTTGAGAGGGTGGCTGAGGCTGTAACATTGAGAGGGATATATCCGTAGGATGAAATTAAGTGGCCATTTACTAATACCTGCCTACCGTCATCTTTTTATTTATCTGCATTTAATGTAAAATCTTAAGCAATTCTATAAGGCACGGGCAAAGAATCAATTATGCTTCTGGCAATAGATATAGGAAATACACAAACGGTTGTAGGACTTTTTAAGGAAGATAAAATACTTTCGTCCTGGAGGATGGTTACTCCAAAATACGAGACATCCGATGAAATCGCAGCTGCGGTTTTCAATTTTTTAAGGAACTCTGGATTTGATCCAGAGGATATTAATGATGTTGCAATTTCCTGTGTTGTTCCAAGAATACTTGATGAAATTATGAAGATGAGCCGCAGGTATTTTAATCAAGACCCATTTATAGTAACAAGTGACGTAAAATCAGATCTTATTATCAAATATGATTATCCCCAGGAAATAGGGGCGGATAGAATAGCAAATTCGGCAGCAGCAAAAGAAATCTATGGTTACCCTGCAATTGTGGTGGATTTTGGAACAGCCACTACATTTGATATATTATCTTCCAGAGGGGAATATATAGGCGGAGTGATTGCTCCTGGTATAGAGATTTCATCTGAAGCACTTTTCAGCTATGCAGCTAAATTATCCAAAGTCGATCTGAGCTGGCCTGGGCACGTAGTTGGTAAAAATACCTATAATGGCGTTCGCTCCGGCATACTTTACGGGTTTTTGGGTCAGGTAGACTTTATTATCAAAAGGATAATAGAAGAACAGAATAAAAAAGAGGGTAAGTTCAAACCGAGAGTGATTGCTACCGGGGGTCTGGCATTCCTTATGGTAGGTAAAAGCAAATGGATCGAAACTCATGATCCTGATTTAACCCTGAAAGGTTTGAGGATACTTTTTGATAAGAACAAGTAGCGATCAATATTACAGAATATTACAGCAGGCGAGAAGAAGATAGTATTTTTAGTAAAAATGTGGAATTGTTTAAATTATCCGATCTTACAAATGAGCTTGGAAGGTTAGTTACAGAATTTATCGTAGACCATAAATCTCGGAACCTGTCCACAAGTACACCCAAATACGAGTTCAATACAGATTTTCAAATTCCATCATTTCCGGAAAAGTTGTTACATGATTTTGTGTTAATGAATAAAACCGGTAAGATTTGTCGTGATAATCCGGATTTCTCATTTAAAATTGGAAATGTAAAGATAAAAAACCCTATAATTTCTGCGCCACTGGCTGGAACGAGTGATAATACTTATAGAATTTTTGCCAGATTTTTTGGGGCAGCGCTTACCTACACAGAGATGGTTACAAGTTTTGGAATTCACTATAATCATAAAAAAAGCCTAAAACTAGCCAGCATTACAAATTATGAGAGGCCATGCGCTCTTCAGTTGTTTGGTTCGGATCCTGGGATAATAGCTGAGGCAGCAGTGCGAATAGAAGACAAGGCAGATATCGTAGATATTAATATGGGATGTCCGGTTCCCAAGATACTTAAGGCTAAAAGTGGAGGGTATCTGGTTCAGGATGAAGGTAAAATTAAAAAAATAATAACCAGATTATCTTCGGTTTTAAGGAAGCCATTGACTGTAAAAACTAGGATTGGCTGGGACAACAATAATATCAATATTTTAAATATTGCAAAAATTGCTGAAAACTCCGGAGCAAGTGCCATATCAATTCATGGAAGGACGGTACGGCAGGGATTTTCAGGTGAGGTGAATTATAAATTGATTAGAAAAGTGAAAGAAAAGGTTAAAATTCCGATAATAGTAAGTGGAGATATTAATTCACCCCGAAAAGCTGCAGAAATATTAGATTACACCCACTGTGATGGCATAATGATTGGCCGGGCAGCAAAAGGCAGAATATGGCTTCTTATGAATATGTTGATATTTCTCCTTGGTTATTCCGGCAGATTAAAGGACCCTGGATTTGATCCTGATATGGATTGGAAAAAAGAATTTTCAAAGCTTTATTTAAAATTTCTGGTTCATTTTAAGGGTGAAAATAAAGCGGTAAAGGAATTCAGAAAGCATTTAAGCTGGATTTTTAAAGGTGCCTGGGGAATCAGCAAAGTAAGAGATGAATTCTTTAAGATTGAAGGTTTTGAGGGTGCCATAGACTATATTGATAATATTTAAGCTATTACTCCTTAAATATAACTAAAAGAAATTCTTTAAGAATCCGGCGGTGTTCTTACTTCACTTGCTATTTGAACCGCTTTTGCAACCTCGCTAATAATTCCTTTTTTAATATATATCGGTCTGACAAATTTTCTTATTAAAGGGAGCTTTATTGAGAAGATAACAGCTCCTAAAATACATATCCCCCCGCTAATCAATACCGTATTTGGTGCGCCAATTGAATTGGCAAGAGCACCTGCCATTAGACTGCCAAAAGGTGACATTCCAATAAAAGCCATTGTAAAAAAACTCATTACCCTTCCGCGTTTATCATCTTCGGTTATTGTCTGTAAAATAGTATTGACTGAAGCTATGTGTATTATCATACCGAGTCCGCTAATCAACATCATTGAAAGCGAAAGCCATAAATTTTTAGAAACTGAAAAAATTATAAGGCTCAGTCCGAATATGCCGGTTGCTGCGGTCAGGATTTTTCCAAGACCTAAAACAGTTCTTCTTGACGCAAGATATATTCCTCCCACCAATGCTCCTATCCCTGCCGAAGCCATTAAAAAACCAAGAAAATTTGGGCCGCCGTTTAAGACATCCTTTGCGAAAATGGGCATTAGTACCGTATAGGGCATACCGACCAGGCTGACAAGTCCCAGGAAAAGTAGAATCGACCTTATGGGAACAAAACCGAAAGCATACCTGAACCCTTCTTTTATATCTTGAGCGATATTATTGGAATATTTATTTTTTGATATTTTTTTGATCCTCATTGCCAGGAGAGCAGCAATAACTGACATAAAACTTATTCCGTTAATAAGAAAGCAGAAACCTTCACCGACAATAGCCACAAGTATTCCGGCGACAGCAGGACCGATTAATCTTGCACTGTTTACCATGGAAGAATTTAATGCAATAGCATTTGCCAGGTCACTTCTTTTTTCGACCATCTCAACTACAAAGGCCTGTCTGGCAGGCATATCAAATGCATTAACTAATCCCAGGCTCAGGCTAAGCAATACAATATGCCAGATATTTATTCTTCCGGTCAGAGTTAAAAAAGCCAGGATAAATGCCTGGATCATAGATAATGTCTGGGTGGTTATCAATATCCGGTGCCGGTTCCATCTATCTATAAATACTCCAGTAAAAGGTGCAAGAAAAAAGGCGGGTATCTGGCTACAAAACCCGACCATACCCAGTAGTAGTGCGGAATCAGTGAGATCATATACCAGCCAGCTAATTGCTATTACCTGCATCCACGTGCCAATAAGTGAAATACTCTGGCCAATAAAAAATAACCTGTAATTCCTGTGTTTAAGAGACTGTAAAATTGGTTTAAGATTGTTTTTAACTCTTAAAATGAATTTTTCAAATTCCATATTTTAAAATTATGCAAGCATGCACATAAAAATATCAATTAAATATATTCTTAGATTTATACTACTTTGCGGGGTTTTTTAAAAGATGATTTTATGGTTCTTATTTTCTTTTAAATCCTGTTTAGAGTTGATAAAATAGATAAGTACTCCATCGGGATGTAGCGCAGCTTGGCTTAGCGCGCAGCGTTCGGGACGCTGAGGTCGGGGGTTCAAATCCCCCCATCCCGACCAGATATAATTTTAAATGGGATGTGTTGATATATTGCTTCCCTTTGAAGCTAGGCAATATGAAAATCTTTTAAATGTCCTTCATAGAGAGAGGAGGACTTAATGGGAGTAAATTTATTGGAATCGGAAAAAAGCAGGATAGAAAAAGAGATAAGAGAGGCATTTAACACTGTTATAGAAGGATGTGAGTCTCTGGATATGGATCTGGCATTTAGAGTATTTCACAATTCACCGGATTTCTATATGATCGGCCCGGACTGTTCCTTTTCTGATTACAGTACCTATGTTAATAATAATATAAATTATCTTGAGGAGTGTTCTGATTTTAAACTGGATACGTTTGATACAAAAATAAAATTCCTGGACAGCGATATGGTGATTCTATCATGGATTTATAAAGCCGAAGCCACGCTTAAGACAGGCGAGAAGGATGTGTTTGAAAAAGCTGCGGCGACATTTCTGTTTAAGAAGATAGGAAATGAATGGAAAGTTATATATTATCATTAAGTCGCATTGCCTCCTATAAGAGAATCCAAAAGTGCTTAGCTTATGATGGAAAAGTAATAGCACATCATCCCATAAGCAGTACCAGGTTTATAAATATTATGGAAAAAGTGATTAATCATTAAAGAGAATAAAGAATGATTGCGTGGCTTAATTTTATGGTGATGCTTATTTCGGCCTTTCTTTTCTCCTATTTCTATATAAGAAGTGTAGGCCCTGCCGCTCTGGAAAAAAGGATTGGTAAGATTGCATACTTTAGGTGTGGAAGGTTTAGAATAATATCCTCTGTGTTCGAGATAATCATTGTCGTCAACTATATAGTTTATTTCTTCTACCCTCTACCAGTTTTGCTTTCCCGAACCTTTCCCTGGGATTGGTGGATATCAGCTTTGATTTCAATTTTGATCGCGGCCCCGGCAGGATACCTATTTGGAAGAGGCGTAAAAGATGCAGGAAGAGAAGCCATGATACCGGGAAAGGAACATATTCTCTTTAGGGGTATATATGAAAAAATCAGACACCCCCAGGCAGCTGGCGAATTAATATTCTGGTGGGTGATTGCTTTACTGTTGAACTCTCCTTTCCTTGTTTTGTTCTCGTTTATCTGGATGCCGATCTTCTATTTGTTTTGTTGGGCAGAGGAAAAAGATCTCATCATCCGCTATGGGAGAAAATATCTTGAATACAGGAAAAATACAGGTTTTGTAATACCCAAAAGAAAAAAGCGTCGATAAGAAAAGGAGGTTGTTCTACAGTTAGGAAAATATCTGGTATGTTTATTCTGTTTTAGATTGTAAAATGTGACTGACTATTTTGTATATCAAAAAACTTAATATTATGGATTTCCATGTATTAAAATATTAGGTTAAAATAAGGAATCAAAATTAAAAGGGAGGTATAAAAATGATTGCATGCTGTGGATTGGATTGTTCAAACTGTGGTGCTTATATCGCCACGAAAAACAATGATGATAGTAAAAGGGCAGAAGTAGCCAAAGAATGGTCAACGATGTATGACACGAATATCAAACCGGAAGATATCAACTGTAATGGCTGCCGTTCTGAAGAGCAGAAGTTTTCCTACTGTAACATTTGTGAAATCCGTAAATGCTGCACTGAGAAAGAGCTGGAAAATTGTGCGGGCTGCGATATGTATACCTGCGATAAGCTGGAAAACTTTTTCAAAAATGTACCAGATGCAAGAACCACCCTGGACGGGCTACGTTCGTAAAAGCATTTGGAAAATGGCTTTTCTTGAATCAATTAACAAGCGGGAGGGATGCTCTTTGAAGAAAGCATATGCGAGGGAGCTGATCGAGAAATATGTTAAGGGCTGGAAAGATAGAAACCTGGACATGCTGTTAGAGGTTGTACACGAACAGGTTGAGGTTTGGGAATGTACCGGTGCTATTTATCAGGGCAAAAAGACGCTTGAAAAATGGTTTACCGATTGGTATCAGGGAACAAATAGAATTACTCACTGGGATATAGACTCATTTGGTTTTGATAATGAAGAGTCGGCTGCTTTTATTGAATGGAAATTCAGGTGCATCCATGAAAATAAGGAATACCAGTTCGAAGGTTCAAGTGTTATATATTTTAAGGATGAACTGATATTTAGGGTAAATGAATATGAAACAAAGTTAGAAAAATCTTATCCCTATAATTGATCTCCTACAATTAGTTTTGCAACAATAAAATTCCTCGACAAAATTTATATTGACTTATGTAATATAAACTTATAAAATAAGTTAAAGTAAAAATACTTATGTAAATATCTAGAAAGTTACTTAAATCATGTTACCAGATTGGATAGATAAAAGATATGAAATTTTGTGGCGTTCGTTTCAATCGTCTCCCTTTCGTCTTGAAGGAGCGGTTAAAGAACTCAGTAAAGGAACTAATGGAATAAAAGATGCGAAAGATGAGGTTAATGTAGTATTATCCGAACTCAGGAAAGAAGGGATGGTTAAGGTAGAGTTTGATAAAGAAGACGCAAGGAAAAGAATCTATAAGCTTAAAAGTAAAAAAGATATGATCTCTGATACTCTGTCTTTTGATAAGAAAAAATTAACCAGAGGAGAGCTTGAAAGGATATTAAAATCTGCAGCAGATCTTATAAGGACAAGAGTAGATTATTCTTTTATATTGGTACTGCTTTTTTATAAGAGAATGAGTGATAAGTGGGATACAGAGTTTAAAGTTGCATATGATGAGGCCATCAGTGATGGTCTTAGCGAAGAGGAAGCAAAAAAAGAGGCCAGGAATTCTGCGTATCATGATTATAATATCCCCGAAGACTTTTTATGGGATAATTTAAGGGAGAAGGACCCGGCAAGGATTCCGGAGAATTTCTCTGCTGCAATGAAGGCTATTGCTAATTCAAACCCTGATTTAAAAATTGTATTCGAAAGCATAGATTTTGTTCAATTTACAACAAGTAGAGAAAATGCGGAGATTTTAAGACAACTGATTGAACTGTTCAGTGAAAAGTCACTTCACAACGTTTCCCCTGATATTCTTGGTGATGCTTATGAATGGATTCTGAGATATTTTGCCCCCCAGAAAGCCAAGGAAGGAGAAGTGTATACGGCAAGAGAAGTTATAAAATTGATAGTCGAAATGCTTGACCCACAGCCTGGCCAGAGTGTTTATGATCCTGCCTGTGGTTCAGGGGGAATGCTTATAAGTTCTTACAGACACATAAAAGATAATCTGGGTAAGGATTCTGCCAATAAGCTTTTCTTATACGGACAGGAAGCTAATCATAAGACACTGGCCCTGGCTAAAATGAATTTAAATATTCATGACATAAGAAATGCCAATATAGTCTATGGCGACACGTTGAATTCTCCCAAGTTTAAGGATGAGTCCGGCGAAATAAAAACTTTTAATATTGTTATAGCCAATCCCCCGTGGAACCAGGATGGATATGATGAGGAAGTTTTAAGAAAGGGAGAATTCTGGTCAGAAAGATTTGCTTATGGTTTTCCTCCCAGACAATCTGCAGATTGGGCATGGATACAGCACATGCTAGCATCAGCAGATAGCGAGACCGGAAAAGTTGGGGTTGTCATAGATAATGGGTGTTTGTTTAGAGGCGGTAAGGAAAAAATAATAAGATCAAAAATTGTTGAAGAGGATTTGATAGAAACTATCATTCTTCTACCTGAAAAGCTTTTTTATAATACCGGAGCTCCGGGAGCAATAATTGTTTTAAACAGGGGAAAGCCTGACTTTAAAAGAGGGAAAATTCAGTTTATAAATGCCAGTAAAGAATATGAGAGCCACCCCGAGGTAAGAAAGCTCAACCGTCTGGGTGATGAAAATATAAATAAAATAGTAGAAGCATACAAAAGTAAAGAGAAGATAAAAGGATTCTCTCAGCTTATAGAAAAGGAGAAGATAAAAGAAAATGACTATAATCTCAATGTGACCCTCTATGTCTATCCTGAAGAAGAAGCCGAAGAAATAAATATAGCAAAAGAATGGAAAGACATTAACGATATTAATCAGAAACTTTCAGAGACTGAGAAAAAGATTGCAAATTACCTCAAGGAACTGGAAATAGATGATGTTTGAATAGAGTTTTAAATACGCAAATAAAATAGTTTATAACCTTGTAAGAACAGAAGGTGAAGGAAGAAGTTTAAATTATGTTCTTTAATAATGTGATAAAGGGTTCGGGATTGAGTTCACGATTAGGTTCGGGATTAACATTGTTAATAAGAGAATAGCAATTCCTAAAAGGTATATATGGTCCCCAAAAAGTCACCAAAGGGGTCACCATAAATTAAATTTTATTTGGAGATTGGTGACGAGGGAAGGTAAGGGAAAGAGAGAATTATACTATATATTTACTTGATTCTATTGGGACATTTATGTGACATTGTAATGTCTCAAAGACTAATAAACATTTTAGGAATTTTTTTGAGATATTGATATGTCAGTGTAAAAAGCTGTATCAAAAGGGAATATTCTTTATG
Source organism: uncultured Actinomycetota bacterium (assembly GCA_964415365.1). GTDB lineage: Bacteria > Actinomycetota > Humimicrobiia > Humimicrobiales > Humimicrobiaceae > Hydromicrobium. The sequence goes on along the minus strand of CAYPYW010000032.1, from coordinate 9,758 downwards.
TACTATTAGCTATAATTAAAAAGAATGGAATATTTTGCTTTAACAGAAGGTAGCACATTAGTGAATGTGTCAGAAATGTGACACTTATGTGTCAAAAGAGTCAAGAAGTATACTCTATATGCTGGATTACTAAATTAAATTTAAAAGATGTTTAAACCAAATTTTAAATACACAAATAAAATAGTAAATAACTTGTTAAAGATATCTAATGCAAGAGAAGTTATTTTGAACTCTCCTTTTATTCCAAAGTGGGAAGTAACCCTTCGTCGTGAAGCAATTATCAGAAAAGCTCACTCTTCTACTGCTATTGAGGGGAATAGACTATCTCTTAGGCAGGTTAGCGAGCTGGCTCATGGGCGGGAAGTGATGGCGTCCCGCAAAGATAAACAGGAAGTTTTGAATTATTTAACCGTACTTGAGAGTATGGAAGAATTAACTGATGGTAAAAGAATTGCAGAAAAAGATATTCTCTCCATTCACAGGATGCTGATAGAAGGTACATTGGAAAATAACTCTGATTGCGGAAGATACAGGAATAGATATGTTGTAGTTGGTAATAAATTAACGAGAGAGATTATATTTAGACCTCCTGCCAATAAAGATGTTCCTAAGTTTATGGTGGCTCTGGTTGAATGGTTGAATTCCAAAGCAGCAAAAGAGCTTGACTCTATAATTGAAGCGGGAATAGCTCATTATGAATTTGTAAGAATACACCCTTTCGTAGATGGTAATGGAAGAACAGCCAGAGTTTTAGCAACGTTAATACTTTATCTTAGAGGATTTGATGCCAAGCAATTTTTCTGTCTTGATGATTATTATGATTCTAATAGACAAGCTTATTACAAAGCTTTGCGGAGTGTAAATCAAGAAACACTTGATCTGACCAGGTGGCTTGAATATTTCGTTGAAGGTGTTAACGTAAGTATTGGTGCCGTAAAAGGGAGTGTAATTAAATTAAGTGGTGAAAGGTTAAGAAAGACAAAAAAAGGTCAAATTGCTTTGACAGAGAGACAGATGAGGATAATAGTGTTTATAAATCAAAATGGAAGGATAAGAAACAAAGATATAAGAGAAATGTTCAGGATTTCAGACCGTGCTGCCTTAAAAGAAATAAGGAAACTATTGGATTTAAAGGTAGTAAAAGCTGAGGGTAGAGGTAGGAGCTTGAGTTATGTCTTATTATAACCTTATATATGGTTCGGGATTAGGTTCGGGATTAGGTTCGGGATTAACCTGAATACTATTTAAATTTTTGGTAGCAAATTCTGAAGATAACCAAAAATAAAATTTAAAGGTTTGTTTATGAATTTCAATTATAAGAAAGCATTAAAAAGGATTAAAATAGAGGAACTGAAAGGAAATAATCCTATACCAGATATACTAAGCTTTTTACATCTTAAATCATTATACAGAACAAAATTATATAGTATTTTAGATGAGTTATTTGAAGATTATAAATCTGGATGTAATAAACCAGCTTCCTTACTTAGAATTGATGTCCCAAAACCGAATTTCACTATAAGACCTATGTCACGTCCTGAGATTAAAGACTGGATACTATTTGAAGCAATAGTTGAGTTAATAGCAATGGGGATTGCACAAAAAATTAAAAGTGAACATATCTGTGAAAGAAGCTTTAGTTTTTTAAATTTTCTTCCAGAAACTGAAGAAGATAGTAATTGGATAAAATTTGATGATAGATCTAGAGATCTTTATACATTAGGATATAAATATGTAGTGGTTGCAGATCTGACTGGTTATTATGAAAATATTAGTTTAACTGAATTAAAAAAACGGCTCAATAATTATTTAGATAGAAATGAAGAAAATAAAGAAATTATTGGAGTCCTTGGTGAAATGCTGAGTGTGTGGAGTACCGGAAGGGTAAGTGATTATGGTTTGCCTCAAGGACCTCCAGCATCATCTTTCCTTGCTGATTTATACTTAGATCTAGTGGACAGAAAGATGGAACCCTATGAGAATTATTTTCGTTGGATGGATGATATAAGAATATTTTGCAAAACTGAGATTGAGGCCAAAAAAGCTCTTAAAGATTTGATAATTTCATTGAGGGGAATAAAACTTAACATAAATGCTAAAAAAACGAAAATAGTTAGTGGAAAAGAAATCGAGAAGGTTCTATTCGATTCACTTAAACCATCGTTAAATTTTATTGACCAAGTTGTAAAAAGTGGAGATATTTCTAGAATAAATAAAACAATTCTCACTTCTCTTATTGGGATTTTTGAAAATTCCTTTTTAGATGATTCTTTTGAGAAGAGACATCTTATTTTTTCTTTATATAGATTAAGCATAATATACGCTTCTGGTATTGAGTTAGACACAAATAAAGTAGTATCTCTTATAAAGGAAAATTTTATTTCAAAGCCACATCATGCAGGATTATTCTGTTTCTTTTTAACATTATTCCCAAAAGATGAAACTATTGCTGAATTTTTAATTTCATTTTTAAAATCTGAACATAATATTTATGAATGGCAGGAAGTTAAAATACTACAGTGCCTCTTGAGATTTAACATAGAGTTAAATACTAGCTACATTCAATTTTTTATTGAGTCAGCTAAGGATTTCAATAAACATTTTACTGCCCGTGCTTATTATTTTCTGCTAGTAGGTAAACATGGAAGTAACAGAGATAGAGAGTTAATAGTAGATTTATATAGTGATTCTTTTGATCAATATTTAAAAATTGCGATAATTTTAGCAGTTCAGGAATTGGGTCAAGCTTCTCGTAATGAATTTTACTCACAAATAAGGAATGAAGAAAGTGATGAAATTAGACAATTCATAAACTACGTAAAGTCACTAAAGCACCCATTATATTATTTGGATAGAGAACATCCGAGACTAAAATATTTAGAAGAAGGGGAACCAGTTTCATATTAGATATAAATTAAATAATGTTGCTTTGTCAGGATATAGTTGAAGATAAGGTATTCTTGTGGCAAGAGTGAAGTAAGGACAATCAATATAGTGAATCAATTAAGATTTAAAGAAACAGAGATAGGTAAAGTTCCAGAAGAGTGGGAAACCGTATCAATAAAAGATATAGGTAAAGTTTTTACTGGTAAAACTCCATCTACATTTAAAAGTATTTATTGGAATGGCGATATACCCTTTATAACACCTGAAGATATGACAGGTTATAAATATATTTCAGAGTCTAGAAGATGTGTTACTAAAGAAGGGGCTAATCAAGTTAGTAAAATTTTACCAAAGAATACATTACTGATAGTTTGTATAGGTTCTACTGTTGGGAAAGTTGCTATTACAGATAGAAAAAGTATTGTAAATCAGCAAATTAATGCTGTAATTTGTAGTGATAATATAAGTTGCGATTATATTTATTATGCAATTTTATTCAGGTCTCCAATACTAAGGAATTTTTCTGGAGTAGCAGCAGTTCCAATAATTAAAAAATCATTATTTGAGACATTTAAAGTACCATTGCCTAAAAATGTAGAAGAACAAAATAAAATAGCAGAAATACTTTCAACTGTTGATCAGGTTATTGAAGAAGTAGGAGAATCTATAAGTAAGACGGAGCGATTGAAAGAAGAATTGATGCGAGAGCTTTTAACTAAAGGAATAGGGCATAAGGAATTTAAAGAAACAGAGATAGGTAAAGTTCCAGAAGAGTGGGAAACCGTATCAATAAAAGATATAGGTAAAGTTTTTACTGGTAAAACTCCATCTACATTTAAAAGTATTTATTGGAATGGCGATATACCCTTTATAACACCTGAAGATATGACAGGTTATAAATATATTTCAGAGTCTAGAAGATGTGTTACTAAAGAAGGGGCTAATCAAGTTAGTAAAATTTTACCAAAGAATACATTACTGATAGTTTGTATAGGTTCTACTGTTGGGAAAGTTGCTATTACAGATAGAAAAAGTATTGTAAATCAGCAAATTAATGCTGTAATTTGTAGTGATAATATAAGTTGCGATTATATTTATTATGCAATTTTATTCAGGTCTCCAATACTAAGGAATTTTTCTGGAGTAGCAGCAGTTCCAATAATTAAAAAATCATTATTTGAGACATTTAAAGTACCATTGCCTAAAAATGTAGAAGAACAAAATAAAATAGCAGAAATACTTTCAACTGTTGATGAAAGAATTCAACTGCTAAAAGAGAAAAAGAAGAAGTTAGAAAGAGTAAAAAAAGGATTAATGGATGATCTTTTAACAGGTAGGAGAAGAGTAAAAATATGATCTAAAAAAAATCCCTCCGATTAAAAACCAGAGGGAGATTTGGTTCCGCCCTACCGTAGTAGGACAAAGTAAATGTACCATGTAAAGACACTTTTTGTCAAGACGACTTAAGGTATGATCAAGAAGTGGTTTAGCAAGAAAAAGAGATAAGAGTAAATTAAAGAGGAAAAGTAGAATGAGTGGATTTTCTGAGAAATCTTTGGTGGAAGACTATATAATCAAAAACCTTGAAGAAAAAGGTTGGAAGTTTATACCTGCTGATAGTCTTGAAAGAATAAGTTATGAAGAACCTCTGCTTATCCCATCTCTGTCAAGATGCCTTAAAGTAATTAATAAAAAATCGGAAATTGGAAATGAAGAAATAAATAAGGTAATAAATATATTAAAACTTACCAGTACTGGCATAGAAGGTGCAAAAGCAATACTAAATTATTATAAGTTTGGTATTCCAATAAAGTTTGAAAAAGAAAAAGTAGTAAAGTATGTAAAACTTTTTGATTTTCAGGATACTAGCAGAAATGAATTCGTAGTATCAAGACAGGTTTATTATCACGGCAGGGATTTTATAAGATTAGATATTGTCCTGTATATAAATGGCATTCCCATTACAAATATTGAATGTAAGAATCCCTTGGTTATATCCGAAAGCTGGCATACAGCATACAGACAAATTATTGATTATAAAAATATTGTTCCTGAACTTTATAAATATATTCAGATAGGAGTTGCCACTGAAGCTACTGCAAGGTATTTTCCGGTCGTAACCTGGAGAGAAGAGATTTTGACTCACCTGTGGCGTTGCGAAGGAAAAAATGCAATTGATTCAACTGTAGAGATGCTATCGTGCAGTACTATTCTGGATATTATCCAGAACTATATTTTTTTAAGGACTGAAAGGGAAGAAGCCAGCAAGATAATATGCCGCTATATGCAGTATGTAGCTTCCAATAAGATAGTAAAGAGAGTAGAGAAAAATTTGACAGGAGAAGAAGAAAAAAATAAGGGATTAGCGTGGCACTGGCAGGGAAGCGGTAAAACTTTTACTATGATATTTGCTGCTAACAAACTTTGTTATTTGGATAAGCTTGAAAATCCTTCCATATTTTTTGTTGTAGATAGAGTTGAACTTGAAAGACAGTTAAGTGATGAATTTAATTTTTTGGATATAGAAAAACCAGAAGTTATAGATAAAGTTGCTGCACTTGAAAGAATTTTAAAATATGATGATTACCGTGGTAAGAGGGGAATATTTATAACCCTTATCCATAAATTCAGGCCCGAGGAACTCAGCCAGGTCCAAAAAGAGCTCGAAGAAATTTCAAAAAATAAAGAATCAATAATGAATAGGAAAAATGTAATAGTCTTTATTGATGAAGGTCACAGAACTCAATATGGATTGCTTGCAGCTCAAATGAAAAGTATCTTCAGAAATGCTTTTTTCTTTGCTTTTACCGGAACTCCTATATCAAAGAAAGAAAGGGATACATATCTTGAATTTAGCTACCCACCGGATGAACTTTATCTTGATAAGTATTTTATAGCTGATTCTATAAAAGATGGTTTTACTGTAAAGATAGTCTATCAGCCAAGACTTATAGAAGGAGCTCATTTAAAAAAGGATTTGCTGGAAGGTTTTTTGGCTTCTGAATTTGACGAACTTCCCGAAGATACAGGGGAGGAGGTTAAAGGATTAATAAGAGAAAAGCTCAATTCAATAAAAGTAATACTGGAAGATCCAAAGCGAATTAATCTGATAGCGAAAGATATAGCAGAACATTTTAAGGAGAATGTCGATGGTAAATTTAAAGCTATGGTGGTTGCTGCCAGCAGGGTAGCCTGCGACAGGTATAAAAAAGAACTGGATAAGTTTTTACCCCCGGAATATTCTGAAATAGTAATGACCTATAATAGAAGCGATAGGCAAGAGCTAACTGAGAGAGTTGCAGAAATGCGAGTAAGATTTGGAACCAGAGATACTGCAGACACTAGAAAGAGCATAGTTGATAAATATAAGGATGAAGAATATCCAAAGATTTTGATTGTTACTGAGATGCTGCTTACTGGATTTGATGCCCCTGAACTTCAGGTCATGTATCTTGATAAACCGCTTAAAGAGCACAGGCTACTACAGGCAATTGCCAGAACAAATAGACCATATAGGGACTTAAAAGAAGCAGGAATTATTATTGATTATGTTGGGATATTAAAAGAAATAAAAAAGGCATTTGAAATTTATAGTGAAGAAGATATAAAATGCGCACTCTTCAGTTATGAAAATATGGAGAGAGAGTTTAAGGACCTTATTGATAAGATTTTTAGGATGTTTGAAAAATTACCTAAAAATTATGATAGAGAAACTTTACTCAAGGCCGTTGAGCTCTTAACTGCGGAGAAAGTAAATGAGAGAGAGTTTGTTGGAAATTATAAGAGTTTGAGAAAGATTTTTGAATTACTTGGTTCAAAAGAGATAAAGATTGATTACCTGGAGGATTATAAATGGATTACGGCTGTTTATACTTATTATATGAAAGTGGTGAATCAGGAATCTCCGGTTGAAGATTACGTAGAGAGATATTTTGATAAGACTATTAAGTTTATTCACGAGTCTACTGAAGTAAAGGGTTTGGAAGCTGAACTTTCCGAAGTTTCTTTTGATCAAAAATATCTTGAAAAACTCGAAGAAAAAATTAAAAGTAAAAAAGAAAAAGCTGCGAATATACTTTTTGCATTAAATAAGTTAGTTCTTGTTGAGAGACATAAAAATCCTATTTACGAGTCTTTAGTTGAAAGGGTAGAGAGACTGCTTGAGCTATGGAGAGAAAAAACTAAGGATTACGAAAGAATATATTCGGAAGGCAAAAATATAATCAATGAAATATATAATCTTAGCAGCAGGCAGAGGACTATTGGCTTTTCAGATCTTGAATATTCTTTGCTACTTGTTCTGGAGGAGAGATTTGGCAAAAAAGATGAACTGTTAAGTGAAATAACAGATATTTCAAGTAAACTCAAAGATTGTTTATTTCCAGGATGGTTTAATCAGCCTACAGAAGAGAAGAGAGTAGAGAGAGAAGTTAGAAAGTTTTCGAGGGGGCTTAAAAGGAAATATGGTATTACTTTAGAAGAAATGGATGAGTTATATAAAAAACTTATAGAACAAATTAAAAATTATGGTACTAAATAATTATCCATATGAAGTTTCTCACAGGGATATTAAATATCCTAGAGTGGAACTGAAAACAGGAAAGCTACTTTTTGTTCTTCCACCTGGATATAGTTCTGATGTTCTTTATGAGAAATACAGAAGCTGGATTTTTAAAAAGATTAATTTTATAGAGGGATGTCTGGATAGTGCAAGGGATAAGGAATTGGTAGAGAGGTCTGATGGGGAGTTTAAAGGATTGGTATATAAAATTACCGAGGAAACATCTCTAGATTTGAAAGTAAAGATAAATAAAGTTTATTTTAGAATAATGAGGACAAAATGGGCAAGTCTAAGCTCACTTAGGAATCTAACAATCAATAGATTAATGAAATATTTACCGGAGTATTTAATAGGCTATATTATATTTCATGAGCTGGTTCATGTTATTGAAAAGAAGCATAATGCTAGGTTCTGGGGGATAATGTCAAAGGAGTATAGTGATTACCAAAAACTGGGAAAGGAACTCTTTGAATACTGGTTTAGAGTTTCAGATAAAGCAGGTATGTAGGAGATTTTTATGATTTTTTTAAGAATGTAGTTCAATTATTTCAAGTCGGGTTATATTACTACTAGTTAAGAAAGGAGATAAATATGGAAATAAAACCTGTCGTAATAAAATTCTTTGCACCAGTTATCGATGTTACAATCAATGCTTTAATGAATACCATTGATCAGAAAATGAAACAAGGAATGACAAATTTTATTATTCTTATTTCTTCACCCGGTGGTTCAGTTTTTCATGGTTTAAGTGCATACAATTATTTGAAAGGAATACCTGCTACAATAACTACTCACAATTTTGGTAGTGTGGATTCAATAGGTGTTGTACTATATTGTGGTGGTTCAAAAAGATTGTCAGTCCCTCAAGCAAGATTTTTACTTCATGGTGTTAACATCAGCTTTCCCCAAAAAGCAAGTTTAGAGGAAAAGCAATTGGATGAAAAATTGAAAGGGTTAAAAATTGATATTGAAAATATTTCTAAGGTTATTGCAGCAAACACAGGTAAGAGTGTTGAGGATGTGACGAGTGCAATGCTTGAGAGGACAACACTAAATCCAGATGAAGCAAAATCCTGGGGTCTTGTACATGAAATTAAGTCAGAGCTATTTGAAGTAGGAAGTGAAGTAATTTCTATACAATTTCAGCAACAACAAAACTTATTAAAATCATAAATATCTCAGAAATGCTCTTTCACATTTAGAGAAGGCATCAATGACGACACCAGATTCTGGTATGCTTGAAGGGATAGCATATCGAATATATGATAGTCGAAATGAACTGGTAACTGAGAATCTATGTAATTCGTAATTTATTTGGATTAGTCGTTTTGATTTCTTAGAAAGGTTTTACTTAATGAGCAGGAAAAACAAGAATATACCCAAAACGTCCCCGGAACTGATATTCAGATTGCGGGAGAGTGTATTTGCGAATGATTTGTTTATCACTGCTGTCAGCCATTTTGATTTCTTTAATTTTTTAAAAAAACATCTGTCTGATTTTGACAGCATTGCTAAATCATTGAATATTGAAAAAAGACCCCTTGATGTTATGCTTACCCTGTTTAAAGCGTACGGTTTTGTTGTGGAAAAAGATAATAAATATTATCTTTCTGATGTTTCAGATGATTATCTAGCCAGGGAGTCAATATTTGATTTGAGTTCTTATGTAAGCTCATTAAAGGACAGACCGATATGTGGTGAAATGAAAAAAGTTCTCCTTACCGGGAAGCCGGCAAATTGGGCTGCGAATAAAAAGATGAAAGAGTGGGCAATTTCTATGGAATCTGGTGATTTTGCAGAGTCATTTACGGCTGGAATGAACAGTCGTGGAGCGTATCTTGCAAATGGCCTGTCAAATGCAGTTGATTTAAGGAAATATAATAAAGTACTGGATATTGGCGGCGCATCCGGGATATATTCAGTTATTTTATTGCTGAATAACCCAAATCTGAATGCAGTAGTCTTTGAAAAACACCTGTAAATAAGTTGGCACAATACACCATAAATAAATTTGGTTTAGACGATAGAATAAAAACAGTACCCGGGAATATGTTTGAGGATAAATTTCCCGGGGATTGCGATGTTCACTTTATCTCACATGTACTTCATGATTGGGACTTTAATGAAGTAAAGCATATCCTGGGTAATTCATTTGAGAATCTGAAACCTGGTGGAATAGTAATTATTCACGATGCCCATATAAATGATACCAAGACCGGCCCAGTGTCAGTTGCAGAGTATTCGGTTCTGCTTATGTTTTTGTCAGAAGGTAAATGCTATTCTACTACTGAAATGAAGCAGGTCCTTGAAG
>CAYPYW010000031.1:0-25045 GCA_964415365.1 uncultured Actinomycetota bacterium | reverse complement strand
GATATGATCCCTAGGGATTAGCAGAGGTTTACACAGAATTTGTTACACTCCCAAATTATATATCTAAACCTTTAAAACAATATTTATATATTTTATAAATACCTTTAGACACTAGTGTATTGCGTCATAAATAACTTGACATATAATCTTGGTACTGTATAATGTTTACTATGAGAACAACAGAACCAATTATATTATCTTCCGAGGAATACTCAACCTTAAAGATTTGGGCGAACGCAAGAAGCTATCCTATGCGATTGGTACAACGCGCCCAAATCATCGAGATGTCAGCTAGCGGTGTATCTAATCAAGATATCGCAGAAAAACTAAACATTTCGCGTCCTACAGTACAGCTATGGCGTTCCCGTTTTCTATCTCTCAGACTACCTGGTTTAAAAAAAGACGCACCCCGTCCCGGCAGAATTCCCAAGATTTCCCAGGCCAAAATAAAAGAGGTAATCGAAGCCACCCTACATACAACACCTCCCAATGCAACCCACTGGAGTACACGAACTATGGCAAAAGCTCAGGGTGTAAGCGAGGCAACAATACGCAGGATATGGAAAAAGCATAACTTAAAGCCACACCTTACTAAAACATTTAAGCTTAGTAGCGATAAACACTTTGTAGAAAAACTCTACGATATCGTTGGATTGTATCTCAATCCTCCGGATAAGTCACTGGTATTATGTGTAGATGAAAAGAGTCAAATTCAGGCTCTTGAGCGTACTCAGCCATCTCTGCCGCTAAAGAAAGGCCGGTGTGGTACTATGACACATGATTATAAGCGTCATGGTACAACCACTCTCTTTGCAGCTCTAAGCATGCTTGATGGAAAAGTTATTGGGGACTGCATGCCGCGTCATAGGCATCATGAGTTTATACGGTTCTTAAAAAAGATCGATAGGCAAACTGCCTTTGGGCTTGATCTTCATTTGATTGTAGACAATTACTCTACTCACAAACATCCTCAGGTAAAGTCCTGGCTCAAAAGCCATCCAAGGTTTCATATGCATTTTACACCAACTTCTGCATCCTGGTTAAATCTTGTTGAACGCTTTTTTGCTGAGATTACCGAAAAGAGGATACGACGTGGTTCTTTTCAAAACGTATCAGCATTAATAAAGGCTATCAAAGACTATTTGGACAATCACAATCAAAATCCCCTGGTATTTGTGTGGAGTGCACCTGTAGAACGTATACTGGAGAAGATTTCCAAATGTAAAGAAGTGTTAGACGCAGTACAGTAGGTACTGTCTTATGGTATTTCTCAAAGACAATATTTTATTACCTGATTTTACCTCTTGCGCTCTATTCCAGATATCTTTAGAAACAATATATGGTACCTTCATAATTCTTTTTTTACCATCCTTTGACCTTTTACCCATTATTTTTTTCCCCGTATAGGTCTCATCACTTAATAGATTCCTTACTCTCTCCCCAGACCAGTACTCTGCACGCTTACCGTTTATATCATTTTTACCGGGAGTGTATGGGAGGATTTTCATCTCATGCAACCTCATTGCTATCTTCTCGCAGGTCATCTTTTCACTAACGCACCAGCCAAACATCATCTTTACAATGTCTACCGCAGAGTATTTGCCCAGTAGAACCTTTTCAGTATATAATTCCAGCATTTTTGTATCTTTGTTTAAAAGATATCCATAGGGAGGAGGACCTCCTGTCCACCTGCCATCATCTAAAGCCCTTTGTTTTCCCCTCAAAGAATTTTTCTGTATATTATTCCAATCATATTCTGAAAATGTGCTTATCAGGGAACGTGTTGAAGCAGAATATGAGGTTATAGAGAATATTTTATCTTTAATTCCCGATAAAGCTATCTCCGAATTATCTCAGTTAGAGTTAGCCGGCCTGGCAACTCTTATTCATAATTTCTATAACGGGATCGAGAATATATTGAAACAGGTCTTTAAAAACAAGATCTTTTAAAATACCTGTAGGATCTTCATGGCATCAGGAATTATTAATAACAGCAAAAAGTAAAAACATCATTTCTGATGAGCTAGCCAACAAACTAAAGGAATTTCTTGCATTCAGGCACTTTTTCTCACATGCCTATGCGCTTGATCTGCATCCTTCAAGGATAGAAGACCTTGTCGAGAAGATCAAAACCACGTTTGATAATTTTAAGGAAGAGATCAATAGAATTATTTGAACTTTCTCTAAAAGATACAGTTCCCATTTCTTATAAAACCTGAAATTCGCATTATATGAAAATATTTATTAGAAACAAAATATTTGGAACGGTAGTACAACAATGTTCCCGATTGATTGGTTTTAAAAGATAGCTTGTTGTTAAATATCGTAAGAGTTACCTTTTATTTAGTTTTTCTAAATACTCATTTATTTGACAGGTTTTAAAATTACCATTTGATCTAGAAGGCAAACTATATAGTGCAAAGCTATTAATCTTTTCATCCACTTCTTCTGCTGATAAGCCCTTAAGTCCAAGAAGTTCGAACATTGTTCCACTGGTTTTAAGATATTTTACAAGTTCTTTTCCAATATGTTCTTTATCAACATCATTTAAGATATCTTCCAAAGTTGAATTTAAAGTATATTTTCTTTTAATCTCTTTAGTTGATTTAACATATACTTTCTTCTCAAGTCGAATATCCCTAGAAGAACTCCCAATAAGAATCTTGAATTCACCTGTCTCGACATGCCAGTCAGATATTTCTGTGTTATAGTATGCAAAAGATCTTTTATCAAGAAGAAAATTTATCCTCTTTTCTTCTCCGGGTTCAAGTTCTACTTTTTCAAATCCTTTTAATTCCTTATTTGGTCTAATGATCTCACTTTTAATATCGCTCACATAGAGTTGGACTATCTCCTTACCGGTCATTTTCCCAGTATTTTTTATTCTTACTTTTACATTAAGAATTTCTTTGTCACTAATTTCCTCTTTATCTACGTTTATATCAATATATCTAAAACTTGTATAACTTAGGCCATGCCCAAATGGAAATAACGGTTCAATCTTCTTAGTATCGAAGTATCTATATCCTACAAATATCCCTTCTTTGTATTCGACTCTATCTTTATATCCTGGATAATTTAAGTATGAAGGATTATGTTCGACTCTTTTTGGAAACGTCTCCGCCAGTTTTCCACATGGATTAGAAATTCCAAAAATTATTTTTGCTATTGCAGACCCTCCAGCCTGTCCACATAAATATGACTCAAGAATGCCCTTTACATTTTCTACCCAAGGCATCTCAACAGATGCGCCATTTGAAAGAACAACAATCAAGTTTGATTGTATAGCGGCAACTTCTTCTATTAACTTATTATGATTAGTCGGTAAAGACATGCGTAATCGGTCATAATCTTCTGATTCGTATTTTCCTGGAAGTCCTGCAAAAATTACTGCTACTTCCGACTGGGCTGCTTTCCTTTTGGCTTCATCTATTAGATTAGTATCAATTCTTTCATCATCCAGGTTGTAACCTTGTGCATATAGAATATTTGCTGCACCACTCGATAATCTTTGAATCTCATTAATTGTGGTGTCAACCTTTGTGGGATTTACAAGTGAGCTTCCCAAACCCTGATATTTTGGTTGTTTAGCAAGAGCACCGATTATAGCAATTCTTGCTCCTCTTTTAAGAGGAAGTATATTATTTTCGTTTTTTAAAAGAACAATTGATTCCCTCGCGGCCTTACCAGCAAGTTTGTGGTGAGCTTCAATATTATAAGTTGCATTTTCCTTTCTATTATCTACCGCCTTAAATATAATTTTTAATATCCTTGCTACAGCACTGTCAAGGATACTTTCAGGAAGTTCATTAGCTTTTACTGCTTCTATTATCTCTTTATCCCTTATACCATTAGAAGACGGCATCTCAAGGTCCAGACCTGCTTTTAGAGCAGCTACCCTGTCATTTAATCCTCCCCAGTCAGATACTACAAATCCTTCAAATCCCCATTCATCCCTTAATACCTTTGTCAACAGATACTCGTTTTGTGAACCCCATGTATTATTTAAGATATTATAAGTTCCCATAACAGTCCAAGGCTTTGAATTTATTACAGCTTCTTCAAAATTTGATAGGTATATCTCTCTTAAAGTCCGTTCGTCAATAATAACATTAGTTGAAAATCTTCTATATTCTTGATTGTATACTGCAAAATGCTTAAGTGAAGTCCCCACACCCTGACTCTGTACACCATCAATGTAACTTGCTGCAAGTTTTGAAGATAGATATGGATCTTCCGAGAAATATTCAAAATTCCTCCCGCATAATGGGGTACGCTTTATATTTGAGCTTGGACCAAGTAGGATACTGACACCTTCAGACTGACATTCTTTTCCTAATGCTTCTCCTATATCTCTTAAAAGCTCCTTATCCCAGCTTGCTGCAAGGCAGGAACCGGTTGGAAAACAGGTAGATTTTACATTACATTTTATGTCTTTCTGTTCAGGAGTCTCTTTCACTAAACCTAAGCCATGGGGTCCATCACTAAAAAGTATAGAAGGTACCCCCAATCTTTTAAGATCTTTTGTGCGAAAAAGGCTGTTACCTGAACATAAACCTGCTTTCTCTTCTAAGGTCATTAGTGATAGAAGTTTACTAATATTTCTTTTCATAAAAATTATCCTTTCAGGCTACATACTATAGCTTTAATGTAATTTCTTGATTAAACTAACCATTTATATGTTGCTACAGTTTTTGCTGGAATTTTTGTTGTTATCTGTTTATCCTTTTCCAGTATTTTAAATTTTTTATTTGAAGAAGTCTGATTCACAACGATCAGAATTATCGTATTATCAGGGTTTAAAAAAGCCACATTAGTGATAGTTGTTTTATTGCCATTGTTGCTTTTTATTCTTTTTGCTCCATATTGTATAAACTTTGAAAACTGGCCTACCATATAATATTCTGGAATAAACCAGTAGTTATTAAAGTTAGAAACATCCTGAATAACAAGTGTTGGATCAACTTTAAAGGGTCCATTATTTGGTAATCTATTGCTATCAAGCATTGTTACCCATGAATTATAAGTGCACGCCCAGTTTCTAAAATACTTGACTATCCTATTCATCCCTTTAGTACCCCATACCGAACGTTCTGTAAGAAACATTTCTTTTGCTGGATGCAAATTATGCAGTTTTGTCATTTCGCTTGGTTCACCGGAATAATCATGAAAAGCAATACCATCTGTAACTATTTCAGCCTCAACATCAGTCAGAATCCTTCCTGCAAAACTTAGGGCCATGTCAAAATTATGGTCAAGTATCCATAATTTTGTATTTATATTATTCTTTTCAAACTTTTCCTTAATTATCTTTATAAAATCTCTCTCATTCTGCCACGTGAAGAAACAGCTTGGCATATCAGACCTATCCACCCCTGGTTCGTTTTGAATTGAAAGAGCATGTATTGGAATTCCATTTGATTCGTATTCCTCAACTGCCTTAGAATAATATTGAGCTAGCACATTAAAATAATTGGGATTTATATGCCCTCCACATAATTTTCTTGTATTAATTTTCAACCATCCTGGAGGGCTCCAAGGTGCTGCTATAAACTTTAATTTAGGATTATAACTTAGGGCCTCATTAATTACTGATATTATGTTATAATCAATATCCTTCTGTATAGAAAAATATTCAAGATTTGACCCCTCTTTTTCTTTAAGCTGATCACAATACGAATACCATTCTCGTCCAGTAAAATCAGATGAGCCAAAACATATTCGCATCAAATTCATTCCTATGCCTTTTATTGGGTCAACTAGATGTTCTAAAACTTCTTTTCTCCTAGAGGCAGACATTCTTGAAAGATTGTATACTGTTGATTCCTCTAAAGATGATCCAATTCCCTGGAAAGTTTGATAGGTTATCTCTGAATTTATATTTATTGTTATCTCAGATATTCCATTTGGGTTTGTTATCTTTAAATTTGGTTGTTTATCTAGTTTAAATTCTACATTCATAGGACCTTGATACCATGCTTCATCTTTTGGATGCTTCTCAGAACTCCACCAAACTTCTGCCATTCGCTTGTCTACAGACGGAATACTACTACGCATTCTGCTATCCCAACATTCCCTATTTAATAATTATAGAAAAGAAGAAGTTTATTAATTTACTATGCGAAAAACTTTTACGCTTAACCTATCAATACTAATGATGCACTCACTATTTTTTATATGCAAAGAAACTTTTCTTGAAAAAACATCCTGTAACATTCCTTTTCCATGTTCACTAAATTTCAACCTAACTTCCTTAGTCCTAGTATCTGTGTTTATTAAAAACAGTATTTCCTCATATACATTTTTTTGAACAACTGTAAGTACATGACTATCATCAGTTTCCACCGGTGGTCTCAATCGAAATTTCATTAATAATGAATCAAAGATATTGACAATCTTTTGCTTGTTTTTCTTACCGCTATCATTAAAATAAATGCTACCTATCTTTATTATTTTTCCTTTTTCGATTAAAAATTCTTTTATATCCAGCTCTTCTTGTACACTATTTTTTGCATATTTTGCATGCGTTTTAAAATGCAAATAAGGTTTAAAAGCCCCATCAAGACTAGGTATTTCAGATAAAAATACTGCAATTCCACCTTTTTCTACATATCCTTCTATTAGTTTCTGGGTAGACTTATCCATATAAATACTTGATGGGATAAATATTATTTTATATTTATTCATATTGATTTTTTTATTTATAAAAGGATCAAAAATTGCTGGGTCATAATTCAAGTTAGCCAAAACATCATATATGGTCTCAAATAGATAATAGGCATGACCTAGTCTTGAGCTATCTATTTTTATATCTTTATTTTCCGATATGAAAGACTCCCATGCATAAGGCCTGTAATACATAACCGCAACTTTTTGGTCCTTCTTAAGAGAATTAAAATCTTTTATAGATTTTACTAAATTCAGGACTTTCTCCGGAATATCACGCATATGAGTAATTTGTCCTTTCTCACTGACTGGAGCATGCTCCCAATTCTCCCTACTACAAAACATATAAAAATTTAATCCCTTGAGTCCATATGCAAGGCCAAGTAGACTCATCATCCTTACTTGTCTGATTAATTGGTCTCTGTTGGTAAAAATCTTCTCACCATTATCTAATTTCCATATGCCACACATCATTTCTGGTGCCCAAGGTACTTTCAATACGGCTAAGCTATAATTAATGGCTTTTATAAAATCAACAATATTCTTCTTTACTAATGGTGGGGTAGCATAATAATCATACCCTGCAATGCCTTTTGCTGCCTGTTCTAATCTTTTCCAATTATTTGGTACAGACATTGGTGTATGTTGGTTGAAGTTTACCGTGAATAAAATACCTTTTATACCATTTTTAATATGAATTTTTCGAAGGGTTTCAACATGCTTAGCTATAAGCCATTCTTTAAAATCGACCCAATCATTATATTTTTGTAGTTCATAAAGATGGTTTATGTCAAGATTTACAGGTGCTTTTACATCAATAAATGAATTATAGTTCATTTTATAAGCATTATTTAAATACTTAATTGATTTATATTTTTCCTGTAACCACTTTTGATAGAATCCGTTATTTTTAATGTTTATAGAATTATAATCTGACTCAAACATTTTATCATGGAATGTCATGCTGGGTTCGTTATCCAACTGAATAAGAACAATAGAGCCTTTGGGATAACATAAATCACGAATAAGCAAATCTATATCAGTTAACCACTTTTTCACATATTCCAAGTATCTAGGATGCAGATAGCTCGGAAAATAACTATTGTGAGGGGGATTATAACCAATAACCATTTGGCCTTTATTATCTCTCACTAGGATTTCATTATCATTAATCAACCAGTCAGGGTACCCCCCATTTTCTTCCTCGGCACAAATCCAGGGTCCCGGTTTTAAATGTACCCATAAACCAGTCCTTTTACAAAGATTCAAAAATGCAGATAAATCAAGCCTGGCGTCTGTCTTACCTGTAAGATCATTTTCAAATGGAGAAACACTATGTCTTCTCCAACTGACATATGTAGAAACTATATTGATACCTGCTGCCTTAAGGCTTTTCAGACATTTTTCCCAATACTTTGGATTTATGCGCCAAAAATGAACCTCTCCACTAAATATTAGGTTTTTTTTACCATTTAAAAAAAGACTATTTTTTATCAACATGAATTTATACCCTTAAGATATCTTATTTTAGATATTTTTATCCTTTAATGGATCCTGTCAGTGCGCCCTTTACAAGGAACCTTTGAACGAAAAGAAACATAATTACAACGGGAACTGCTACTATTACAGAGCCTGCCGCTAAGTGATTCCATCGAATCTCATAAGATGTAATAAATCTCTGAAGTCCAATAGTAAGAGTCCGGACATTATCACTAGATGTAAAGGTCATTGCAAATACTAGTTCATCCCAAGCTCCTATAAAAGCAAAAACCCCTGTTGCCATGATTCCAGGAATAGATACAGGTAAAATTACCCGTATTAATGCAGATACACGAGAGCACCCATCTATCATAGCTGCCTCTTCTAGCTCCAGGGGGATCTGATCGAAGAAACCTTTTAATAGCCATACACATAAAGGTAAATTAAAAGAAATATATGAAAGCACCAAAGCATAAAGGGTGTTTAATATATTCATGGCTTTTATTATTTGAAATAATGGAATTATTAGGAGAACGCTGGGGAACATTTGGGTAACTAAAAATGTCAGGAAGATATACTTCCAGCCTGGAAACTTAAGCCTAGAAAATGAATAACCAGCAGAAATAGCAACAATTAAAGTTATTATAGTAGTTGCTAATGCTACTATTATACTGTTGCGAAAGTAAATGCCAAAATTTCCTCTCTGCAGAATATATTTATAATTATCCAATGTAGGTTGTTTGGGTATCCAGACAGGAGGACTGGTATATGTCTCTGTACTATTTTTAAATGATGTAACAAGCATCCAAAGAAATGGAACAAGAGAAAAAACTATTAATAAAATTAATATTGCTATTGATATATATTTAAATTTTTTATTTCTTAAAAAAAACACTATTTAAATTCCTCTAATCTCATAAATTTTATATAAACTAGACTGAGTGCAAAAATAACTATAAAAAGTATTACTGAGAGAGACGCCGCATATCCAAAATGAAAATATTCAAAACCTTGTTTATAGACAAAAGTAACTAGAACTTCTGTCCTTCCTGCAGGGCCACCTCCTGTAAGAATATAAATATATGTAAAATTATTAAAGGTCCAGATAGTTGCTAGCAATATAACTACGAATATAACTGGCTTCAGCAAGGGTATTACTATATATCTTATTTGTTGCCAGAAGGATACACCATCAACAGCAGCGGCATCGTATATTCCATTTGGAATATTTTGAAGTCCAGCCAATAACATAATCATCATAAATGGAAAACCTCTCCAGCTATTAGTAATTATTACAGAAATCATAGCAGTAGATATGTTACCAAGCCAGTTTACATTTTTGCTTATAATATTCAAAAACCTTAACACACTATTTAAAAGACCATATTGTCCATGGTATATCCATTTCCAAGCTAAAGCACCTACTACAGATGGCATAGCCCAGGGTATTAAGAGTAATGACCTAGTAAGACCACGACCCTTAAAGGTTTCACTAAGAATAAGTGCAGCTCCAAAACCTAAAATAAACTGTATAATTACTGAACCAAATGTCCAATACGCAGTTTGTAAAAGTGCATTTCTAAGGGTGTGATCTTTTAGGATTTCTAAATAATTATTGACTCCTGAAAATATAGGTTGTGGATTATACATTGGCTCTATTTCAAAGAAACTCATCCAGAAAATTTTTATTACAGGGTATAAAACAATACCACCAACTAATAACACCGAGGGTAGAATAAGAATATAGGCTAGTCTATTTCTATTGAAACCTTTTATAAGTCGTTTTACTGTATTCAATTTACACACCCCCTAAAATATATAAGGGGGTGTGTATCAACTGAATAAACAGCATAGAGATTATGTAACTTATTATCTCTCAAGTATATCCTCTGCCATTTGTGCAGCTTCATTAAGTGCTTCCTCCGGGGACTTTTCCCCAATCATGGCTGATTGTATTGCTTTCCCAAATAAATCACTTATTTCTGCCATTTCAGGGATGGTTGGTATGGGTTTTGTTACCTCTAATTGTTCAGAGAATACTTGCATTATTGGATCTTCGCTAAAAAACGAATCTTGGTATGAAGATTTCTTAATGGGTATCAGATTAAAAGATTTAGCCCAATCCAACTGGATATCATCCTGATAAAAGTATGTTAGGAACTTTACAGCTTCTTCTTTATACTGTGATTGTTCCATAACTAAGAAATCAAGTCCACCCAGTACTGTGGCCTTCTCTTTTCCTTCTGGTAGTGGTGCAATAGCCCATTTTCCATCCATATCAGTATTTGCTTTCATGCTTGTTATGGTCCAGGGGCCAGAAGTAAACATAGCGATACTCTTTGCCAAAAAACCTCCCTTTACATCATCTTCGGTATAAGTACTACTCCCTTCTGGCATTACTTCATATTTGTGAATCAAGTCAACCCATAACTGTAGTGCCTCAACTCCTGCATCACTATTAAAAGCGGGGATTAACTTACCGTCCTGTTCTTCAAACATCTCTGCTCCTGCTTGGAAAAACCAAGGATAGAATTCAAATGGGCCCCATCCTCCAAACAATCCTATACCATATACATCGGGTTTTTTAGTTAACTGCTGGGCAACTGTTATTAATTCATCCCATGTTGCAGGAGGGGAAGCAATTCCTGCCTCTTCAAACATATCTGTCCGATAAAATAGTACTAGTGCATCTATACTCTGTGGAATTCCATAATGCGAGCCGTCCTTTAAAACTGGTAGAAATGTACTTTCAAAGAAGCCATCAAAAAAATCTGCTGAGATATAGGAATCTAGATTTGCAATATACCCAGCAGCAATATATTGTGCTGCTTTTGGATATTCGATCCTAGCAATATCGGGAGCATCTTCACCAATTATAGTGGTTACTAGTTTCTCATAATAGTTGGCTTCGTTGTTTCGCTCCAGCTCTAGTTTAATGTTTGGGTTTTCTGCTTCAAAATTAGCGACAATTTCCTCAAACTTTGCAGTCTGAGGATCATCAAGCTGGTGCAATAACTTGATTGTTACTGGAGTGGCAATGTCTTCTTCCTCGGTTTCCTCTACTTCAGCTACATCTTCTGTCTCTTCAACATCTTCTACAACATTTGCTTCTTTTTCTTCTGTTTTGCAACCCACTAAGGATAACATAGTTGTAATAGACACACAGATGATCACAATAAACACTGTTAAAAACACTTTCTTCATTTTACTCACTCTCTTCTTCTGATTTACTTATAAAATGACTTTTAGTAAAATTATTCCCGAGATTTGTTTAAATTTTTTTATGCTGTATGGTATAGCGTACATTTAAGCAAATCTCATTATTCTTTTTTTATTTTTCTCAATAACCATCACCTCCCTTAGAAAAGTTTTTAACCAATATCTTTTATCATCGCCTCCTTTCTTCTTAATATAATATTGATAATTATTTTATATTATCAAACATTCACCAAGCTTTTAATTCTTGGAGGTCGAATAAAATTATTTAATACTAGAGTTGATGCGCCAATAACAATGGCCTGATCAGCCAATTCAGAAATTACAATTTTTACAGAACTAAATGGAAACTTCAAAGCGTACTTCTCAGCAGTGGAGCGGATTATTGGTAATAAAATTTTCCCTGCTTCCATTTCAACCCAACCCCCAAGAATCACTACTTCAGGATTAAAAAGATTAATCAGATTTGCGATTCCTATTCCTAAATACTTTCCAGTTTCTTCTAAAATCTGAATAGCTATAGGATCTTCTTTTAATGCTGCTTCTATTATTTTCTTTACCACATTACTAGGCTTTTTCTTGTCTATCTTTTTTAAAATTGTATCCTTTTTAGTAGATGAAATAATTTCTTCTGTTCTTCTTAAAATTGCCCGCACACCTGCATATGCTTCAAGACAACCCATACTGCCACAACCGCATTTCTGGCCATTGACATTTATGGTCATATGCCCCCACTCCCCTGCACTTTCAGAAATTCCACGACAAACTTCACCATTAACGATAATACCAGCACCTAATCCTGTTCCTATAATCAAAGAAATTACATTATTAATTCCTTTAGCAGCACCAATCCATCTCTCTCCTAAAGCCATTACATTGGCACCATTTTCAACAAAGGTTTGAATTCTTAATTTTTTTTCAATAGCATTTTTCAAGTTTACATTATGCCAACCCCAATTTGGTGCAAAAATTGATACTCCATTTTCACTGTCTACTAATCCTGGAACTCCAATGCCTATTCCTATGACTTTTTCAATGGAAATGTTGTTATTATTAATTTCGGATTTGATTAAATTAATAATAATAGTAATAATTTTATCAGGTTTATTCTCACCTTCATCAAGAGGTATTTTTTTAAAGGATATTTTTTCAAGTTTGAAATTTACTAAAAGTATAATAATCTCACTTTCACCTAATTCCACTCCAATTATAAATAAGTTATTCGAATTTATTTCTATAAGTCCAGACCTTCTGCCACCGGTTGATTCTTTATACCCAGTTTCTATAATAGTTTTTTCCTTTAAAAGTTCTGAAACTAAATTTGTTACAGTAGCCACACTTAGATTAGTTGCTCTTGCAATTTCAATACGTGAAATAGAGTCCTTGCTATTAATTGCTGAAAGAACTAAAGATTTATTAATCTCTCTCAAAGTACGTGTGTTTGCAGATACAAATTTAGCAGTCATAATAAGTTATTTCTCCGTATTATCTAATTTACATTTAATAATAAGTCTTATTTTAAGACTAATATTAAGTAAAATCAAGTGCTATATTATAAAGGTTTTGTGATCAAGAATTTTAGATTCAAATCTATTATCCTAATGGCAATTTTAACTTTATTTATCTGTTACATTTCGAACAATCCGAACCCACTTGGATAAACGTGATAAATCACCTTCTATGGTCTCGATATCCTTCAAATGAATGTGAACTATGCACCCCTTTGCTTTTTTTAGACCATTTCTAATAATTTGGTTAATAAGATCTTCATTAAATCCAGAAGAAACCATATTAGTTGGATTTGGGCGCCAAGAAAATACATAATCTTGTCCAATTTGTTCAGCACAAATTTGAACATTTGCTACAGGGGCTACGGCAATTACACGTAAATTTTTTATTTTTCGTAACATATTAATCTTTTTAGTTAAATCTTCACAACATCCATATGCTACCAAACCAAACTTTTCAATAATTGGTATCTGATATTTTAGTAAAAATTCATTATGCATAGCCGGAGAGACAGAAGTAAATTCCTGAGCAGCAGTATGAAACCAAAGATTTTTACGTAATCGACTTCCAGAATTAGCTTTAGGCGCTTCAAGTTCATGACAATAGCAGAATTCTTGATTCTCTTGACTAGTCAAACTCCAATCTCCTTTTCTCTCGGCCTCTTCTTGAGCCGAAAGAATACCATCACGTAAGAAGACTGCTAGGTTGTGTAATTCTTTTGGTGAGTCATGCATATCCAACATTATTTGTTCTAAACCCCTTAAAAAAGCTATGTGTGTTGAAATATCAGCATGGAATGTTTGAAAAATTGGTCCCCTATCTAAATTAATTTCTATAAGATCACCAATTGCTTCTTTTAATCGATTAAAATTAAAACTGGTAGTTACTTCATCTACCATATGGTGGGGTTTCTTTATTTTTTTCATATCTTCCCAGTTACGAATCGCAGCATGATACTCAAAGTTATGAGTAATATTTCCATTTATATTAGGTATGGATATTTCTGGGCCCCATAAATTTTCAGGTTTATTTAGTAATGTAGCTTTTAAATTTATCCAGGGTTCAAAAATATAATCATCGCAAATTTTATCATGAAAAAGAAGCATGCGAAGATTTCTTTC
The DNA here is from genome assembly GCA_964415365.1 of uncultured Actinomycetota bacterium. Taxonomy (GTDB): domain Bacteria; phylum Actinomycetota; class Humimicrobiia; order Humimicrobiales; family Humimicrobiaceae; genus Hydromicrobium. The sequence continues at coordinate 11,054 of CAYPYW010000031.1, read as the reverse complement.
TTGCTCTCTAAAAAAAAGATCTTTGCATTTCATAGTATGATCTCCAAAAACCTTTCTACACCACATGTTCCACATTCCAAAAGTTACTAGAATAGGAATACGGGAGTGTTTTAAACTATTATGGTCAAGCCAAAGTCTTCGACGTTCTTCTTGTATAGGTTTTTCAGCGACTTCTAGATACCTTTTCGTTAATTCACGTAGAATTTTTATATCTTTATTATTATTCATTAAATACCCTTTTTTTTAATTTAAAACTAGATCTATTATTTTAAGTAAATTTATGACTTATTTTAAGACTAATATTATGTTATGTCAATCTGCACCTAAAAAATGTCACAGCCAATTAGAAATGTCCTCTTTTATATCTTACTTACTAATACTCCCCTACCTTTCATTTTACCCCTCCATGGGTGGTAAGACTTTGGCTTATAGGATACTGGTTGCTTTGCCTCACTTTGTAATTTTTCTAGTCCTGGTCTTTTATCTATTTTACTATATCTTAATTTTTTTCTGTTATTAAATAAATATTTCCATCAAGACTTTCTTCTATGTCAACTTTTTTAGCCAATGTACAGTCAAGTACTTGATACAAATTTTTGCAATATGAAATAGTGTTGTCGTTTCTTAGAACTCTTTTGTTTTTAATGCATAATGCACTTTTAATATTTGCATGAGGCTTTCTGTGCATATCTATGCCGCTCAGGCTGGGAAAAGAGGACTTTTTATTATGGAGGGGCAAGTACCCTTCCAGGAAAGCATTTGCATCATTTATGTCATCAATGCCTGCAAGCCTGAGCTCTTTTACCAGCCTGTCCTGAAATGTTTCAAATAAGCGCTCAATCCTGCCTTTTGCCTGGGGGCTGTTGCATATATTATTTCTACTCCCAGTTCACTCATTGCCCTTTGAAACTGAGACTGTGAAGTCAGTCCGTTTAGTTCTTACTCAATTGAAGGCCTGGCTGTTGACCTGTATGTTGTATGCTTATCTATGTAGACACTTACAGGAAGGCCGTATTTTTGCGTGTAGCGATAAAAACAGTCAAGAGTGGGTATTGTTTCTTTATGAGTATAGAACCTGCCAAATACATTGTTTGTGGCATCGTCTATACAGCCTAAAAAACTTGACTTTGGCCCTCTATCTTCAAACCAGACATGCTCTGATCAGTCTACCTGAAGCATTTCTCCAAAACTATGCTTCCTTTCCCTGTATAGTCTGTGTGGCCTTGTTTTCCTTCTTTTTTTTGCAGTCCAGCTTCTATTAGCCATCCTCTCAACGTTTCTTTACCAATCTTTATTTTATCAAGCTGGTATAGCTTTTCCACTGCAAATGTGGGGCCGAAATCATGATACTTGTTCCTGTAAAGGTTTAGTACTTTTTCTTTTAAACTTAAAGATTTTTTTCTGTTTGAAGGTTTTCCTCTTAACCTGTGGGCTATTGACCTGTTTCCTTCAAGTTTAAATCTTTTAACAATTCTATGTATCTTCAATATTGTTTTTTAATAAAAACAATATTTATAATCACCTATTTTTACTGACTCTATAAAAACAATATTTATAATCAAAAAGTGTATGGAATTTATGTTTATTTTTAACTTGTAAGTCGAATTATAATTTACAAATATTTAAAAGATATATTTAAATTTGCAATCCATGTTAAACCATTAATTGAATAATAACTATAAAAGAATTATTGATAAAGAATTTAAAGCATACTATTATACCTTAAAATTTTACCACCTTATCTATTACTCCCTATTTTCAATTTTTTCAAATAACTTTTTATAGCTATCAATATGACCCCTAACTGAATTTTTTGGGGGAATCATTTCTTTATCATCAGCCCAAAAACCATTAACACCTTTTAGGGAATGAATGTTCTCAAATTCTTTTTTACACCAATTATACTTACTTCCATATACTTCAATAAATTTCCAGAAATTATTCTTCCACTTTTCAAGGTCTTTTTTATTTTGCTGATTCTCATCCAAATCTAGCTCATTTAAACTTCTTTTTAATTCAATTAATTCCTCTTCCATTTTTTACTCACATTTCCTAATGCTTTTATTAATATCTTATTTGATATATTTAACGAATTTTTATATCCTATTCTAATTTAAGGATTTACAATAACTTCTACCTCGTAAGATACCTCACCATGGCTTCTTTCTCCATTCAACTCATAAAACCAATTATGATTTGTTACTTTATGAAAGGGGGTCATAAACAAATCCAAAAAGCACTTTAGTATTAGGATGTTTATGGTAACTACTGATATCAGTATTTAATTCTTCAATAAATTTTTTTTCTTTATTACTTTCTCTAACTATTTTCACCTCTATAACTATATCTTCTGATGGTAACTCTAACAAAGTATTAGAAAATATAATTTATAGACAATTCCCGGAATCTGATTATTTAAGATACGGATTAAAAATGTTTCCATAAATGAAACAAGCCTCCTCAGGGACTTGCCGTTCGTGATCCACGATCCATCAATAATATATCAAGATTAGCATAATATTGTAAATAGCTCTTAAATTTTTTTTACTAAATAATTCTTGTACTAAATAGAAAAATTAAATTGAAAAATTACTTATCCCCTGTATAATTGAAACTGTAAAATTTTGCTTTTGTAATGTAAAAACTATAAGGATAACCTAAGAAATATACCCTATTTAGCCGGCTTAAAAGATAAAAAATAGTTGGAGTTAGCCTATAAGCCGAGTTCTGTAATGCTCATGAAATCAATCACAAACATCAGTAGTCATCCATCTGGGATAAATATTGCTATTTACCTCTAGCGGCCTAACCCGGAAGAAGGCGGGCCACCTTATACTTCCCTATTTGGCCTTTCTCCGGATGCGGTTTACCAGGCCAGCCTGTCACCAGACTGCCGGTGAGCTCTTACCTCGCCATTTCACCCTTACCGGAATATATAATTCCGGCGGTATATTTTCTGTTGCACTGGCGCTGAAATCAGTCTTTAAACCGATCCCGCTGGGCATTACCCAGCATCCTGCCCTGTGGAGCCCGGACTTTCCTCACAAGCAAAGCTTGCGCGACTACTCGGCTAACTCCGGTTATATATTACAGATATTTTTCGGAAAATCAATACAAGCACTACTCATCTATATTTCCAAAACTTACCTTTGATTCCCCTTCGTAGGTAAACTCTTTTTTATCAAGTGCCTTATTTACAAGCCTGTCAGCCTCTGCGTTATGCTCCCTTGGGATAAGCCTCAAGTCCACAAGATCGTACCTTGCAAGTTTCTCGGACACCTTAAGATATATTTTTAAAATGTTGCTGTCTTTTATTTTCCAGATTTTCTTAATCTGGTTATTTAGAAGTTTGCTGTCAGTAAAAAGAATTATTTTTTTAGAGTTATATTTTTCGACCAGATCGAGAACCTTTTCAAGCGCCAGATACTCAGCCATATTATTGGTATACTCACCAATATAAGAGCTTAGCTCCTCGAGTCTATTATCCTTATCATCAAACACCACGGCACCAACTGCTGATGGGCCAGGGTTTCCCCTCGAACCACCATCAAAATATATTTTTAAATAACGGTAAGTCCCTTTCGCCATTTAAGATTCAAGCTCCTTCTTTATAACATCTATCTCACTCCTGTAAATTACAGCTATTCTGCCGCATAACGGACACTGGTAGATTTCATCTACATCTTCGATCTTTTCAGCCGCAATTGCCGGTATCTGCATATTGCATACATTACAAAAATTATCTTTCAGGACAGCAACAGCAATACCACCTTTTTTACCCTTGAGTTCCCTATACTTATTTAAATGATCGGAAGGTATCCTTGAGATAACATCATCTCTTCTCTTTTTTAATCCCTCTATGATATGTTTTAAAACCTCTATTTTTTCATTTATTTCGTTATTTATCCGGTTAACATTTGCTTCTGCTTTATCTTTCTCTGCCTGGGCCAGCTTTACTTTATCAGACATTTCTTCCAGTTCAATCATAAGTTCCAATATCTGATCTTCCATTTCCGAATTCTTTTGTTTTAATATCTTTACTTCCTCCTGGTAATTTTCCAGCTCCTTTGCGCTTGTAATGGTGCCACTGAAGAGTTTACCCTCATTGCTTTTGATTCTCTCATTCTGCATTTCAACAGTATCCTCTAATTTTTTACGCCTGCTTTCGAGACCAGTATATACATTATTTATCTTATCAAATTCTTCTGTGGTTTTTTTCAATTCCTCAAGGGCAGAAGCCTGCTCCTTGCTGCTTTTAATATTTTCCATCTCAGAAGACCTTGCAGAAATTGCATTTTCCACCAGCTGCAACTCCACCAGATCTACTACATTAAATTTTGTCTCAGTCAATCTTATACCTCCAGGATTTATAGCCTGATTTGCTTCTTAATATGTCAATTTTAATTTTTTCTTTCTCAAGGAAATCCTTAAGTCTGCCCGCCATACCGTCAACAGCCAGAGCCTCGCTGCTGCCATGTCCCGCCGCAATAAGTATTTTACCACTTTCTACGATCCGTAAAGCATTATGATAACCAATCTCACCTACTATAACCAGATCACATTCTACATCTATCAGGTGTTGAGTTATGGAATTTGCGCTGCCGCACACTACTGCTACTTTGCCAATTTTCTTATCGCCAGTATCTATCTCTTCCTTAGACATCCACCCAAAAGCTTCGATTCCAAGCTCCTGCCTGATCTTCTCTCCAAAACTCTTAAAAGGCTGTGGCTGTCTTAGCTCTCCCCATCTCCCAAGCCCGGTTCCTTTAAACTTATTTTCAATCTTATATACATCATATGCTACTTCTTCATAGGGATGAGCTTCTACAACCGCATTAATAAGACAATCCAGGTCTCTTTCATTTACAATACACTCTATTCTTACTTCATCAACATAATTCATACGGCCAACTTTACCTGTATAAGGTTTTGATCCCTCGTGAGGAATGAAAGTACCTTTCCCTTCTATATTAAAAGTGCAGCATGAGTAATTTTGCCATCTGCCCCCACCACACCGGCAAATAACTTCTCTAATCTTTTCCTCTGCCTCTCCAGGCACAAACACAACGAACTTATACCATTGCTCATATTGCTCTTCAATTATTTTTACATTAACCAAACCAAGACTACCGGCAACAAGATCATTTAGTCCTCCTGCCATCGAATCATAATTGGTATGAGCACAGTAAACTGCTACTTCGTTTTTTATCAGTTCCAGTATTTTCCTCTCACCGGTTCTCGAACTCAAAATAGTATCAAGAGAATTAAATATTAATGGATGATGGGCTAGTATCAAATCAGAGTTTGTGCTTACTGCTTCACCTGCGACATCACTGGTTATATCCAGAGCCACAAGAATTTTTTTTATATCTCTTTCCAGATTTCCGACTTGTAAGCCTGTCTTATCCCAGATTAAAGCAAGATGTTTGTTAAAAATCCTGTCAAGACATAAAGCAAGGTCTTTAAGAATCATTTTTTATACAGTAAAATTGTGTTATTGGCATAAATATTATAATATTTACTCTGAAATAAAAAGTAATTCTTTATCACATTTCCATCATTATCTAAAGGAGACCAATGGACTTACTGGATAACGAAAAAAGAATTCTCGAAAGCATACCGGAAAAAATGATAAAAACTCTCTACGATTTCCCCAAACAGTTTAAAGCAGCGGAAAATATTATCCGGAAGCAAGAAATATCCCTCAACAAAAAATATAAAAATACACTGATTCTGGGTGTAGGAAATTCGGCCAACACTGCCTACAGATTAATAGATTCACTGCAAATAAACAGATCAAATATTCCTATTATTTTCTGCCCCAAAGCAGATTTACCCCGCTGGGTAGATAAAGATACACTGGTTATCGCCATTTCCCACAGTGGTAATTCGATTGAAGTGCTTGGGGCAGTCGATGAAGCCCTTAATATGGGTTTGGAAGTCTTTGCTATTACTACTGGCGGTAAATTAAAAGATATGGCAGACAGTAACAAAAACTTGAGGCTTATCAAATATGAAGCTGACATAATATCCAGAATGGCAGTGGGCTATATTTATGTATTTATTGTAAATATACTAAATAAAGCAGGTGCTGTTGATATCTGCAGTGACAAAGAAGAATGCCTTCTGGGAATAGATTGGGATGAAGTTGAAAACGCAATATTCGAACTTTCAAGAGAGCTCAGTCCAGACACAAAAACATATAGAAATATTGCAAAAAGAACTGCTATAAACCTTTTTAATAATATTCCGATTATATATGGAAGCAATAGATTAACCGAAACAGTGAGTTTCAGATTGAAAAACCAGATATGTCTTAACAGCAATAATTTTGCTCATTTCAATACACTGCCAGAACTGGATCATGGCGAAATAGCTGCATGGGAAATGAAATCCGAACTGAGAGACAAATTTTTTGTACTTTTTATTTCTGACAGGGATTCAAGAAAACCTACTAAGATAAGAATAGAGATTTTAAAAGGTGTTCTTATCGAAAAAGGAATTAGTTTTGAAGAAATTATGCTGGAAGGTCCAAGTGATGCAGTTAAGGTATTCAATGGCATTTTTATTGCCGATTGGATCAGTGTCTATCTTGCGGTATTGAATAAAGTGGATCCCACTTCCTCCAAACTTCTTGATTTAATGAAGACCCGATTTGCACGGGTTATCTCTTCCGATAAAACCACTGTATAAAAGAGCTTTATGTTATTTAGAGCAGGCACTACATGTTGGGTCTGTGGACCTGTTGCTAAACTCCTAATAATCCTGCGCATTAATAAAATGATATAAAAATTTAAAGAGTTATTTAACATCTCAATTTAATTTACAATATAAATACAATATAAATACAATCTATTGCAGTTAGTGAAGGAATCCCTTATCAGACATTAATATCAAGCATACTGCATAAGTATATTAACAATAGATTGGTTGATAAAAATGAAGTCTTGAAAATTTCAGAATTATTAAAATGAACCTTAATGACTCCCCTGTCAGTCGAAATTCCGAATCAATTTATGGTGGGCCTTTGTTCTGAAAATTGGAACCTAATTATTAAGGACATAATTTCAATTAGCAAACTACAATTTACCCAATAATTTGTTTTTTCTTAACTGGCCTACCCAAGGTCGCGAAATTTTGAACCAATTTTTGAAAGAATTAATAAGGATTAATGTTTAATGAAATAATTGCAAAAAATAATATTAGTTTTATAATTTAAACATTATTAATCACTTATAAATTAATAAATAAAATAATTTAGTAGCTTTGAGGCTTTTCCTATTATAGTCGGGCGCCATTGTATAGAAAAGCTTACTCCAATAGCGAAACCGAAGGGATGTAGTCGGTTTTTTTATTATATAAAATCAATTTAAAATTTATTGGCTTAAGTTAAAAGGATATAAAGAAAGAGAATATTATGAAAAGTTTAAAATTTATTATTTCTTTATCAGTTATTATTACGGTACTAATCTTTATCCCTGCCTGTACAGGTACAGAACCTAAAGTCATAGAGCAGGCAAAAGATGAACTATCTCTTGAAGAAACAACTGTTGCTGAAAAACCACAGGAAGAGACTATTGAACTTGTAGAAGAAGAAACTATTAAAAAAACAAAGATAGAAGGTAAAATTATTTTTACTTCAGATCGTGATGGAGACTATGAGATCTATATAATGAATGCAGACGGCTCAGAACCGGAAAACCTTACGAATAATACTGTAGATGACTATATCCTTTTGACTACCCCAATTTCAAATGATGGGCAAAAAATTGCTTTTCAATCAGACATTGAAAAAAGCAGCGATGTATATGTAATGAACATTGATGGTTCAGAAGTGATAAATTCTATGGAAAATCCGGATGTTTACTGGGATAATTTCGCCTATCTTGTTGATAAAAAAATTGTTGGTTATGAAGACTACGATGGAAACTGGGATATATATATAGGGAATGCAGATGGTTCAGACCAAAAGCGGCTTACGGATGATCCTGCATCTGATACTGCTCCCTGCCTTTCAACTGACGGGCAAAAAATTGTCTTTGAATCTGATCGTGAAGGAAATCTTGAAGGTATTTGTGATATTTATATAATGAATTCAGATGGTTCAGATGTGAAGCGGCTTACAAATAACCCTGATGGTAACTTTTCTCCATATTTTTCACCTGATGGACAAAAAATTGTCTTTGTATCCTGGCAAGGTGGAAACGCTGATATCTACATGATGAATGCAGATGGTTCAGACCAGATAAACCTTACCAATAATCCTGCAATTGATAGTGACCCTATCTTTTTGCCATAGAAAAACCTAATTAAGCTCTTCTTTATGGTAGCGATGGAATTTTTCAAATATGGATAAGTATATTAATAACTAAACCTTAAACAGGAGGATGCTATGAGTTTTCTAGATAAATTATTTGGGAGAAAAAAAGTGGAACCAGTTATACATATACAGACTGATCAGGATAGAATTGAAGACCTTATTGCCAAGCTAACGCCAGATATAAAAGAAGATATGGATAGTGAGTTGGGAAACGATAGTTTTGAAGCGGCAAAAGAACTGGCACATATGGGGCAGTCGGTAATCAAACCACTCATTCAAATGCTGTCCATTTCTTCGCGGGCTCATTATGCCCTTGGGCTGATAGGTGGAGAGACTGTTTTTCAAGCTCTATGCAGAGAATTAGAAACTGGAAACTGGCGGCGTATCGAGGCAGCAGCAAGAGCTCTGGGTAAGATGGGTGATAGACGTGCGCTCGAACCTCTTCGCTTGCATACTGGTACAAGCAGCTTTGAAATCCACCGCGCAGTGACCGAAGCCATTGCTGCAATCGAACAAGCTCACATTGACATAGATAATTTGTTCAAGGTCGACCATGATAATCCAGTAGGACAAGTGGAGCGCTTCTGGTCACTTCAGAATGATTTTCGCCAGGATTCTGCCAAGCGTGATCAGTTCATTCAGTGGCATGCTAAATTTGTGGATGATATGCCTGATATGAAGTTTGACTCAGATAAAACCCGTGGCCGTATCTGGGGCATGCTGGGTACTATGATTTATTATATGATTAACCCGATGCATTCCACTTTCTCTAATAAATGTGCCGAAGCTGCCTACTGTTATGAACAATGCCTGAAGTACACTCCAGAGCGTATGACAGATATTGGAACGTATCTGAAAAGGGTTAAATAACCATTAATTGGAATTATTGTCATTTAATAGGAACAGGGATATCAGTAGCAGATTTGTCAGATTGAGTAAGATGGTGGGCCTTTGTTCTGAAAACTGGAACCTAATTATTAAAGATATAATCTCTATCAGTAAACTACAATTTACCCAATAACTTGTTTTTTCTTAACTGGCCTCCCCCAAGTTACAAAATTTCGAATCAGATTTTAATTGAGTTTGAAAAATTTTATAATTTCAATTTTATTAATCTTTTTTAAAATATTATTGCATTAAGTAAATTTATATTATTTTTAATCTATCTTTTGCAATAAATTGTTTTAATATAATATAATAATGTAGAATAAATATGAATTATACTAGAGAAGAAAAAAAATATTTAAAACAAATAAGAAGAATATCAAAATTTATGTACAAAATATCTGATAGTTTTGTACAACATTATTATACTTTTACACAAGTAAGGATCCTATCTATCTTTGAGTATAAATCAAGAATAAAAAAAGATTTTATAACTAAATTTAATTTAATATATGATGAATTCTTAAAAATTGAAGTTCCTAAAAATTTTAGTTTATCTTATGAATATTTTTCAGATGGAATGAAACTATATCTTGAATCTTCAAAACTATTTCAGAAATTCATTGATTCTGAACATCAAGAAAAAACTTTTAAAGAAGCTAATGACAAAGATTTAGAGTTATTTAAAGATAACAATTATAAAAATGCTTCAATTGCTATGGAGAAAGCAGCTGACAAAATAGAATTATCATATGATATTTTTATTTACTCCTAAAAATATATTATTACCCTTCAATGAAACTACTGTATTTTAAAAACTTTTTTATAAATAAATAATTTTTAAAGTGATCCTTCTGGTGGTTTAGAAATCCATTCTTCTGGTGCTTTTGATGTACCTTGAATATGTATTTCATGTTTTATGTAATTATTTTTTCTTAAACTAGATATTAAATTACTAGTATCTTTTATCATTTCATCTAAATTCTTATAAAGAGCTTCAATATCTCCTTCTTTATATTCTCCTCTAAATTTTTTAAATGCTTCTTTAAAATCATTTGCAAATTTAAATGTATCTATTATGAGGTTACCTGATTTGCTAAATGTTAGATGATTATTTGTTGAAGGATTTGAAGAAATTTCAACACCTTGTTTATACATTGCTCTATGAACAGAACCGCATCTTACACAATCATAAATAACTCCACTCATTTCTTCATCATTATATAAAGGATTAATTCTTCCCATATATTCTCTTATAAAAAATTTTGACCTATCTCCGACATTATCTTTTTTAAATCCAAATATTACCCCCCCCCCAGAGAAATCTATTCCTGCACAAACTAAAAGGATTATTGGTAATGTAAAATTTAAATTTTTCTCTTTCATTATTTTTAATATTATGTCTATATCGTTAATTAGCCACTCATCAAAATATTTTTCTAAATAATTTTCTACAGCTTTTCTTTTTTCATTCATTTTTATTTTTCCTTTCTATAATAAATAATTTTATTAACATATAACTTATTTTAGCATATTGAATAATACATAGTTTAACTTTTATTAATTGATACTTTCTTATACTCCCCATACTCCCTAGTCATATCACTAATATACTTATGAGCAATAACTTGAGGTTCTTCATCTTTAAACTCTAAATAATTTTCAATAGAGTCAAAAGAAAAATCCCTATCATCTATTTTTATGTTATATAGTTCCCCATACCCTTGCCTTAACCTTTTTCTTCTAAGCCCAAAGAATAGATTCTTAAATACGTTGTAATTTTTTATATCAATATCTGTTTATGTTAACCTAAAACTACCCACTGTTTCAGTTGAAAAGTACCCCACCA
>CAYPYW010000030.1:0-25777 GCA_964415365.1 uncultured Actinomycetota bacterium | reverse complement strand
CTGGTGGGGTACTTTTCAACTGAAACAGTGGGTAGTTTTAGGTTAACATAAACAAGAGCGGTAATTTCTGCAAAGGGCCAGAAGAGCAAGGTAAAGGTAAGATAGGATAGGTATAGCCAGAGGGGGCCCAGTTTTTTCCCTAATGCATACTTTAGAACAAGATAGATTATTATGAGTACAAGTAGGTATATGCTTATTCCAATTAGTACCCAAAATAGTATATGGTATCTCTCCCATACTGTGGGTTTCATATTATCTTCCTTATTTTAAATAACTAAAGTTCAATTTCCTGTTTTTCAACTGTAATTTTTATGTAATGGTAAAACTTTGCTTTATAGAAGATTATTAGGACTAACCAGGACAAAAATGAATATATAAAACCAAGGAGTATAAAAGCAATCTGTAATATCCCAAATAAGGCTATGGATGGAAAGATTAGAAAAAGATCTCTTATTTTTTTGGGTATCTCATTAATCTTACTGTTTATCAGCCTTGCAAATACCTGGCCCATTCTATCTTTGCTGTCCAGTTCCAATCCCCAGTTTTCTGATAAATTTTCCCGGTAGCTATTAATAAGATATGGACTTACTTTACCAGTTAATCCTTTAATCTCTTCAAAAAACATGCTTCTAAACTCTTCATCTTCCCTCATCTGCTGCATAATATTTGCCGCTTCTAAATCATAAATTCCTTTACCCTGCAAATATTCTACAATTCCTTCAGACAGGTCCTCTTTATCCAGAAGGGGTTTTAGTTCCTCTTTGCCCGCAGCAAAGGGCAGTCCAAGGAAAGTGGTAAGTACAATAAACTGATCCACGGTCATATCCAGGTCATATACGGGGATATACCTATTAATAAGTCCTCCAAAGGGTTTGGTTGTCTTTTTAAGGTGTTCTTCTTTTATTTCTACATCTCCCTGTTTGTTCTGGAGTGGAAAATTAAAGTAGAATACCACAGAGAAAAGAATAGCAAAGGCAATCATTAGGGTAGGGGCTGCTTTTAAGACTGCTCTTCCAGGATGAAATACAATGCTGTTTTTTCTCTCATACAGTAGATTTCTATTTACTGAATTTAGGATAATAAATACAACAAAGGAAGATACTACATAACTTACTATCGCAATTCTATTTTGCCAGCTCCCATTCTCCCGCAGGAAAAATATAAGGAAACTAAAGGCCATGAAGAAGTTTGCTGTAGCTACTATTTTCCTGTTTTCAATTAAAGTTAGGCATACCAGGGAAAATACAACAAAAATAGACATGGAGACTGCCAGATATATAAGGTCTGTTACTATTCTACCTTCCTGCCAATAGAAAAACTCCCTGAGCCAGTACCATAAAAAAATAGCCGGCAAAAAGCAGAAAATGGACAGACAAACTGATTTTATAATTTTTACTTTGGTTTTTTCTACTTTATTTTTTACAGGACTTATAATATTATCTGATGCTTTTAATTCTTTAATCTGTACCCCACAATTAGGGCATATTACAGCTTCTTTTTTTATGGGCTTTGCACAGTTAGGACAATATATTTCATTTTCTTTCTTAGGTTGGATATTTTCCTGGCTCATATTATATGAAATTTAAAATAATTTTAATGAAAACATTTTAAAATGAAATTATTATAAATGTTTCATATAATAAAATTTACTCTTATAGTTTAAATTTTTCAAGGACTTAATCTACAAGTATGCAATTAATCACCAGTAAAAATTAATGTATTATATTTAAATAGTTTCATTGCCGATATTATCTTTGTTATTAACTACTGCTGTATCTGACCGCTTTAACTTGTCTATCTTTTTATGTATATAGTCTTCCAATAGCTTATTTGTAAACTTTTTCTGATCCTTTTTTAACCTTGAGCACTCCTTCTTTTTTAATTTGAAAATGACAAAATATCTTAAAAGTTATAGCCCTCACTTGACAAAACAATTAAAGCTATTATATTCTAGATTAGAATGAGACTCAATAGCAATAATAATTTAATACAGAATTATCCACTGACAAGTCAGCGGTGTCTACTTTTAGAACTGCTTCGTGATGCTAAAGGCTATATAGATGCTAAGGAGCTTTACCGAAGAGCCAGTGAAAAGAATGAATCTATTTGTCCGGCAACTGTTTATCGCAGTCTTAATCTGTTTAAGGAACAGGGTCTGGTTAACCAAATAAATCTGGGTATGGAACGGCGTTATTATGAGATTAAAAAATCGTCTGAGAACTATTACTTTGTATGCCGGGAATGTAGCAAAATCATCAAATTTCAAAATCCCCAATTAAAAAAAATGATCGAGTCAGTTCAGAAAAAACACAGATTCAATGTAACCAAAGCAGAGTTATGCCTTGAAGGTTATTGCCCAGAGTGTGATAAGAAGGATAGTAGAGATTGACTTGCTCAAGTTAATAGCATATTAAAGAAACAATTGTATACTGATTTTAAAAAAATAAGAAATACTAAATAGTTAAAAATTATAGATAAAAGTAGTATAAGTACAGATTTACAATAATAATAGCTGGTAAAAATACATCAGAATCTTTTATTAAAGTGATAACAGTTAACACGGAAACATCTAAAAAAGGTTTAAGTTAAGTAAAAAAAAGTAGGTGTAAAGGGGTTTAGTGAAAGCAGCCGGAGGGATTATGGGTTTTTATGATGTGGTCATCATCGGTGGTGGACCTGCAGGACTCACAGCAGGCCTATACACAGCACGAGCAGGTCTCAAGAGTATACTTCTTGAACGAGGCGTTTTCGGTGGGCAGATAATAAATGCTAGGCTAGTGGAAAACTACCCGGGTTTTCCTGAAGGTATTTCGGGAGCAGAACTAGGCGAGTTTATGTATCAGCAGGCAATTAAATATAACCTTGAAACTTTTACTACTGAGGTAACTGAAGTCAAGCCCAAAAACATTTATGAAGTCTCTACCACCGAAGGTAGCATTCAAACTAAGTCAATCATTATTGCTGCTGGTTCCGAGTACCGCAAGTTGGATGTCGATGGTGAGAAAAGGTTATCCGGATATGGTATCTCTTATTGCGCAACTTGCGATGGTTTATTCTTTCGTGGACGAAATGTAGCTGTAGTAGGTGGTGGCGATACTGCTATTACCGATGCCCTTGAGTTAATTCAACACGCAAATAAGGTCTATGTAATACATCGAAGAGATAAGCTTCGGGCAGGAAAATTTCTTCAACAGCGAGCTCTTACCCATCCAAAGTTAGAATTCATATGGAACACGGTAGTGGATGAGATTTTGGGAGATAAAATGCTAAGTGAGTTAACACTTTATAATGTGAAAACAGGCCAAAGGTCCATCTTAAAAGTAGATGGCGTTTTTATTGCTGTAGGGCTCATACCCAATAGCTGTATCTTTTCTAATATACTTGAACTTGATAATAATGGTTATATAATCACCGACCAGACAATGGCTACCTCAGCTGCCGGTATTTTTGCTGCAGGCGACATCCGCAAGAACTCAGCCCGTCAGATCGCTACTGCAGTTGGGGATGGTGTTACTGCTGCTATGACCACCTTTAAGTTTATTCAAGAACAAGTCAATGGAACTTGAATCGCAAGTTCTTAAAGTGTTAAGACAGATAAGGATTAAAAGAGGTCAGACTATATTGGATTTTGATTGTGGCTATAGGGTATATCCCGACCGCCAAAATAGTTGGCTGCAGGAAAGAATGTATATCTTAGATAAGGACAAGGAAGCATTGGATAAGCTGATGCAAAAAGCAAGGTATGAGAGCTTGAGAAATATAGAAAAGATAGCAACAACGGAAGGACTGGAAATCAAATTGACTGATGATTCTGTAGATGTAGTTTTTCTTTTTGATGTTTTTCATTCCTTCTATTTCCCGTGTCCAGATGATAGGAGAAGACTTTTGGATGAAATTTATAGAATAATGAAGCCATCAGCCTTCCTTTCTATTTCAATCTGGTCAAATTTAACGGAGGATGAAAGTGAAAATGAGATAAGGAATGCAAAATTTTACCTAATAAAGTAGGTTTTAGATACAATTGTTAAGGATAATAATGATCTTGAAGCAAACATAATTATGAATTTGGTGAAGATTTGATACTTATTTACACCATTAGTCAAATTAGAAGGAGGCATTATGAGCAAAGTAATAGAAGTTACGGATCAAAATTTTGAGGAGGAAGTTCTGAGATCCAATCTCCCCACGGAGATTGATTTCTGGGCACCATGGTGTGGCCCCTGCATGATGGTCTCACCAATATATGATAAGCTTTCAGAGGAGTATGAGGGAAGGTTTAAGTTCTGCAAGATGGATGTAGATCAAAACCGACAGACAGCAATGAAGTATCAGATTATGAGTATACCGATGCAGATGTTCTTTTATGGTGGAGAGAAGATAGATGAAATCCTGGGTGCAGTACCAGAAAATACAATTCGGGCTATGGTTGAAGATATTCTCAAGAGGTTCCCAAATGATTAAATGGGAAGGCTCAAGACAATCTTAAGTTCTTGGGTTGAGAACAGCAAAAAGTATGCTGAGAAATTCGGTAAATGGGTTGAGAAATCTAATAAATTTGAAGGCAACTCAATCTATAATAATGCATTTAAAGCAGCGCAAGAGTTAGAGAAAGCTAACAAGAAATTATTCCAAACATTAGCAGGACTAGAAGGAGGGATCAAATAAAGTAAAAATCAAGTTTAAGGTCCATAATAATGAAAGGTTTTATTTTAAATGAAAAAGAAATCTTTTAAAGATCATGTCATTGTAGCCTGCGGGACACTTTCTCCTGAACTAGATTATCTAAGAAAAAATAATTTTTTAGATGCAAGAAAAGTTTTATTTACAAAACCTGGAAGACATGAAGATTCCATAGAACTTGAAAGTCAGCTTGTAGATAAAATAAATCTTGCCAGAAAGTATTCCGAAAATATCATAGTAGTCTATGGAGGAAAATATTGCTACATCAACATCAAAAATCCAAATAAGACCATAGATGATTTAATAAAGCTACAAGCTAAAAATATCAGTAGAATAAATGCTAGCCATTGCATGGACATGCTGGTAAGTGATAAGGAAAGAGAAAAAATAGCCAACAGTATAGCTTATGGTGAAAAATTCTGGTGGCTCACACCGGGATGGATATTGTACAGACATGATGTATTTCAGGGTTGGGATAAGGCAATGGCCAATGAAAATTTCCCAAAGCACACTGGAGGAGCTATACTTCTGGATGGAATCGGGTTTTGGGAAAAATATATTGAGAGTCATCCTGAAAAAATCCTAGAATTTTCAGACTGAATGGGGATCCAGATCCAACCTTATAAAGTTTCTCTTGACCGGTTTAAGAAACTTCTATTAGAAAAAATAAAATAGAAAAAAGCAAATTAAAAATATTATAAAACTAGAAAAAGGGTTTTATAATTGAAGATAGAAGAAATAAACTTTTTTAAGGTGACCCATAAGTAAGAAAAGATGCCATGATAGAAGAAATACAAAAGAAAAAAGCTTAAACAGAAGTAATCAGAATATAAAAAACCATAGGAGTAAATAATGAACGATAACAAAGTAAATAAAGTAAAGGTCAAGGGTAAGAAATTTATATACAGAACAAATTTAAAATTAACCGGAACGAAAAAAGGAATTACTGAATCTGAAAATAAACCCCCCTTCGAAGTATCAACTCCAGTTGAATTTGGAGGTGAAAAAGGAATCTGAACACCTGAGGAATTATTATTGTCCTCAGTTAATGCCTGCCTTATGACAACATTTTCCTACCATGCCGGAAAACGAGGGTTAAAATTCCTAAATTATGAAAGCTCCGCTGAAGGAGTAATAGAACTGGTTGGAATGAAATATTTATTCTCCAAAATAATATTAAAACCAAAGATAACAGTTGAATCTAAAGGAAATATAGAGATAGCAAAAAATCTATTAAAAATTTCTGAAGATAGTTGTTTTGTGGCAAATTCTGTAAAGTCTGAAGTCATCCTGGAACCTAAAGTAACATCGGCTTCTTAATCACAGTTATTTTACCCTTTGTTAGTCCATTGACAAGGATTTTCATAGATGGATTAAAGAATGGGGTAAGGTCATATTCATAATCTATATCACCTGAAATTAAGATTTACATTATTTTTTATAGCATAGGCTTTAGCGAGTGATATAAACATTGCACCTCTACTTTTCTTTATTTTTCCAGTAAGATATGTGTCTTTTACTATACTTAGAAATATTCTTATCCGCTGCTCCGATATTCTATCAACTATTATTCGGAATGCTCCCAGGCTGTGATCATCCTCCAGCTCTCCTGCTATTTCTTTAGCCAGTAGCTCCTTTTCTCTAAGCATATATCTATTTGGTTTAGGATATTCCTCTACCAAACTGCTTTTGAAGTATTCACCTTTTGAATCAGTGTTTTTTTCTTCTCCAGAGTTTTTAGGCTTTATAAAGTTACATTTTTCCCCATCTTTTAAGGATTCTTTTATTTTTCTCCTGATATCGTTAATGTCCTCTTCATTTTCTTCTGTCTTTTCCTTCATCTCCTCTTTAGAGTTTTCCACAATCTCCTTACTGCCGGCTCTATTAACGTTATTTAAATTAGTCTTTTTAATATTGGTATTGTTAGGGTATCTGTGAGATACCACCCCTGGTATCTGTGGTACACCACCCTGGTATCTGACAGATACCACCCCCCTTTTATTAATATTACTTTTATCTTTAGGTTTCGGATTTAATAAAGTATATAAATTTGACGTATAACCTTTATTGTTTTTATCTTTTCTAACTTCTTTTTTTAAAAGTCCTTTTTTGATTAAAGACTTTACTACTCGCTTTATCTGAACTTTAGCCATGCTTCCTTTTTTTGCAATGGTTTCATAACTCGGGAATGCTTTATTTTCTCCGTTAACATATCTAGCTATAACTATATAGACAGTTTTTTCATAAATAGTTAGGTCATCCCGGTCCAGTAAATCATTTTCGAGATAAAACCAATTCTTTACTCGGCCATCTCTTAAGTTATCTCTGCTCATTTTATAAGACTTTCTTTTTAAATCCTTGCCAAATAACAGAAGCTCGGCATTATACCGAGCTTTCCATATCTAAATAACTTTGATTTTCTTTCTGAATTTCAGGTTTACGCTAGGTGAGCTATAGCCTTCACTCGCCCAGTGAAAGGTTTTGTCGCTAGGCGAACTGTCGAACTCGTCAAACTTCCGACCGATATTAAGACCTCTTTTATCACTTTGTTCTTTATATCCAGAAGCAGCACTCTGAACTGTTCCTTCTTTAAGTCTTTAAGAAGAGGAATATAGTAATTTGCCACCTCTTCACTGCACCTAAAACTTGTATTGTTTCCATTTCTCTCTGATACCGCTCTTCTACCCAGTTCAAGTGCAGCAATAATCTGTGCTACTTTCGCTATCCCTATTCCTTTTATTTTCGAAAATTCGGAAAGTGATAAATCCGTCATATTTTTTAAGCCATTGTACTCAGTCAGTATTCTCTTAGCCAGATCAAGAGCAGAGAACTTTTCTTTACTGCTCCCCATTCCTGTCCTTAGTATTATCGCTAAAAGTTCACAATCGGAAAGATATTCTGGCCCCTTTTTTAGAAGTTTTTCCCTGGGCCTTTCAAGTTCAGGCCAATTTTTAATTGATATCCTATACAATTTTTTACCCGATATTAATTATAAAAAATTATTCTATATATTATCATATTTACGCATTTATGCAAATATATTTATGAGCTTTTAATAGAAGCTTAGAGAATATGAATCTAAAATAATAAAACGGAGAGTTAGTGTCTAGTTTTTGGTGTCCACTCCAATTGAACCCTTTTTATTTCTTCAGCAATATAGCACTCAACCAGTCTTTTTGCTTCTCCATCTGTAAATTTTTTATGCAATTGTGCCATAATCTTTAAACCATCCTTTTGATTCTAGATTATAGCTTTTTAGGTATGCACTTTTAAGACGTAGATGACAAACATACCCTTGCCCGTTGCCAAATGGGTGACAATAGGGTACACTGTAAAGTAACAGGAGGTTGATAGAATGCGATTTATAACGATAAGAGATTTACGTAACAATTCAGCAAAGATTCAACAGGATCTTCCAAAAGAAAAAGAAATGGTGCTTACATCTAACGGTAAGCCCATTGCTATCCTAACTGCTACTTCTGCAGAGAAAATCGAAGAATCTCTTGCTATAATCCGGCGATTGCGTGCAATGGAAGCGGTAAATTTAATGCAAAGAAGTTCTGTCGAAGCAGGCACTGACCGAATGACCCTGGAAGAAATTAACAAAGAGATTGCTGCTGTACGAAAGGAACAAAAAGCTAAATGAAAGTGGTTCTGGATACGAATGTCATCGTCTCGGGATTACTTTCTCCATTTGGACCGGCAGGTCAAATTATAAGGCAAGTAGCTTCTGGGGATTTAGAACTTTGTTATGACGCCAGAATTCTTTCTGAGTATAAAAGTGTTTTAATCCGGGAAAAATTTCCTTTTATCCGAGAATCTGTAGAAGATTTACTTGACCAAATAAAAGTTAATGGAAATCTAACTACAGGAAAACCTCTTGTTAAAAGGTTGCCGGATAAAGATGATGAACCTTTTTTAGAGGTGGCGCTTGCCTGTGGAGCCCGGTATTTAGTAACAGGAAACTTAAAACATTATCCGACTAAGAAGCAAGAAGGCATACGAGTATTATCACCAGCCGAATTTTTGGAGGTTTATCGCAAGAATAAGTGACCTTTTTCAAATTTAACGCACTTCAAATAAGAAGATGCCAAAAGTATGGTTAAAAAGACCTGTATTTATAAGATTTCCCATCTAAGTCCTTATCTAACACAAAAAGCCCGGCAATTTACCGAGCTTTTATATTTAAATAACTTTGATTTTCTTTTTAAATTTAAGGTTTACGCTGGGTGAACTGTAGGTTTCACTCGCCCAGCGAAAGGCTTTGTCGCTAGGCGAACTACCAACTCCCTTGACGAGGATATCTTAAGGCAAATGAGAATTTTTGGTTTTGGATACGGTCTTACCTCGGGCCAAGAATTAAGAAGAATTAGTGATATTGTAAATAATGAATCAGCGATTCAATTATACCGATCTTTCATAGACCCAAGTAGCAATAATAAATTCCCTTTCATGTTTTTTGGTCCTATATCCCCATTATCATTTACTGGATCACCATTATTTATAGGAGTTTATACAGACTTTTCAAAATTCAAATAAAGATAATTGAATTTATAGAAGGGGAAAATATATAAGCTGTAGTATTAAACAGAGTAAAATCATTGAGTTCATTAGTTTCGCAATGTTCCTAATTCTTAGGACTGAAAAAACCATATTATAAAACTCTACCTAGAAGTTTCATTAAATGCTAACTACTCTATTTGAGAACCCTGTATAATCATCCCATAATAATTGGTCTTTGCCAACCTGTTTATAGCTTTTATGCATACAATGTTGGGAAATATCAGGACATTAGCGCTGCCTACTACTTCACTTTCTACTCCATTTGCCATTGCAAATTATAAAAATTCTTTAACATACTTGCCTATAGGAGGAGTAGCACCTAATTTAGATGCTACCCAAGAACCTAATTTATTTGCAGCTTCGTTCATTTCTTTTAATGATTTTCCTTCTAAATATTTTATAACTAAAGCCGCTAAAAATGCATCACCAGCACCAACAGTATCAACTACTTTAACTTCATACCTATTATGCCTGTCAATTTCTTGATTTGTAACTAGCATACTACCATTTCTACCAAAAGTTATACAAATTAGATTTAATTTATATTTATTAAAAAATCACAAAATTCTTCTAGATTATTATTCTTGTAACCAAATAAATATTGAAGTGTTGACAATTCTGTATCATTTATTTTAAGTATTAAAGACGCCTGTAAGGATTCTGCAATTATTTCAGCTGAATAGAAATTTTGTCTTAAATTGGCATCAAATATAATAACAGTTCCTTCTTTGGCATGTTTTAAAAATTTCTTAACTGTAAAATAAGATTTTTCTGACCTTTGTGATAGTGAACCAAAATATACTGCATCAACTTCTTTTGCTAGATGTTTCCACTTTTTCTCAAATTCTAAAAAATCCCAAGCAACATTCTTTTTTATTGTATATTTTGGGTTACCCGACTCATCAACAATTACATTCACTGTTCCAGTTGGATTTTCATTATCTATTTGTATGTATTCGGTTGAAATTTTTAAATCAATGAAATATTGTAGAATTTTTTTTCCAAGCTTATCTTCTCCTATACGGCTTGCGATAATTCCCTTATGGCCTAGGGCTGAAATATTGTAAATAAAATTTGCTGGTGCTCCACCAATTTTTTTACCTTCAGGAAGCAAATCCCACAATAATTCGCCTATACCAACTATAGTATATTTTCTATCTTTTATATCTATACTCCTTTCTATTTTTAAAGTACATAATAAATCAGAATAAATTTTATCAATGTTTTTTCATTTTTAAATCTAAGCCTAGATAGGAATTCGTTAGTCAGAACCGTTTGGATAAACAATAGTTTTTAAACCATTATTTCTCAATTCGAAATTTTTAAAAAATTCAGGTAGTTCTGAAAGTGAAAGTTTTTTATCTACTAATGGTGCAACATTTATACTACCGCTATTTATTAAATTAATTGCCTTACCGAAGGTCTTCTTTAAAGCAAATGATCCTACAATCTTAAGCTCTCGCTTAAATATCTCATACGGGCTTATAGAAATTTTACTTTTTTGGGGAGCAACTCCAAAGAAAAGCATTGTGCCTGTATCTTTGATGTATTTAACCGAGTTTTCTACAACAACTGGTATCCCTGTACAGTCAATTATCAATTCAAAAGAATTAACCATCTTCATATTTTCAAATTCTTTTGAGGAATATACTCTATTAGCTCCAAGCTGTTTTGCAAGTTCCAATTTCTCAGGAAATAAGTCGACAACAGTAACATTTGCTGCACCATTTAAATGTGCAAGCTGAGTGTGCATTAGACCTATTGGTCCCGCTCCGATAATAAGAACATCTCCGCCAATTGGAGGACGTGCATTTTCTTGTCCATAAACCACACAAGCCAAGGGTTCGATCATTGCCCCCTCAATAAATGGCATGTCATTTATACTAAATACACATCGGTCTGGTACTGTGACATATTTAGAAAATGCTCCATGCCTTGTAACACCAACTGCCGCAAAATTTTTACAGAAGTTCTGTTTATTTTGCTGACAAGCTGTGCATTTTTCACAAAAAATATTTGGATCTACTGCAACTCTTTGTCCAATATTAAAATATTTCACCTCTTTACCTATATCCGCCACAATGCCACAGAACTCGTGACCTGGAATTCTTGGATATTCACCAAAATAGTCGCCATTGTATATATGCATATCTGTACCACATATGCCAACAGCCTTAACCTCTATCAATATTTCATCCGAAGCAATAGTGGGAATTTCTATATCCATAATTTCACTATTCCCGGGTGAAGTAATAAAGAATGCCTTCAATATTTTATCCTTTCATGCTTTTTAAAAACTTTAAACAATTACTACCATGCTCTACACTAAATACTAGTATTTTAGTATAGGATCAAATCTGGGATTCAAATTATTTAATATTGCATTATCAAAACATCTTTTTATTAACTCATGTTTTATAGTTCTATATTCAATATTACTCCATTGATTTTCATACTCACAAGGGTCGTACTTTAAATCATATAATTCACCTATTGTAAAACCATGATGAACTATAATCTTATATCTTCCATCAAAATGCATAGTAGCATTTACTTCATGATTTCCAAGTAAACTATGAAAATATTCACAAGACACAGCATTTTTGTGAAAATCAGGATTTGCCTCACC
Organism: uncultured Actinomycetota bacterium; assembly: GCA_964415365.1. GTDB lineage: Bacteria > Actinomycetota > Humimicrobiia > Humimicrobiales > Humimicrobiaceae > Hydromicrobium. Next base: position 13,905 of record CAYPYW010000030.1, on the reverse strand, counting down.
TTTTAAGATAGACGCTAAACTTTTTCCCTGAATGTAATTGGGTATTTCTATTCCAGCTAGTTCTAAAATTGTTGGAGTTATGTCAACTAACTCTACAAGAGCACTACTTTTTATTCCCGATTGTATTGTGCCTGGACATGATATAATTAGAGGTACACGCACTGCTCCCTCATAAAAATAAGGTCCCTTTCCATAAATGCCATGATCTCCGGCCATTTCACCATGGTCACTCATGAATATTATTACTGTTTCTCCCTTTATTCCTTTTTCTTCAATAAAGTCCATTAGAATACCAAGTTGATTATCTATTACTTCTACCATAGCATAATAGTCCCTTACTTTTTCCCGTTTCGCATCATTGGTGATTCCAATAGTACTTTCAAAAAAAACATTTTCTCCTAAATAATCGTCCAAGTGAAAGGCTGGTTTATTATCAAGTTCCCCATCCTTCCATAGTGGCAATGGCATTTTTTTATAATCTATTTTGTCCTTAAACTTCTGGGGAGGGTCAAATGGGGGATGTGGGTCAAAAGTATTAATGCTAACACTCCATGGTTTATTGCTATTCTGCTCGATAAAATTCATTGCCTCCTCAACACACCATGTAGTCTGATGATATGGTAATTCAATTCCCACTTCTTTCCCGCTGAAATTAGGAGATTCTATTGGAGGCCACGTATTTAGATTAAGATATTTTCCCTTATATTTCTCTTCCCATTTTATACCTTTGGATTTAAGCCAGTTCTGATAATCATTTAGACCATCTTCCCAATCATTATGTGGGTGATGGCTCCATTTGAAAAAAGAATATCCATCATTTGTTCTTTTTTCCATCCTTCCCTGCGCCCCGGAAAGGTGTAATTTTCCGACTAATCCACATTTATAACCAGCATCAGAAAGCATCCTGGTTACCAAAATCTCATTGTCTGGAAAATAATCGTTTCCGTTACAACGAACCCCGGTAGATTGAGGGTACCTGCCTGTTAAAAAACTAGCCCTACTTGGTGTACAAACTGGATTTTGAGCATATGTATTTATAAAGGCAACACCTTCATTAACAAGTTTATCTAAATTGGGTGTCTTAATATATTTATTACCAAGGCTAGCTATAGTATCATAGCGTTGTTGATCAGTGGTAAACCAAATAAAATTCAATTTTTTACTTATAGACATTCTTTAAAGCCATATCTAGCTAATTTCATAATTAACATTTTTAATAATTATAAAAATTCTATAACAGAGAGAAAACCTCATTCAGCACTTATAGCACCTGCAGCCAAACCTCGTACAAGATACTTTCGTACGGCTATCCCCATAATAATAACAGGAAGTGCAATAATAATTGAACCAGCTGCAATAGGACCCCAGTTAACCTATTCGAATATCATAAAGTTTAATATTCCTACAGTCGCAGTTGTAGCATCCCTATGAGTAAGTATCAAAGCAAAGAAAAATTCATTCCAACAGAATATAAAACTTAAGATTGCTGTTGCAGCAATCCCAGGGGTTGAAATAGATTACACGATTATCATATCCATTCTCTTTAATAGCTTCGATTAATGCTATTATATTTTTCACTGGCACATTAGCATAAACTCTTAAACACATATTTAACAATTCTATTCCCATGAGTTTTTTACTACCCCTTAACAGCACCTTCAGTAAGTCCGGCAATAAATTGTCTTTGTAATAATAAAAATCCTATTATAAGTGGCAGAGTAGACAATAAAGAGCCTGCCATGATCATTCCATATTCAACTACAAATAATTCTTTAAGAGAAGCAAGTCCTACCGGGAAAAGTATCATATTGTCTGATTTCATTAAAATTAAAGCAAATAGATAATTATTCCAGGACATCATAAGAATAAAAATTCCTGCAGCACCAAGTGATGGTTTTATTAAAGGCATAATAATACGAATTACAATCTGCAGTTCATTACAGCCATCTATCCTAGCGCTATCCAATAGATCATCAGGAATATTTTTAATATATTGTCTCATTAAAAAAACTGAAAAAGGATTTATAGCAAAAGGAAGGATTAATGCCCAATAAGTATTTACAAGACCAAGAAATGACATTAACTTAAATATGGGAATTATTGTTACAAAACGGGGTACTGACATCATAAGAAATACAACTAGAAAAATTACATTTTTTGCAAAGAAATTATATTTTGCAAAAGCATACCCGGCAAATGTACTAAAGAATAAACCAAGTGCTGTGGTTGATAGTGCAACTATTACAGAATTTAGCATCCATCTTGGAAAGCCAGTTGTTTTTATAAGTTCGATATAATTTTGTATATTTAATGATGTAGGAATAAGATTTAACTTGGTGCTAAAGATTTCACTGTTTGTCCTAAATGAAGATACTAGCATCCAGTAAAATGGAAATAAAGCCACCAGAGCCATCATACCAACTACAAAAAGGAGAATAATTTCCTTGGTTAAATATCTCTTACTAATCATTTGGTTTCCTTCTATACTAAATTAATCTCTTGCAATTTTAAGGTTAACAATTGCAAAAATCATGATTACCATTGTTAAAACATATGCACTTGCAGAAGCATATCCTAACTTAAAAAACTGAAATGCATTTCGGTATATATGAATGGCTACTGTAGATGTAGCATTGATTGGACCACCCTGTGTCAATATCCAGGGCTCTTCAAAAAGTTGAAAAGCCCATATTGAAGAAGCAATAACAATATAGACTATTATAGGTTTAAGCTGTGGTATAATAATATACCTGATCACCTGACCGGTACTTGCTCCGTCTACCTGTCCTGCTTCAACAATACTTTTAGGTATTGTCTGCAGTCCTGCAATAACGAAGACTGTATAATAGCCTGCTGCTCTCCATACTCTTAAAGCTACTATTGACCATAGAGCAGTCCTTGAATCTCCAAGCCAATTTATTGATACAGGTATACCAATAAATGATAGAATATTATTAATCAACCCATTATTATATGCATATATTATAAAAAATATTAATGCTACAACTGGAAGAGAGACAGTAACCGGGATAAAAAAAGAGGATCTAAAAAAAGTTCGGCCTTTAAGTGCTGTAGAATTTAATATTAATCCCAATACAAGAGCTACTGCCAGTAGTATTATAATATAAACTATTGCTGCTAAAATTGTATTTCTAAGAGATATTAAAAAGTCTCCATCTTTAAAAAGCAATATGTAATTTCTAAATCCAATAAACTTACTTTCAGTAATACCATCCCATTCACTAAAACTCCAGATAAATGACTGCACGATTGGCCAAACCCAGAAAATTAAAAACATAATTAAAAATGGAGCTACAAATATATAAGGACTTTTCTTTTTATCAAACAATTTTCCTCCAGTTTTTATAAAACCATGTTATAGTGGGGGTGTCTCCTGAAAGAGATACCGCCCCCACAATATCTTATACTGCTTTATATCTCTATTTTACCTTTCAAGTATTTTTTTCAACTGTGCTGCAGTAGTATCCCACATTTCGTCAGGTGTCATATTTCCTGCTATCATAGCATCAAGATTATCACCTAAAATTTTCTCAGTTTGTGCCCAATCAAAAAAATGCCATGTTGCTACTTCTCTTACTTCTACAGCCTCTAGTAACTCTTGATGCGCAGTACTTCCAAGGTCAGTAGTTTCTAAAAGTTTTTCTCTAATAGGTCCATAATTTGGAACACTTGCTGATTCAACCCACATACCTGACATTACTTCTTCACTTGTTGTGAGGAACTTAACAAATTCTGCTGCAATTTCAGCATTTGGAGCATTCTTGGGAACAGTCATGGCTTCTCCTCCCCAGTTACCAGTAGTAGCCGGTGCATCTTTGCTCCAAAGCGGCCATGGAATTACACCTAATTTTTCTATAATACCTGGTTTTGCATTCTCAAGTGCCATTAACTTTTGGGAATTAGCTGGGTAGAAAAGCATTTCATCATTATAGAAGGCGTCAAATATTGCCGGATCATTTACTGCTCCCGTTATTATATTAATATCGGTATGTAATTTATAAAAGAACCTGGTTATCTCCTTCAATTTTTCATTATCCTCGATTACCATTCCTTCTTCATCATAGATATTCGCACCTGCTGATTGAACATAGATCCTCCAGTTATTTGAACCCCAGGTGCCTCCAGGATAATAAAGAGGTTGGAGATATACATCTGGATTAGCAGTTCCAATATCCATGCAGATATTATAATAGTCATCCCATGTAACTATCTCATCTACATTAAGGCCAAGCTCTTCTGCAAGTTGTTTATTATAGAAAATAACTGTAGGGCCGGACGTAGCAGCTACTGCAAGAACTTTCCCGTCAGGCGATGTTACATCAACAGTAAAAGCTTCTGTAAACTCTCCTTTATGTTCCACATTTACAAAATCTGTAAAATCATAGAGTAATTCAGACATTAGATACTTATCCATCATTCTTCTTACCGTCATTGCACAATCAGGTAATCCTTCTCCTGAAACTATAGCAGAATAAAATTTATCCATCATGTCCCATGGCCCAAACATAACTACTTCAACTGCTACATTAGGATGTAGCTTCGTAAAAGCAGGCCCTGCTACATTTTTTACTGCTTCAGCTACTGGACCAAAACCCCAGAAAGTAATAGTTACCTCTTCTTCTATAACTTCCTCTGCCGCTTCTTCAGTTGGAGCTTCTTCTTGAACTTCTTCTACTTGAACTGCTTCCGTGTGAGCTGCTTCTGTGCAACCTACTCCCATAAAGAGAATGAAAACTACAAACAACCCAATTAGTAATAGAATTGCAATCCTTTTCACTTTCATCGTTAAAATCCTTTCTAAATAAATAATTTTCTAAAATACTAATTTATTACCATAAGCACACCTCCGTTTACTATTTATTAACTATTCACTTAATAAACCATTTAGTAGATACTACTATATCTACCTCCTTTCAAATATTGCAATCAATAACTTTTATTAATCTGTTGTCAATTACCAACAAGTTTTTTATATAACAAATCTTTATCTACTTATTTTATAAATCTGCTCCTTGTGAAATTAATAGTTTACGGATTCTTTCCCCTTTTATTTCTCGAGTATTTATTTCATCTTTCACTGAAATTGCTGCAGCTATCCCCGCCGCTTGACCAGTAGCCATACAGATTGGCATTACTCTTAATGAACTGTTTGCATCATGATCAGAAGAAATACACCTTCCAGACGTAATTATAAAGTCTAAATCCTTAGGTAAAAGACATCGATAACTAATTTCATACCAATCACCTTTTGGAACACATGTTCTTTTCCATCCTTCTTTAAATGTTTCTGGACCATGAATATCTATATGAAAAGAACCTTTAGCAATTCCATCTTTAAATTTTCTTGCAGATAATACGTCTTCTCTAGTGAGATAATAATCACCTAAAATCCTACGCGACTCCCGGATTCCATAAAGAAACGGGGTTCTAGAAATATAAGTATTTTTTGCATCCGGAATATATTTATGGATGAATTTTAGACATTCCCATACATATTTTCTTCCCTCAATATCTGCTTGATTTATTTCTTTGGGATTAACGCCGTTGACCCCCCACCATGTCATATCAACATTAAAAGATAATTCTCCATCTTGTATTGTACTTCCATGTCTTCCCCATATAGTATCTACAAAATCAGGAAGATTAATTTCTCCCCTACTTCTAGCAAGTTTAAATTTCTGTTTAATATCTCCAATACCTCTTCCTAGAGGATTTTTTTCATTTATTATTCCTCTTGATAGATATTTTTTTGTTTTTTTATTAAATCCATTTATGTGGAACATCATAGATGTTGACTGACATTCTCCATTTTTATCCCCCATCTCAAATAGAGCTCCAGCTAGAAAAGCGACATCTCCATCTCCAGTTGCATCAATAACAACCTTCGCACCTATTGCTTGGAGTCCTCCTTTATTTATAATAATAACTCCTTTCAATTGGTTGCCTTCTAACATTACGTCGACAATGTAGGAATTTATAAAAAGTTTTACATTTTCTTCTTCACACATTATCTGGGCAAGGTATTTAAAATGTTCTACACTAAAAGCTTTACCTATTCTCCCACCTATCTTATTTAATCTGAATAAAAACTCCTTATAGATACCTCCACAATCTCCTGCAGTACTCATAAAGGGTCCTACCAATCCAGCAGTAGCTGCTCCACCCAAGCAATTAAATCTTTCAACGATTATAACTTCTGTACCATTTCTAGCTGCAGCTATCCCTGCTGCAAATCCTGCTGGGCCACCTCCAGCTATTAGTACATCAATTTCTTTTACCAAAGGAATTTTTTTCTTTAAATTATAATATTCCACTTAGTCTCCCCTGTAATTACTTTTACAAAATAATATAATTAGAATATTATTACTATAACTCATATAATCAATGTAAATTATTGCTGTTATTATTGAAATTTTTGCTATAATTGATAATATTGTTTTATGGTTGATGATATTATAGTTGAAAACATAGAGAAATCTTTTCTTTCATTTGAGTATACTAATAACTTAAAAATAGTCTTTAATGACTTTTCCGGAAAACTTAGCACGTGGTTATTACCAGAAAGAAGATATCATAATTATTCAATTTGTATACTAAATAAAACTGCTGATAATAGTAAGAATTGTGTTAATTGTGATATTGCTAATGTATTGAAATATCTTTCGAATTCCCGAGATTGCTTTTATAAATTATGTCCAGGGAAAATTATAGAGATAGTTTCACCTATTTATATAAGAGGATTTCTTCTGGGAGTTATTTATTTAGGACCATTTAGTGGAATTGGAGAGAACAACTTACCTCCAAATAGTTTCTCCATAACATCACCGAGAATGCCTTTGATTAAAATCAAGAGTCATCTGAGTAAACTTTCTAACATTTCAAAAATAAACACTTTTCACTTATACCAAATGACAAAAATGTTAAGAAACCATCTTGAATATTTAATTAGTAACGCAGATATTGCTGAAAGATACACTGCTCCTAGAGAATGGCAGATCAAAAATTTCTTTTTAAATAGGTCCTCTGAAGCAATAAAATTAAAAGACCTTGCACAAGAATTGTTTTTGTCAGAATCAAGAACAAGTCACATCCTAAAAGATCTTTATAATAAGAGTTTTCCCGAACTTCTTGCCATAGAAAGACTTAATAAAGCAAAGAGACTAATGGAAATATCTTTTATTTCAGTAAATAACATTGCTTCAAGAGTAGGATTTTCAGATCCTTCCTATTTTTATAAATCATTTAAAAAATACGAAAAAATCAAGCCTTTGGAGTATAGAAATATAGTCAATAAAAAGAAAATAATAGGGCCCTAATGGTTCAATATTTTTTAATTAATGAGGGAATTGTTAACTAGTTTTTTAACTTAATTTTTATGGATATAATAGTTACAATTAAAAATTTTTTATATTTAACCTTATGAAGATTTATGGTGGCAGAGCTGGTGTCACTTTCTTTAAGATGATTTAATGGTAGGGTCGAGAACTGGCGCGCCACTGAAATCTCCCAGTACGTTTCCAGCTCCTGCCACATCAAACGCAGCATGCGGATTTCCCGCACTGCGCTTTCTTATTAACTTCTCCTAAAAGCTTATTTGACCTATCTGACTGGCAGCGCTTTCAAGCATAGCAGTACCTTACCCGGTAGTCATTGTAAAGTCCCAGGGTATTGTAAAGCTGAACTAGTTACAGCCAAATTATTATCTGAGGCATTAACTTTTTCAGATAATTTTTAAATTTTCTTTAAAATTTATATTCTGTAGTAGAATTACCTAAAATTAAGATTTATATTATTTTTTATAGCATATGCTTTAGCAAGAGATATAAACATTGCACCCCTACTTCTTCTAATTTTCCCGGTAAGATATGTGCCCTTTACTAAACTTAAAAGTATTCTTATTCTCTGCTCTGATATTTTATCAACTATAGCTCGAAATGCTCCAAGGCTATGGCTATCTTCAAGCTCCTCTGCTATTTCCTCAGCCAGTAGCTCTTTCTCTCTGGATTTGTATTTTTTTAATCTAGGATTATTATTTATCTCATCTTTAGAGTTTTCCACAATCTCTTCCCTACTGGTTCTATTAACGTTATTTAAATTGGTTTCATTAATGTCAGTATCATTAGGATGTATTTTTTCCTGTTCAAGAATTGTCTTTTTCCCAGTTCCAGAACTGGAAAAATTCCAGTTCTGACAATCACCTAGCTCAGGTTTTAACACATAGATTCTGTTAGGGTTCCCCTGACCTACTCTTTTATCAACTATCAAATCATATTTAACCAATTCTTTTTTATACTTTATGACAGTTTTTTCGTCTATCGCTAACAGCTGTATAAGCTCTTTCAAACTAAATATTAAATATATATATAGCCTTTTTCATCTTTCCATCTGTTTTTTATTGAAAGATCTAACCGATCTCTTAATATTGAATACATAAGCTTTGGGCCAAGAGAAAGACCTCTATATCTGGGATTTTTAAAAAGAGCTTTTGGTGTTTGATAAAACCTTAAAGTCACTTCTTCTTTTTCAGTATAAAATCTGTCTGATGGTATGGAATTATATTTCTTGTTACTTGAGCAGTTGCTGTGACTACTAGAAGATAGTTCAAATTTTTTACCTACATTTTCTCTATTATCTCTTAAATCATCCTTACTCACTGTAAGATTTCCTTTTTTAAATCTCTACTCAACACAAAGGGCTCGGCATTATACCGAGCTTTTTTAATTAAATAACTTTGATTTTCTTTTTAAATTTAAGGTTTACGCTGGGTGAACTGTAGCTTCCACTCGCCCTGCGAAAGGTTATGTCGCTAGGCGGACTATCGAGCTTGTCAAACTTCCGGTTGATATTAACACTTCTTTCATCACCTTATTCTTTATATCCAGTAAGATTACTCTGAACTGTTCTTTTTTTAAATCTTTAAGAAGAGGGATATAATAATTTGCCACTTCCTCACTGCACCTGAAACTCACGTTGTTTCCGTTTTTCTCTGATACCGCCCTCCTGCCCAGTTCAAGTGCAGCAATTATCTGAGCAGCTTTTGCCAAGCCTATACCTTTAATTTCAGTAAGTTCGGAAGCTGAAACGTTAAGCAGCTCACTTAAGCTCTTATACTTATAAAATATTGCTTTTGCAAGATCCAAGGCCGACCTGCTGCTTGTTTTATTATTAATCCCTGTCCTTAACAATATGGCAAGAAGCTCACAGTTGGAAAGATATTCAGGCCCTTTCTTTATAAGCTTTTCTCTGGGTCTTTCTAATTCAGGCCACCTGTTGATTGGTAAATAATCTTTTTCTATTCCTTTATTATTATTCAATAAAATCTTTCTGTACAAATTTTTGTATTAAGTTATTTTGAACTAAAATAATAATAGCACATTTACATAATTATGTAATTATGTAAATAATAAATCTAATAACTTCCTTTGACATATGGTACTAAATTTAGTACCATATGTTCTGGTGATTTAAAATGAATACAATTTCAGCAAGTAAAGCAAGAGATAATCTATATAAAATTTTAGATGAAGTAAAAAATGGTCTAAAAAGTTACACAATTACTTTGAGAGGTGAGGCTCAGGCTGTAGTAATTAACCCTGAAGAAGTAGAAGCATGGGAAGAAACCCTTGATATTCTAAGTGATAATAAATTAATAGCCCAGATACTAAAAAGCCAGGAAGAGATTAAAAAGGGCGAATACCTAAGTGAAGATAACGTAATAAAAGAACTAAATATCTCCAAAGAAGAATTGAAATAAATGAAGGTTAATTATTCTAAAACCTCCCTAAAACAATTAAAAAAACTTCCAAAAACAAAGCAGATTGAAGTTTTAAAAAAAATCGAAAAACTTAAAAATAACCCAGATGCCGGTAAAAAATTAAAGGGGCCCCTAAAAAATTTCAGATCACTAAAAGCCTGGCCCTACAGAATAATATATCAGTACTCTGAAAATGATAAGACGCTTTTTATAAATACAATCCAGCACAGACAGGGTGTTTATAAATAATTTTTAAATATTTTTTTTACTTTGATAACTATTCCTCTATCCAAAATGCCTTTTATATTACGTGGATTGATTACATTGACATATATTATTTTGGAAGCAAGAGACCCGTATTGGACATTCCTGATATCTTTGGTGAGCAACAGCATGACGTGAATATACTTACAGTAATTATTTTGCCAATTTACGCGAAAAAATAAACTTTAAATCCTTAAAGATTTTTATTACTGCAAAAAATATAACAAAAAATTCAAGACGGCCTAAAAACATGCCGATAATCTCAGTCCACAAAATAACACTACCAGTATTTGAATTTGTTATTCCAACAGAAAGCCCTACCGTACCAAGGCTTGAAGCAAATTCGAACATTGAATCCTGCAAAGAGTAGCCATTCATTAAAAAAACAGATACTCCTAAAAAATAAGTTGCAAGGTAAACCAGAACAAAATTAGACAGCTCGACTATTTTATTCTGATCTATATAACTGGCCCCTTCATAAGTATATATACAATTTTCCTTTACTATATTTCTGGGAAGAAAGTATTTTTTTACATTCCAGACGAGTGATCTAAACAATGCATAAATTCTATACAGTTTAATTCCCCCCGCAGTAGAACCCACACTTCCGCCAATTAACATTAAAACAATTATTATAAATATTGCCATGTTATTCCAATTAACATAACTAACCGTTGAAAAACCAGTGGTAGTAAGAGCGGATATAGTCTGAAAAAAACCAACCCTCAAGCTTTCCCTCATAGAACGGTAGACTTTAGACAATGCTATAAAAGACAATACTGGTATAGAAATAACTGCCAGATACAGCATAAGACGAACTTCACCTATTCTAAAAAACCTTCTAAATTTTCCTCTTAAAAGTAAAAAATGTGCTCCAAAATTTGTTGCACCAAGCATCATCAATATAATAGTGACAAGTTCTATATAAATATTATTATATTCTCCGATACTGTTAACTTTCGTAGAAAATCCACCTGTAGAAAGTGCAGTAAACGAATGATTAATAGCATCAAACCATGGCATTCCAAATATTATATATAAAAATATACCAGCAAAAGCATAACCGGAATAAATAGAGATTATGATTTTTGTAGATTTAACTACATTGGGGAGCAACTTTTCAGATCGACCTTCAGCGCCATAAAGACCGAGGCCATGCGGCCCGATTACAGTTGACAGCATTAATACTGCCAGTCCTGCACCTCCGAAAAATTGCATTATGCTCCGCCACATTATATAAACTCTGGGTATTTTCTCAACATCCACAACAGATAATCCAGTAGTAGTCCAACCACTAACCGCTTCAAAAATAGATTGGGTGAAATTTAATTGTCCTCCGAGCAAGAATGGTAAAGAGGAGAAAAAAATAACAATAATCCAGGATAGCATAACAATAACTCCTCCCTGTTGTATATTCAGGGATTTATCGCCTATCCCTTTAAAGCTCAAGCGCATCAGGAAACCTATAGTTGCAAGACAAACAAATGGAATTAAAAAATACTTAATATATTCAAATTCCTCAGGAAACGCCGGTAGAATTAATAGTGGAAGTAAAAAAATTAATGAAACACCTATAAGTATCGTCCCTATATACCCTGTAAATATCCGATAATTTGTTTTGATCAGTTGTTGATACAGCATCGCCTATTATTCTATTTTACCAGTAATGATTTTTATTACCTCAGACTGGACATCAGGCAAAGAAAAAACAATTAACTTATCTCCAACAAGCATTGCCGAATCTCCTTTTGGTATTACAGCATCACCTTTTCTGATAATACATCCGATAATTGATTGATCGGGGAGATTTATATCTTTAAGTTTTTTACCCACTATCGGATAGTCCTGATGAATCTCCAGTTCCATTAAGGCAACTTTTCCCTCTTCTATGGGTACGAGGTTACTTATGTCATCAATAAAAATCCTCTGTTCTATTATTGATGAAATAATTGATGTAGTGCTAATTACTGTATCTATACCAAATTTTTTAAATAGTTCAATATTTTTTGGATCATTTACAGTGGCAAAGGTTTTGTTAACTCCATAAACTTTTTTTGCCAGTTGGCAGACAACTAAATTGTCCTGATCTTTTGGAGTCAGTGCAATCAATATATCTGAATAGACAATTCCTGCATCTTCCAGTACGTGAGGTTTTGTTCCGTCGCCATATACAAAATTTGCCTTATATTTCCTGGATAACTTTTCACATAATTCATAATCTTCATTAATAACTGTTACAGTATGTCCTTTGGATATAAATGACTTAACTAAAAATTTTGCTCTTTCCCTGCCGCCAATTATCATAATATTCATGTGTACTGCCTTTTTATGTTATTATTTTACTAATTTCTTCAGCAGAAAGAATAGTTGGGCAAATAGTCACAATACCCAGCTTATCATAAATCTTTCGTTTATTGGGTTCTATTAACCGCGCAACTACTTTGGGAATGTTATAAATTTTTTTGGCAATCTGAGCCAACATAACATTAGTGTTATCATCATCTGTTACTGAAACAACTACATCGGCCTGTTCTATTTTGGCCTCTTCCAGAACCTCTTCTTCGATAGCATCGGCCTCGATAGTGAAACCACTAAAATTTGGGTCTAGCCTTTTAAAAGATCTTTCATCCTTATCTATTATAACTACACTTTTTTTGGAAGCAGATAGTAAATTAGCCAAATGAGAACCAAGTCTACCGCAGCCAATTATTATTATATAATCGTCCTTTCTATTTACTTTCCGCATCACTTTCTTCCTCACCTAAATCTATACCTTCCTTTGAATATTTAAACTCAGTTACACGTTCCAGATTCTTTTGCGCGGCTTTATATGTAGGATCAAGATCCAATGCAGCTCTATAATGTTTTACTGCCAGTAAGATATCATTCTTGCTTTCTGCTAGTATACCTAACAAATTATGCGGTTCCGGAGAATCCATATTTTCAGCTATCGATTTTTTTAGATACATTATAGCTTTTTCATATTCCTTTTTTAATATACAGGCCTTAGCATACTCTATATAGTCTTCGAAACTTTCTAATCTACTTTCTTTTAAGTCAGGTCTTTTTAGAACACTTTTAACAATTTTTCTTATATCTTCAGGCGTAAAAGGCTTACTTAAGAAATCAATAACCCCCAGCTTCATTGCTTCTACTGCCTTTTCAACTGTTCCATAAGCTGTTATTATAATTATGTTAACATTGTTACTTTTTTCTCTTACCTCTCGCAGTACTTCCATGCCATCCATTCCAGGCATTTTTAAATCCAAAAGTACTAAATCATAATTATTGCTTAATATTTCTTTTAAAGCCTCTTCGCCATTTATAGCTATATCAATATCAAAGCCTTCTTCGTCCAGGCACCTTTTTAAAGTCAACCTTACATTCTTCTCATCGTCTACTATTAAAATCTTCTTAGCCATCATTAACCTCCTAAATATTTATTTATAGCTTTTTTAACTTGAAAATGAGTAAAAGGTTTAATTATATAATCCAGTCCACCAACTTCAACAGCCTTCTTAATGTCTTTATCCTGGGATTTTGCACTTATAAAAATTACCGGTATATCCTTAGTTTTAATATTTCTTTTCAAAGCTTCGCAAACCAAAAAGCCATCCATTTTTGGCAATACAATATCAAGTAAAATAAGATCAGGAATCTCCTCCTCAGCAATTCTTAAACCCTCAATACCATCAGTAGCTTTAAGAACCTGCAATTTTTCCTTTTCCAAAAACATTCCCAAAGTTAATAATATATTTCTTTCATCATCAATTACTAATATTTTCTTCATTAATTACCATCAAATTTAGATTACCTGTTGCCTCATATAAAAATCTAAAGGAAAGCTAATACGTTGCCTCATTAAT
>CAYPYW010000029.1:0-26794 GCA_964415365.1 uncultured Actinomycetota bacterium | reverse complement strand
TATTAGCGTTGGTTAAAGGTGGAAAGACGCTGGATGATATAGTTATTAAAAAAATTGAGAAGGTCAGTCCTTCTTTTGATGTCAGAAGGGATGCAAGTTTAAGAGAGTATAGTTATTTTGTAGTAAATAAAGGGTATCAAAGTGTTTTTTTGAAAAAGTACAGTATCCTTATAACCAGGAAATTGAACGTGAGACTGATGAAAAAAGCTGCCAGAATGTTTGTGGGGGAAAAAGACTTCGCGTCCTTTTGCAATTCGGAGTGTTTTAATAAAAATACGGTCAGGGAAGTGTTTAGTTTTACAGTAGAAAAAACTAGAGATGATTTAATAATTTTCAAGATAGCAGCAAATTCTTTTTTATATAATATGGTCAGGTTTATAGTGGGAACTGTACTTGAAATAGGGAGTGGGCAGAGGGAACTCTCAGATATAAGCGAAGCTCTGGAGAAAAGAGATAGAAAGTTGGCCGGGGAAATAGTTCCGGCAAAGGCCCTTTTTCTTACAAGAGTTGAATATTTTAGGTAATTGGAGGAAGTTATGGTAAATGTAGGGCTCAAAACATTTAATTTAAAAAAGGAAGAGATTAAAAGAAAATGGTTTCTGGTTGATGCAAAGGATAAAAACCTGGGGCGGTTATGTACAGAGATAGCCAGGATTTTAAGAGGTAAGAATAAACCGACCTTTACACCACATTTAGATTGTGGTGATTTTGTGATAGTTATAAATGCAGATAAGATAAAGGTTACTGGAAATAAGCTAAGAGATAAGAATTATTACAGACATTCCGGATATGTGGGCAATCTAAAGGTTACCAACCTGGAAAAAATGATGAGAAAGTCACCCGAGTTTGTTATAAGGAACGCAGTGAAAGGGATGCTGCCGCATAACATCCTGGGTAGAAAAATACTGAGCAAGTTGAAAATATATAAAGGTGAAAATAATCCGCATAGTGCGCAAAAACCTGAAAAAATTGATTTATAAAAAGGAGAATTAATTTGGCAAAACAGGTAGTTTATAATGCAACTGGAAAGAGAAAGCAATCTACAGCCAGAGTAAGATTATTTCCCGGGGAAGGAAAAATTACAGTTAATTCAAGAGATTTCAAAGAATATTTCAAGAGGGACTCTCTTATAACTATTATCATAGAGCCTTTCAGACTTACTAATACTGAAAGCGCATATGATGTTGTTGCAGATTTGTCAGGAGGAGGAGTATCAGGGCAGGCAGGAGCGTTGCGCCATGGTATTTCAAAGGCGTTGCTGGAAGTTAATAAAGAATATAGGCCGTTACTTAAAAGAGAAGGTTTTTTAACCCGGGATTCAAGGATTAAAGAAAGAAAAAAATACGGTCTCAAAAAAGCCAGGAAAAGACCCCAGTTCTCTAAAAGATAATCATCTTTTCTTAATGGATTATCCTTGTTTAAAAATATATCTGGAGAAAATCTCCTGTAATAGTGGGATTATCAATACACAATGTGCTGACCTTGGGATATCAGTAGTTGGTGTTACCAAGTGTGTGTTAGGAGATATAAAAATAGCAGCGGCAATGAAGAGATCTGGTATTACGATATTTGGAGATAGCCGGCTGGAAAATCTTAAGAGATTAAGAAATTTTTACGGGGAGCAGCAGCTTATAATGTTGCGAAGTCCTATGCCCAGCGAAATCGATGAGTTAGTTGAAATTTGTGATATAAGTTTAAATACCCAGTTGGAAACTGTAGAAATAATAGAGAAAGCCTGTAGGAGAAAAAGAACAAGGCACCGTATAATAGTCATGGTTGAAACAGATGATGAAAGAGAAGGACTGCTCCCGGGAGAGGTGGTCAATTTCTGCAGGCAAGTAGTAGATAAATGTAAATCTGTTGAATTATGTGGTTTGGGAACAAACGCAAGATGCGTTACTAAAAATGGCCCTACTCCAGAAAGTTTAAAGATACTCGTAAACTTAAGGGAAGAGATTATGAAAGTTACCGGAATTAATATACCAGTTATTTCGGGTGGGAATTCAAGTATCTGGAATTTAATAGAAAAGGGTTTGATACCCAGGGGGATTAATCAGATAAGAATAGGAGAGGCTATACTTCTGGGGCATAATACAGTGGATTATAAACCCATAAAAGGAGCTTTTATGGACTGCTTTCTTCTTGAGGCAGAAATAATAGAGGTTAAGAAGAGGAATAGTGAAGTGTATAAAGTTATTTTGGCTCTGGGGCTCCAGGATGCAAGTAGTAAAAATATTTATTGTCGTAATTCTGATTTATATATCATGGGTCAAAGCAGTGACCATACTATTTTAGGTGTAAAAGAAGATAATTTAGAAAAATACAGGGATGGTTCTTTCAATTTGGAAGCAGGTGGAGTAGTTTCTTTTAGTCTTGATTATTTTGGGCTGCTGTCCTGTATGACCTCCCCTTTTGTTAAGAAGAATTATATAGAAGGATAAAGCATGGAAGATCTTAAGGTACTATTTGGTACTGATGGTATAAGAGGAATAGCAAATAAGGAGTTAACTGCGGAACTGGCTTTAAAGGTAGGTAGAGCAGGAGCAAAGTATCTGGTTCCTGAAGGGAAAAGAGGGAAAATGATAATAGGAAGGGATCCAAGACCTTCCGGTGATTTTATCGAAAATGCACTGGTAGCAGGGATTCTTTCCGCCGGACACGATGTGCTTCGTGCGGGGATAATAACCACTCCTGCAGTAGCCCTTCTTACCAGAATTTTAGATGTGGATGGGGGAGCGGTAATTTCTGCTTCCCATAACCCTCTGGGGGATAATGGGATTAAATTTTTCGGCAGGGGTGGACAAAAACTTACGGATTATCAGGAGAAGGCAATAGAAGATTACATACTTGATAAAGATATAGAAAATACACTTCCGGTTGGTGTTGGAGTAGGCAGATTTAGAGCTATGGATGATGCAGTTGATGTTTATCTCGATTATATTTTTAAACATTTTGATATAGATTTGAGTGGTTATAAAATCGCTGTTGACTGTGCCAATGGATCATCCAGTGTTTTGATTACGAGAACATTGACAAAATTAGGAGCTGAGGTTCTTGATTTTAATACAGACTTAGATGGTGAGAATATTAATAAAAATTGTGGTTCGACCCATCCCGAGGTGCTGAAGAAAATAGTATTGGAAAATAGGGTTGACGTTGGGTTCTCCTATGATGGCGATGGTGACAGAGTTATTTCGTGCGATAGCAGTGGTAGGATTCTGGATGGTGATAGCATAATAGCTTTTTGTGCTCTGGATATGAAAAAGAGTGGTAATTTAAGAAACAATTGCGTTGTGACCACAGTTATGGCAAATATGGGATTCTGTAATTTTATGAAAGATAATGGAATAAAAGTATATAAAACACAGGTTGGTGACAGATATGTCCTGGAAAAAATGATAGAAGCCGATTGCAACCTTGGCGGAGAGCAATCCGGGCATATAATATTCAGAGGCGTTAGCCCTATTGGAGATGGTCTTGTAAGTACACTGGAATTTTTAAAAGCGGTACTGGCAGGTAAAAGTGAAATATCCGATATTTATGATATTTTTCCCAGGTATCCACAACTGCTGGAAAATGTAAAAGTGGAGGATAAGGGTAAAGTAATGGCAAGTCATGTACTTAAAGAGAAAATTGCCGAAATGGAGAAGTTGCTGGGTGAAGAGGGTAGGATTGTGCTCAGGCCTTCCGGTACGGAACCGGTTGTAAGAGTGATGGTGGAAGCTAAAACCATGGATGTGGTAAATGATATTGTAAGCCAATTGTCTGCTGTTATAAGGCAGTGTAATAATTTATGATATTGTTAGTTAAAAAGTTTTGATTTTTATCTCAGTAGTCTTCAAAACACTATGGTTTTGAATATCACCCTGTTTGTTATATAATCACCCTGGGTTGTTTATATCTATATGAAAATAGAGGAGAAAATGAAAAATAAAATGAAAAAAATATTTTCGTTTTTTATAGTTTTACTAATTTTAGCTCTCGCAGCGACTATCCTTTCAGGATGTCTGGAGGGGGGACTCACTCCATATAGCAATACTGAAAGCGAAAGTTTAACAGGGAATATTCAGAATACAATATCTGTAATAGGTTCGGGTACAGTCAAGGTTATCCCGGACGAAGTTTTTATAGATATATCAGTAATAACAGAAAAGGCTACGACCCAGGATGCAGTAGATGAAAACAGTCAGATTTCTGAGGGAATAATTTCAGAAGTAGAAAAGTTAAATGCCGAGAATCTTACCATAGAAACAACCAGTTTTAATCTCAATCCTTTATATGATTATTCACAAAAAAATAAACCACCGAGAATTTATGCCTATCAGGTTACAAGCACTATAGAGGTAAAGACAACTGACCTGGGAAAAATTGGAGAAATAATAGCTACTGCAACCGAGTCAGGTGCGAATGATATATCATCAATTGGTTTTGATCTTACAGATGATTCAAAGAAGGCAGCTATAAATAATGCACTGGCAGAGGCATCAAAAGATGCAAGTAATAAGGCACTTGCGATTGCGAATTCGGCAGGTGTAAAAATAGATAGAATATTATATATATCTGAAAGTGGAACTTCATATCCCGAACCATTCTATTCAACATTAAGAGCTGCAGATGTTGAGGAAGGGGCAACAGGGATTACCCCTCCCACAATTTTACCGCAGGAAATAGAAATTACAGCAAGTGTAAATATTGTGTATTTATTTGAATAATTGTATTTATTGGCAGACTTTGAGAGGTTCCTACACTCATTAATTTTTTATTGTTTGGATATTACTTTTTTGTCTTGCCTTCTAAGTACCTACCGTAAGTTCTTTTTAGGAGCAGTTCACTTTTCACTTTTAAATGACAAACCTATATAAAAGCATTGACAATATAGCTTCATGTGTAGTATTATTCCTGTGTAAAGTTCAAAATAATTCACGAAAATTTAATTAAGTTTATATTAGATTTACTTTGGTTTATGACTTAAAAATATATGTAAATAAGGCAAAGTATTGACAGTAGTAAATTAGAAATGGAATCATGGAAAGATAGTGTACGGGTGATAGAAAAAAGATGGAGTAATTTATGACAAGAAGTTGCCTGGTTATAGGTGATTTAAATGTTGATTTGGTTCTGAATGAGTTGAAAGAGTTTCCGGAGCTGGGAAAAGAAATTGTTGCTCAAGATTATTTTATGGACATTGGGGGCTCGGGTGGAATTTTTTCTGCTGTTTTATCTGAATTGGGTATAAGTACCTACATTATTTCTAAAATCGGTGACGATTTTTCAGGGCGATTTCTGATTAGTAAATTAAAAGATTATGAAGTTATTACTGATAAGTTGGTTATCGAAAAAAGTGGTAAGACAGGAATAACTGTAAACTTATCATATAAAAAGGACAAATATCAGATTTCCTCTCTTAACCTGGTAAATAGCTTGAATGCAGATGAAGTTATGTTTGGGAGTATTGATGAAATAGGGCATGTTCATTTTACATCATATTATGTGATGAATAATCTAAAATCTGATTATGTGAAGCTAATTGGTGATATTAAAAGCAATTATAAAAATATTACCTTTTCACTTGATACTAACGATGATCCTGAGGATAAATGGGGAGATGAAATTTACAGGATTTTAAGCAACATAGATATTTTTTTTGCGAATAGGAAAGAGGCACTTCAGATTACAAAAGAATCTGATATTGAAGACGCTCTAGATAAATTAAGCAAAGAGGTGAAAACAGTGGTTATTAAGTTGGGCAGTCAGGGATACATAGCTAAGCACAGGGATGATTATTATAAAGGAGATCCATTAAGTGTGGATTTCAAGGATAGCACAGGTGCAGGTGATAATTTTAATGCAGGATTTATTTATGGACTTATGAATAATTTGGATATTAAGAAAAGCTTAAAGATCGCCAATATATGCGGCGCCAAAAGTGTAGAGTATCTTGGTGGAGTTGGAAACAAGGAAAAGTTTCTTGAAATAAAAGAACTAATTGGGAGGATAGCCTGATTTTTATAAATTATATTCAAGGAATAAGAGGAGATTAAATTGAAAAATCGAAGTTATACTAGCAGAGAAATAATGGCTCAAGTAGATGCCTGGGAAAAAGCGTACAGCGATGTTGTCAATAAAAAAATAAATTTAAATTTAAATATTTTTTCTAAAAATTACGATGAAATAATATTTTTTGGCTGTGGTTCTTCATACAATCTTTCTCAATCGGCTTCCTTTTTTACTAAGTCACTATTGCATGGAAGCAATTGTTCGGCTTTACCGAGTTCTGAGTTATTAATAAATACCGATGTGTATATTAGTAGTAAAGAAAAAAAATATTTAATTGTAGGATTTTC
This sequence comes from uncultured Actinomycetota bacterium, assembly GCA_964415365.1. Lineage (GTDB taxonomy): Bacteria > Actinomycetota > Humimicrobiia > Humimicrobiales > Humimicrobiaceae > Hydromicrobium. The sequence goes on along the minus strand of CAYPYW010000029.1, from coordinate 20,450 downwards.
AAGGTCAGGGGAAACAACAGAGAGCATTAATGTAGTAAAAAAGCTAAAAGGCAAAACTAATATTACGGTACATATTTTTTCCTGCAAGAAAAATAGTACTATTTTGAATTTTTGTGATAACCATTTAATATGCAAAGGGGTTACTGAGAAAAGTATTGTTATGACAGCATCATTTTCAACTATGTTACTTGCATATTGTTTAATGCTAACTAAGTTTTTAGATAATAAAGAGATGCTAAATGAATTTAAGTACCTGATTGATTATTTAAATGAGAATATTTCTGAGCTATTTAATAATATTGAAGATTATATAAATAAAAATGATTTTAGTTCTTATTTTGTGCTAGGAAGTGGATTTAATTATGGATTAGCAGTAGAAGCAGATTTAAAGATGAAAGAGATGTCTCAGGTGCCTTCTTATTCTTATCATTTATATGAGTTTAATCATGGACCCAAATCTTTAGTAAATAAAGAGAGCTTATGCTTAATCTTAACTTTGAGTAAAAATCTATTTAAAAACAAGGAAATTATTAAAGAAATTTTGAATTTAGGCTCTAAGGTTATAATTGCAGGCGGTAGAGATTTTGAAGTAGCTGGTAGCAGTAAAAATATAAATTATTTACTTTATAGTTCAGATTTTAAGTTTGATATTATTAAATCTTTTATAAATATTCCAGTGTTTCAGATAATGGCTTATATAAAAACAATTAAGGAGAATTTAGATCCAGATAAACCAAAAAATTTAGATTACGAAGTAGTGATATGAAATAAGAGAGGTTATATAAGTTTATATAAATATCCTATAGAAATTAATTGTAGTATGAATATTTGGTAAGAAGGAGGTGATAGAGGGACTTATAGTAATGCAGTAAGTGAATTATAGAATATCATGGTAAAAGAATAAAAGGTAATAAATCTGGGGTTGTATGAAAAGGATTTGGATTGGAAATTTTCTTACAAATGTTTTTTGGAAAGAAAAGAGATGATGTTTATGGGAATAAAATGAGATTTGTTAAGTAGTTGGCGGTACCATTACTTGAAACAAATCTCGAGGTATATTTTATCACACTTATTATTAAAGAGAGGAGTGAAGATGAAAAAGTTATTTGTATGGCTACTAATAGTTGTATTTGCTGTTTCAATAGCTTTCGTAGGAATTGGTTGCAAAGAAGAAGCAGCCGAAGAAGAAGCAGCAGCCGAAGAAGAAGCAGCCGAAGGGGAAGCTGATTCTGAGTTAGCACCATATCTTGAAGCTAATATTGATTGGCGTCAATTTGAAGGTAAAACTATTAATGTTGCGGTTGTCAACTATTTAGATACAGAAGAGATTGGAAACCAAGTTGAGCTTTTTGAAAAACTAACTGGGATAACAGTTAATTATGAACTGTTACCCGAAGAAGAGTGCCAACAGAAAACACTTGTTGACCTAGCTTCAAGAACTGGTCAGTATGATATAATTTCAGCGGATTATATGTTTATACCACAGTTTACAGTTGAACCTGTAATGGTTGAACCATTGGATGATTTTATAAATGATTCTAGTCTAACCGATCCTGAATGGTTTGATTATAATGATTTGATGCCTCATTTAATAGATGTTGTAAAAGTTGGAGGTAAAATCTACGGGATGCCTCTTAATACAGACACTTCGCTTTTATTCTATAGAATGGATCTCTTTGAGGAAGCCGGTCTTTCTGTTCCAGATACTTTAGATGATTTCTGGAATGCTGCCGAAGCATTAAATAATCCACCTGAAATATATGGTCTAGGCTTAAGAGGACTTAGAGGACAAGGAGAGAATATATACGTATGGACAGGGTTCTTTAGAGCTATGGGAGCCAATTTTTTTGAAGACTTCCCTAATGATATGACACTAACGGTAAATAGCCCTGAAGGTATTGAGGCAACCAAATATTATGCAGAGATTATGCAAAACTTTGCGCCTCCAGGAAGTTCAAACTGGACCTGGGCAGAAGTACTAAGTGGTCTGCAGCAAGGTACAATTGCCATGTCGGTAGATGCTTCTGATTTTGGTCCATCTATTGAAGATCCTGTAACATCTACTACAGCTGGAAAATGGGGTTATGCAGTGGTACCTGGTGGAGTTGGTGGTAGATGGCAGCCGTTTTTCTGTTTCGTACTTAGCATTAATTCGGCTTCAGAGAATAAAGGACCTGCGTGGTTATTCATACAGTTTGTAAGTAGTAAACCTGCTAGTAATGAACGTTCCTTAAAAACATGGACCACTATGAGAAAGTCTGTATGGGAGCGTTCTGAGTTGATGGAAGTAATGGGAAAGTATCAAGGGTATTATGATGCTCTTAATGAAGCCCTACAGTACGTAAACGCTGACTACGAACCAAGAATTCCTAAATGGAGAGAGATGGGAGACCTGCTAGGGATAGCAGTTGAATCAGCTATAGCGGGAAATGAAACTGCAGAAGAAGCCATGAATAAAGCACAGACAGAAATAGAAAAAATATTTGAGTAGATATTATGAGAGTATATTACCAAATAGCTAGAGGATTATTAAATCCTCTAGCTAAAATAAAGATTATAAGAAGAAGTTAGAATTAGGGTATTTTAATAGGTTGTATATAGATGAATAGATTTAGTAAGTTTAGTTCTAGAAACTTTCATTATTTAAGTTTATTACCTGTAATTATTGCACTTATTACGTTAACTTTATTTCCAATTATCTATACACTATTTTTAAGCTTTAATGAATGGAGTATGGACACTGGCCAGCCAACTTTTAATAGTCTTACTAATTATTTCAATTTGATAAGGGATAATAATTTTTGGAATGGCTTAAGATTAACTTTTACTTATACATTTTTGGCAGTAAGTATTGAATTAATATTAGGATTTATAATAGCATCGTTGCTAAATCAAAAGATTAGGTTTATAGGATTATTTCGTTTTTTTCTAATATTACCAATGGTAGTCACACCTGTTGTAGTGGGCTTGACCTGGCGTATTTTGTATAGCCCTTCGTTTGGTCTTATTAATTATTTTCTAAGTTTATTGAGTATAGGACCCATTGCTTTTTTATCTCAACCACAAACTGCAATGTATGCTGTAGTTTTTACAGATATCTGGCAGTGGACCCCATTTATGTTTTTGATGAGTTATGCTGGTCTACAAGCACTTCCCAATGAACCATATGATGCTGCTATTGTGGATGGGGCCTCAACATTTCAAGTATTAACACATATAACACTTCCACTTATTAAGAATGTTATTGTGCTCGCTGTAATCTTTAGAGCAATAGATGCGTTCTTTTCATTTGATATAATCTTTATGTTAACCAAGGGTGGTCCGGGGACTGCTACACAAACTTTAAATATATATAATTTTTATACAGGATTTAACTGGCTAAATCTAGGTTATGCGTCAGCTATTGCAACAATTATGTTGGTAGTGATCATATGTTTTGTTTTACTGATAACTATAATAACTAGAACTTCATTAATGGAGGTGGATTGATGCCAGTTTTAGGAAATAATCGTAGACTTATAGCCAGAAGGGTAATTAGTTATACATTAATTATATTTTTTATAATTATATTCTTTATACCTGTTTATTGGATGGTATCTAGTTCTTTTAAATTGCCTAAAGATATTTTATCTATACCTCCTAAAATAATGTTTAAGCCTACTATTGATAATTATAAGTCTGTTCTTCTAGGGGAATCAAGTGTAGGCGGGACATCAATGCCTAAGGTAGTTGATTTTCCGAAGTATTTAATAAATAGTGTAATAGTAGCTCTTTCTGCAACAATAATAGCTCTTCTAGTTTCAATTCCTGCCAGCTATACCCTGGCTAGATATAAATTTAAGGGCAAATCCGCAATGGGGTGGTATATTTTAATTACAAGAATGCTTCCCCAATTTTGTTTATTAATACCTTTCTATATTATGTTTAGCAAATTAGGTTTGATTGATAATTATATTGCTTTAATACTAATAGATATTAGTTTTGTCTTACCATTTTCTGTTTGGATGATGAAAAGTTTCTTTCAGGAAATACCCCGTGAGCTAGAAGAAGCTGCTCAGGTTGATGGTTGTACAAGGATTCAGGCTATTTTTAGAATAGTATTTCCACTTGCTAGCTCAGGTATGGCAGCAACAGCAATTTTTTTAATAATTTTGTGTTGGAATGAATTTTTGTTTGCATTAATATTAACAGGTTTACACTCTAAAACTGCCACTGTAGCAATATATAATTTTGTTGCTTTTAGAGAAGTGGTCTGGGGAGGTTTAACAGCAGCAGGTACATTAATAACTCTCCCAGTTGTAATTTTCTTCTTAATAGTTCAACGAAGTTTTATACGTGGTATGACTATGGGGGCAATAAAATAATGTTAATATTGTAATAGCTTTATATAGATGATTGATAGGAGGGATAAAGAAAGAAATACTCTTAAAAATAGTTTTGATAAAATTGGTTGAAAAGCATTAAGGAAGTACCTGACATAAGAGATTATGAAAATATTGTTTCTGGTAAATATAGATAGAGAAATTTAGTATGTAAAAAATGGAGGTGAATTTTGGGTAGTTATGAAGGGCCACGAAATATTTTTCCGGAGGAGTTTGATGAATTACTGGATTTGGAAGAAAAAGCCTATGGGGATACTAAACAGAATTTAGTGAATTACGATCGTCTGTGGTTTGTAAAGGGAAATATTGCACAGAGAGACTATTTTGTTATTAAAGAGGATGGGAAGCTAGTAAGCTGTGTTGCATTAGTTTCTACAGAAGAAATTTTAGATACTTCTAAGATTAAAATAGGGTATTTGGGAGGCGTGGCTACTCATCCTGATTATCAGAGTAAAGGGTATATGGGAAAACTATTAGAATATACTATAGGAAAAATGAAAGAAAGGGGAATATCTTTATCTATTCTTGAAGGGAATACTCAAAGATATAGACACTTTGGATGGGAAACCTCAGGAAGAAAGATAATCTTTCATTTAAATAAACGTTCATTGGGGGCATTAAAGATAGGAGAAGGATTCGTACGGAGGAGTTATGATAAAAAAAAGGATCTGGATAGGATCATTGAAATATATAGGGAATATCCCTTAAGGATAGAACGTTCACGGAGATATTTTGAGGAGATGCTTAAAAGGACACAAATGCAAATCTGGATAGGAACAGAAGAAGATTTATTTGCTTATGCAGTACTATACGAAAATAAGGTTATAGAATTTGGAGGAGATCCTTTTGTTATAATCAAGCTATTTTATTCTTTGCTGAATCATTATCTTTTCTCTTATTCTGATCTTACTGTCTTTACTCCGTATAGAGATAGTGAGATATTGCGTATCCTGTATGATAGCAGTTATATCTGGGAAGTTATTCCATTATGTATGATTAAAATTGTTGATTTGAAAAAAGTGCTTTTATGCTCTATTGAGCAAATGAAGAAAAAATCGATGCCTCATAAGATAGAAAAGGGTGGCTCGCTTACTCTAGAAATGAAAGATAGCGATCAAAAAGCAACTATATCTTTTGAAGACACGATTAAAGTGGAAGATAGTGAAAGTCAAAATGTACTTTCACTATCTGATATAGAGATGGTGCGTTTGCTCTTTGGTTTATCTCCAGAAGAATTTGGAGCAGTTAAAGAGCAAAGAAAGTTATTAGTCGGTCTTTTTCCATTGGACTTCTACTTGTGGGGGCTTGACTGCAGTATACCGTATATCCAATGGAAGTAATAAAACCGGTGATTAAGCAATCAACAGCTTATGTCATATTTATATATAATCGTCCAAGGGTGGTCCGGAACCCTATACGGATGATATTGATATAACGAATAGATTATGTAAATACTCTTTTGTGCTGGGAATGAGTGTCTTGGATTATATTATTGTTATTGGATAAATCTGGAAGATGAAAATTTTTTTCGGAGAATATAATAAAAAAATTGACAAAAAAAATGGTTAATTGTAATACAGTTTAAAATTATTTGAAATATTTTAATATAATTTATTTTTTATTAATATTATTTCATTTAAATTATACATATTATTTTATGTAATAAAATTTAGAGTTTGAAAATGTTAAATATTTCAAAAACCTTAAAAATATTTGATTCAAATATAATGCTGGGGAAGTATGCCAGGTTTAATGAGAATTCTTTCTATGATATATCAAGCTTTTTAAAATACTTGGATTATTATGGGATAAACAGGGCACTTTTATACAGTTCTCTATCGAAAGAGTATGATCCGGAATACGGGAATAATTTTTTAATTCAGGAAACAGGTGGACTGGAAAAAAGTACACCAGATACTCTCTTGGGTTATTAAGATTTTCTAACATAGATTTAAACGATATGAAAAAAATTGCGTATAAAAATTTAAATAATATGCTGAGATGGTAGGGGCATAATAAGTTTAAACACATACTGTTTGAAAAAGTGTTAATCAGGTGAATGATTATAATAATTAATTATGGAAGATAAAAATAAAAAGAGTGATTTCATAACTAAAATTAGATTGGAAAATAAAGCAAAGGATGAATTAATTGTAGATTGCCATGCTCATTATGGATTGCATAACACTATATATGCACCATATTGGAGTGAAAAAGAATTTATAAATTATATAGATACTATAGGAATAGATTATATCTGTATAAGTCATTTATTAAGTCTTGGACCTGATTTCAGATCTGGTAATGACGAAGTTGCCAGGTTGATGAAGAGGTATCCGGATAGAATAATTGGGCAGGCTGTTATGAATCTAAATTATGTTTCCGGGATTAAATTTGAAATGGAAAGATGTCTCATAGTTTTGGATCGCTTGTATTTTTAGAGAAAATAGCAAAACAGTATAAAAACGCCATTTTCATTATTGGCCATGGAAATGATAAAGGGTATGAAGAAATATTAAAGAATAATGATAATGTCTTTATGTCACTGGTTTGTTCAAATGAATTTGGAGAGATAGAGAGATTAGCGAGAGAGACCAGCAGCGATAAACTGTTATTTAGAACGGATATACCTTATCTGGACGCAGGATTTCAACTGGGAAGTATAATCTATGCGAATATCAGTGATTCAGATAAAAAGAAAGTTCTTGGTACAAATACGTTTAAAATACTTAAAGATAGGAAAATAATTTAAAAGTCTATTGAGGCATAGTAGAAAGGAGATAATAATGAGTAAATTAAAAGTAGCTTTAATAGGTGCCGGGACATGGGGAATGGCTCATGCAAAAATTTATTCAACCCATCTTTTGAGTGAATTTGTTGCGGTAAGTGATATTTCTGAAGAAAGAGCCAAGAAGATTGGTGAGGAATTTAATGTAGAGTACTTTACAGATTATGAAAAAATGCTGGATTGCGTTGAGTGTGACGCTGTTGCAATTGTGACCCCTGATTTTGCTCATGCAAAGCCCATAGTTGCAGGGGCTAAAAGAAATAAGCATATATTAAGCGAGAAACCTCTTGCAACATCATATGAGGATATAGAATTGATACTTGATGCAGTAAAAGGTAAGGATATAAAGATTATGGTCGATTATCATAACAGATGGAACCCCCCGGTATGCAAGATAAAGAGTGATGTAGATGCAGGTAAAATAGGGAAAGTTGTTTCAGCCTATATGAGGCTCAATGATATAATTTATGTTCCAACAGAAATGTTATCCTGGGCAGAAAAATCTTCTATTTTATGGTTTCTTGGCAGCCACTCTATAGATGTACTTAATTGGATTATAGATGCAAAAGTTGTAAGAGTTTTTTCTGTTAGTTACGAAGGCATTCTTAAGAGTAGAGGCATAAATGTACCTGATTTATATCAGACAATTCTTGAATACGAAAACGGCACTGTAGCGACAATGGAAAATAGTTGGATTCTACCAAATACAAATCCATATGTGAATGATTATAAATTGAATATAACCGGTGAAAAAGGCATGTTTAATATGGACTTTTCCCATAATACACTTCTGGAAAGGTTTTTAGAAAATGAATCGTCTCACCCAGATGTATTGGTTAAACCGATAATTCATGGTAAGCCTATGGGTCTTGCGCACGAAAGTATAAGGGATTTTATTGAGAAGGTTTATTATAAAAAGGATCTTTTAATCAGTCTTGAAGAAAGTGTGGAAATAACAAATGTTATCCTTGCAATTATTAAGTCAGCTAAAAAAAGAGAACCTGTAAAAGTTAAATATTAAAAATAAGCCAAGTCAAATTTATAGTTAGGAGGACTAATTATGTGGAAGGAATATCCAAAATCTAAAAAGATGTATGAGGATGCAAAAGAGATATTCGCGATGGGAGTTGGTTCTCAGGTGCAGGCTGCATCGAAGCCGCATCCAATATATATAAGTCATGGAAAGGGAAGTAAGATATACGATGTTGATGGAAATGAATTTATTGATTATCTGCTTAATTATGGCCCTAATATCTTAGGACATTCTCCCAAGATTCTAAGTGATGCGATAAGTGACCAACTGGGAAAGGGAACTGGTTTTGGTGAACCTCATGAATTGCAGATTGAACTGGCAAAATTACTTGTTGATTCAATTCCATGCTTCGAAACAGTAAATTATAACAATACTGGTTCAGAAGCAGTACAGGCCACCCTTCGCCTTGCACGTGCTTATACAGGCAGAGAAAAATTTATAAAATTTGAGGGTCACTATCACGGCTGGATAGACAGTGTTTTTTTTAGTTTCCATCCCGATCCGGATGAGGATATGGGAACAAAAGAGAACCCCAAATCTGTGATTCATAAATATTCCAAAGGCATACCTAAAAATGTTCTGGATAATGTCATAGTGCTATCCTGGAATAATCTGGATTATGTAAAAAAGGCTTTTGAAAATCATAAAGGTGAAATAGCTGCAATTCTGACTGAACCCGTAATGAGTAATTGTGGTGTGATCATGCCTCGCCCAGGATATCTTGAAGGATTAAAAGAAATAGCCGAAGCCAATGGAGCACTTTTAATATTTGATGAAACGATAACAGGACTAAGAACATCTATCGGTGGCGCACAGGAATCCTACGGAGTAATTCCTGATATTACACTTGGTTTTAAGGCTCTTGGAGGAGGATTTCCTATATTTACCTATGGTGCAGGTAAAAAGATTATGGATATTGTATCTCAAAGGCTTGCCGTTCATGCCGGAACATTCAATGGTAATGCCATTGGATGTAGGGCAGCAATAACTGTATTAAATGAGCTCAGAAAAGATAATTACAGTATTATTCGAAAGATCAATGAGATGGGAAGATATTTAATGAAAGAAATTTACAGTCTTGCAAATAAATACAATCAGAAAATAAGGATACAGGGCGAGGGTGCATTCTTCTGCGTGTCTTTTCGTGAAGGCGAGATATGGGATATGAGAGAATCATTCTCTCGTGACAGTGGAAAATATCTGATATTCCGTGAACTTTTACTTGATAGAGGTGTACACATATTTCCAACCGAAAAAGGTTTATGGTATCTTTCAGCTGCTCATACTGGAGAGGATATAGAGAAAACTATAAAAGTTGTAGATGAAGTGTTTAATGAAATGTCAAAATTATAATATCTTTAAAAAGAAGTGGAGGTTAAAAATGAAAGCAGCAGTATTAGAGGAGATTAAAAAATTAGTGGTTAAAGATATTCCGAAACCAGAACCGGGAACTGGTGAAGTTCTGGTAAAAATTGATTCATGTAATATATGTGGTACTGATATAAGTCTTTATAAAGGGAAATATACAGCTAAAATGCCTGTAGTTACCGGGCATGAGTGGTCCGGAGAAATTGTAGAAATTGGTAGAGAAGTAAGAGATTTAAAGATTGGAGATAGGGTAACCTCTGACCCAAACGAAGGGTGTGGAGCATGTTACTGGTGTCATTCTGGAAAACCCTGTTTTTGTAATTATATGCCTGCTTATGGTGTTTTGAAGGATGGCGGCTTTGCAGAATTTATAAAGATTAATTCTAAAGGTATTTATAAAATACCGGCAGGCCTTGACTTTGAATCAGCGGCTTTTGTTGAACCGGTTTCCTGTGCATTGCATTGTATTGACAGGGCAGATATAAAACAGGGAGATTCTGTTGCAATAATCGGTGGTGGAGCTATGGGGCAGATCATGACTCAATTTGTCAGAAATGCAGGTGTAAAAAGACTAATCATGGTTGAAATATCAGAATCAAAGCTGAAGCTGGCAGGGGAGCTCGGTGCTACTGATTTAATCAACAGCACTAAGGGAGATGTATCTGAAAGAATAAATGATATTACAGATAACCTGGGCGCAGATATAGTAATCGAAGTAGTAGGAAATCCAAAAACAGTTGAACTTGCTATCCAATTAGTGAAGAAATCCGGGAAAGTTGTAATTTTTGGTTTTTCTCCTGAGGGTGAAAAAGCAGAAATTATTCCATTCGAAATATTATCTAAAGAATTGACGATATTAGGCTCCTGGGTTAATCCTTATACTTCAAACAGAGCCCTGGATATTTTAGCAAGCGGAAAAATTGATGTAAAAAAACTTATATCAACTAGGTTACCGTTGGATAAGATAATAGATGGGATAAATTTAATGATAGAAAAACCGGAAGGTTTTGTAAAAGCTGTTATTAAGCCAGGTTTGTAGTAGAAAAGTTGATTTAAATTAGGAATCGAAAATTTAGCAGGAGGAATTCGGATTATTAAAATAAAAATAAGGATTGTGGATTATATAGATAATAATGAGAAGTGGCTTATAGATACTATGAAAGCTATAGTATCAGCTAATACAGTTAATAATCCACCAGGTGGAAATGAAAATAATGGGCAAGAGTTAATTGAGAAGATTTTTAGAGGAATGAGTTTGAATATTGACAGATTCTCTCCTGACGAAGTTGCTAACTTTAAAAATAGTAAGAGTTATCTTAGAGGAAGAAATTATAGAAATAGAGATAATTTAGTTGGTTTCATCGGTGAAGATAAAGGAAATGCGTTAATTTTTAATGGGCATATCGACACAGTGCCTTCGCATATTTTCAAGTGGTCCAAGACAAAACCGTTTAACGCAAAGTTAATAGATGGAAAAATATATGGTTTAGGTGCATGTGATATGAAAGGTGGAATAGTTGCTTCATTGTTTGCTTTAAAAGCGATTATTAGTCTTAATATATCAATTATCGGGAAAGTTATTATAGAGAGTGTAGTAGATGAAGAATTTGGTGGAGGAAATGGTAGCCTTGCATGTGTGAAAAAAGGCTATAAAGGGAATTTTGCAATAATTACTGAACCAACTTCTATGAATATATGTGTAAGTAATGTAAGTAGTCAGGCATTAGATATAGAAGTTATTGGAGATAAGGGGTTGATGTACCTAAGTGGGAAGGAAGTAGGGGGGATAAATTCAATGCTTATAGCAGCTAGAATCATAAATGCGTTAAAAGACTATGAAGATTATTTGAACTCCTTGAAATGTCACTATGCAGTATATAAAAATATAGATAGACCTATAAAATTTTTATTTTCGGACATTAAAGCTGGGGATATTGATCCAAATAGAGTGTTTACAACTCCTGAGAAATGCGTATTTCGTGTTTATTTAATGAACTATCCTGAGTTCGATAAAAATAAATTTACTAATATGATAAGTTTATTTTTAAAAAAATACCCTGACATAAATAAATATATTAACGATAAATTGGTAATTATCAAACAATCAAAAGTGCATGGAGGTAGACATAAGTTTATAGAGGGAGGAGATTTTGATCTGAATATAGATGATAATAAGGAGTTTATAAATAAAATTATTGAAAATGGGAGAAAGTTAGCCAATAGAGAATTAGGGATAAGTGCAATGCTTGGAGGGACGGATTTTTTTGCTTTCAGTAACTATGGGAATATGCCTGTGGTAGTACTGGGTCCAGGAGGCGGAAATTGTCATGCACCTGATGAGTATGTAAATCTAAAAGATTTAGTGAATTTGTCAAAGATATATGCAGGTCTTATTTACGATTATTGTTGCTAAATTGTTTATGTTGCTATAGCATTTGGTTGTGATAGTGGTTTGGTTGCTTGTAATGTTTAAGGGCATTAAAGGGATTAAATTTTTCTAATTATGTAAAAGTAATTAGAAGATATTCCGCAAAAAGTTAAACAAGGTTTACAATAAAACAAGAGAAGAATTCAGGCTTTAGTATAGTAAAGGGAAAAAGGAAAAGTATGTCAATGATAGAAGGTGAAAAAGATTTATTTATAGAAGAAAGACAAAACAAGATTGTCAAATATATAGATGAAGCAGAAAAAGCTTCTATAGAAGACATTATAGGTCTTTTAGGGATATCTAAATCTACCGTCAGGAGGGATCTAATTGATCTTGAAAGGAAAAACTTAATTATCAGAACCAGGGGTGGAGCTCTAAAGAAAAAATATTTTAAATATGAATTTTCTTTGAATGAGAAAAAAGATTTAAACCTGGATAAAAAAAGGAAAATAGCACAAATTGCCAGGGGGTTCATTAAGGAAGGAGATATTATATTTATAAGTGGTGGAACTACAACATTAGAACTGGCTAAAATTTTATTTGATATAGAGAATCTAATGGTCTTTACAAATGCTATAAATATTCTTTTAGAATTGGTTAATAATTCAGGTATAGAGATTAAATTGGTTGGCGGAGACTTTAGAAAAAGAACATTTTCAATGGTTGGTCAGGAGGCTATTAATTATCTGGACAGGTATAATTTTGATAAAGCTTTTGTAGGTGTAAATGGTGTGTCTGTGGATGAAGGGTTTACTACTCCCAATGAGCTGGAAGCAATAGTTGATGGGGAAGTTATAAAGAAGTCAAAGGAGAAATTTATACTTGCTGATGAAACTAAATTTGGGGCTGTAGCTTTTTCTACCATATGTAAGATAAATGATGTTGATTACATCATAACTAATAAATTGCTAAATTCAAACTTATCGAAAGAAATTCAAAAAAATGGTGTAAAGATCGTGTATAAATAGCTGACTTTTGAATTCTTGCTTTCTGTAATATAAGTAATATAAATTCTTACCGGGTTCCTGCTCATTTGTGTGTTCAATTGTCCCATATTCCTAATTCTTCTGTTATAATATTCAATTATTACTGGTATTGGATTGTGTATGTGGCTTTTTTGCTGGCCAAACTTATGGTTGGACTTGAGTAAAATTTGTCAATGGGTACTATGGAGGGTCTTAATGTGCGGAATTGTTGCATATATCGGAGATATGAAATGTAAGGATATTTTAATAAATGGGCTCAAACGATTGGAGTACAGAGGTTATGATTCTGCTGGTATTGCTATAATAACAGGCGATATGGGAAAGATGGAAGGTTCAGCAAATTTAGAAATAAATGTAGCCAAAGAAGCGGGGAAGATAAAGGTATTGGAGGAAGAAGTAAATGATTTAAAAGTAGATGGGAATTGTGGGATTGGACATACAAGATGGGCTACCCATGGTGAACCAACTAAAATAAACGCCCATCCCCATTTGGATGGTAGCGGCAGTATTGCGGTTGTTCACAATGGCATAGTAGAAAACTATGCGGAACTCAGGGAAGAACTTAAAAAAGAAGGTCATAAATTTATTTCAGAAACCGATACTGAAGTATTACCTCACCTGTTAGAGAAATACTATAATGGGGATTTGCTTTTGGCAATGCAGAAAGTAATAAAAAAAATAAAAGGGTCGGGAGCTATTGTGGCAATTTCTGCCAGACAGCCGGACGAAATTATTGGGGCTAGAATCACCAGCCCTCTTGTTGTGGGAATTTCAAAGAATGGTAACTTCCTTGCTTCAGATATGCCTGCAGTGCTGGAACATACCCGGAGCTTTATAGTGATTAATGATTTTGAGACCGTAAGACTCACTGGAGATAAAGTGGAAATTTTTAGCAGGGAAGGGGAATTGGTTGAGAGAGAACCTTTTAAGATTAACTGGGATATTATCAGTGCTGAAAAGAGCGGCTATGAAGATTTTATGTTAAAGGAAATATTTGAACAGCCTTATGGAGTCAAGGAGACAATGAGAGGCAGATTGATAGATGGAGAGTTAAATTTTGATGAACTTAACCTGACTCTGGAACAGATTAAAAATCTAAAGAAGGTTCAAATAATCGCCTGTGGAACATCATATCATGCAGCTTTAATCGGAAAACAGGTTATAGAAAAATGGGCGAGAATTCCAGTTGAAGTGGACTTTTCTTCGGAATATAGATACAGGGATCCACTGGTAGAAGACAATTGCTTATTTATTGCCATAACCCAGTCAGGAGAAACCATTGATACCCTGGCTGCAATCAGAGAGGCGAAGTCCAAAGGGGCAAAAATAGTGGCCATTACCAATGTAGTGGGAAGTACTGTGGCCAGAGAATCCAATTCTGTAATCTATACACATGCCGGCCCGGAAATAGGTGTTTGTGCTACCAAAACCTTTACAGCTCAGATTATGGTGATGTATCTTATGGCTTTATATTTTGCTAAAGTAAAAGAGTTGCTGGATGAAAATGTGTTTCAGAAGATGATTGAGGAATTAAAGACTATCCCCGCTAAGATACAGGATATACTGGACCATGCTGGTGAAATAAAGAGAATTGCCGATAAAACCTACAGACACACATGCTTTCTCTTTCTGGGTAGAATTTTTAGCCTCCCCGCTGCACTAGAAGGTGCCTTAAAGCTTAAGGAGATATCGTATATTCATGCAGAGGGATATCCAGCCGGTGAGATGAAACATGGTCCTATAGCTCTTACGGATGCAAAAACGGTTGTAGTAGGGATTATGCCTGCTGGTTCGGTATATGAAAAGATCTTGAGTAACATTCAGGAGGTAAAGGCGAGAAAGGCTACTATATTTTCCATAATTAGTAAGGGGGATGAGAATACGAAAAAATATGCTGATTATGTTTTTCAGGTGCCTGAAACCCTGGAGGAATTATATGCTATTTTAACCATTATCCCCATCCAATTATATTCTTATTACATAGCTAAAAATCTGAACAGAAATGTAGACCAGCCGAGAAACCTTGCGAAAAGTGTTACAGTGGAGTGAGAATTTATGGAAATATTCGGAGTTGGCACTGACATAATAGAAGTGGAAAGAATCAAGTCTGCTATTAAAAATAATTCAGGATTCTTAAGCAGGGTTTATACTGAAAGTGAAATAGAGTACTGCGATAAAAAAAATAAGGGTAAGTATCAAAGCTTCGCAGCCCGTTTTGCGGCAAAAGAGGCAGTTGCCAAGTCGCTGGCCGAGGGAGTTAGTAGAAATATATCCTTAAGCGAGATTGAGCTGGCAAATATGGAGACCGGCGCCCCATTTATAAAGTTATACGGAAAGACTTGCGAGTTCAGCAAGCAGCTCAGAATTAAAGAGATAAAGATATCGGTTTCGGCAACGGAAAATTTTGCAGTGGCCTATGCGATAGCAATTATATAATTTATAATAAGAAGCAGTTGTTTTTTAATTAAAATCATAGAGTGGTTAAGCTTTTTATTATATTAAATTGAATAATCAAGCATAGATTAAATCAGGTAAGTGGAGAGAAATGAAATTAAATAGAATTTTGAAAGGCAGCAGAATAGCAGAGATTGATGCCAGGGCTATAAGTGATGGGACTGACTCAAAATGGCTTATGAAGAATGCCGGCAGCGGTGTTTCCAAAAAGATCATAAGTGATTTTGAAAACAAGAAACTGAAACGAGCTGCCCGCGGTCTTGTTGTTTGCGGAAGTGGGAATAATGGCGGGGATGGATTGGTGGCGGCAAACGATTTACTGGGTTATGGAATGAAGGTAATTGTACTTTATATATCCCCCACGAATAAATTCAGCCCTGATAGCTTATTTTATTTTAAGAAACTTGAGGCAAGTAGAGGCAATGATATATATTATTTAAATCTGAAAGATAAGGAAATATATTCTTTATTCGAAGAAGAGCTCAAGAAAGCTGATTTTGTTCTGGATGCCATATTTGGGACAGGCATTCATGATAAGGATGTTCACGGACCTTCAAAAGAAGTAATTAAAGTTATAAATCTGGCCAGGAGGAAAAATAAAGATCTTGAGATTTATTCTGTTGATATTCCTTCAGGTATTGATTCTGATAATGGAAAGATTTTAGGAACGGCAATCCGGGCGGATAAAACTATAACTTTTGGCTGCAAGAAAATAGGGTTGGTAAATTACCCCGGAGCGGATTTTGCGGGAGAAATCGAAATTGTTGATATAGGTATCCCGGAGGAATATTATGGCCAGTATGAGCAGATTTTTGAGCCTGACTTTCAATGGGTTGCTGAAAATGTTCCCCTGAAGGAGTCATGGACGTATAAATATAAGGTGGGAAGTTTGCTGGTAATAGCAGGTTCAATCGGGTTTACAGGAGCGGCTTCAATGACCTGTATGGGCGCCTTAAGATCCGGAGCCGGTCTTGTGGCTCTCGTCTGCCCCCGGGAGTTAAATAGTGTTTTCGAGGAGAAATTAACGGAAGTAATTACTTATCCGGTTGAACAGACAGAAGATATCTCTTTACATTTAGACAGTCTGGATAAAATATTAGAGTTAAGTGATAGATTTGATGCTCTGGCAGTGGGCCCAGGGCTCTCCCGAAATCCAGACACTATATCCTTGGTAAGGGAACTGCTTAAAAAAGTAAAAAAACCGTTAGTATTAGATGCTGATGGCCTTCCTGCCCTTTACTGGCAGGAGGATGTTGAGGGGAGGTATGGCAGAAGTATAGAGAATTTTGACCTGACAAATGTTATAATAACACCTCACTCTGGAGAGATGTCATTGATAATGGGATTAGGGAAGGTTCCTTTGGAAGACAGAATTAAGAGAAATCTGGAGGTTGCCGGGAAATATAAATTAATATCTGTGCTTAAAGGAGCCAGGACTGTAATTTCTGATTATAAAAATACTACCTTTATTAATCCTACAGGAAACTGGGGTCTGGCTTCGGCGGGTACGGGCGATATATTGACAGGCATTATTGGTTCACTGCTCTCTCAGGGAATGGGACTAATGGAGAGTGCTGTGTGCGGAGTTTATATCCACGGATTGGCAGCGGATATTATGGTTAAGGAAACCAGCAGAACTTCACTTATAGCAACGGACCTTCTGGAAGGTATTAAGAGAGTTTTTCTGGAGATAGAAAAGATTAAATATTAAGAGTGTTTAAGATTGGTATGTTTAAGATTAATAATATTAATGTAATGATAGGAGTTTAGAATGCCGGAGCTTTTGGCAAAAGATATTATGGTGAAGAAAGTTATTACCATAAATAAAAGTGCTTCAGTGGGAAAGCTTTCAGAATTGCTTATAAAAAATAAGATAAGTGGCGTACCTGTTGTTGATGATAATGGAGAACTGGTAGGGATTGCTACTGAGGGAGATTTGATTGTACAGGATGCCGATCTTCATTTTCCAAGGTATTTTAAGTTACTTGATAGTATCATATACCTTGAAAGCCTGAATAAGTTCAAGAGGAATCTTAAAAAATATTTGGGAACAAAGGTAGAAGATATTATGACCGGCAAAGTCAGAACAGTCAAAGAAAACACACCGGTTAATGAAGTTGCGAATATGATGATAAGGAACAATATTAATAGAGTCCCTGTTCTGAATGATAGTGGTAATCTGGTGGGAATAATTACCAGGGCAGATATTGTTAAATCAATGATTTGAGATACGTTTAATACATTTATTTCAATCCAAATTATATGCAGAGTAACCATATAATAGATAAAAGGTTTGCCTGGGCTGAAATAAATTTGGCTCACCTCAGCCATAACCTTAAAGTAATTAAATCGTATGCTGCTTCTAAGAACACAAAGATAATGGCAGTAGTTAAAGCTGACGCCTATGGTCATGGATCAGTGGAAATTTCAAGGCAGGCGATAGAAAGTGGAGTATATGCACTTGGAGTGGCACTGGTTGAAGAAGGAACAGAGTTAAGGATATCAGGAATTGATGTCCCTATTTATGTTTTAGGCGAAAGTCCTCCTGAGGCAATAGAAGAGGCTATAAGATATAATCTGATTCTATGTGTAAATTCATACGAGTCAGCACAATTTGTTTCGAAGAAATGCAGGAGAATTAGCAAGGAAGTAGCTATAAATATAAATATAGATACGGGAATGAACAGGATAGGAATAAATTTTAACGATGCTACTGATCAGATTTTAAAAATATCTACACTGCCCAATTTGAGATTGGAAAGTATTTCCACTCATTTTTCCTGTGCCAGCATGAGAGAAAGTTCTTATACCGAATTGCAGTGGAGCAGGTTCAATGAGATTGTAAAGCAGGTAAAAGATCGTAAGATAGCGGTAAGATTTCTTCACTGTGCTAACAGCGCAGCATTTTTTAGATATAGGAGTATGCATCTGGATATGGTAAGAACCGGAATTTCAATATATGGATTGAATCCTTATGACAGAGATTATGATGATTGGCTTGAACCGGGTGCAAGCAGTGCCATATCTAATTTAAAACCTGTATTCAGTCTTAAGACAAAAATAACTTTTATAAAAAGTGTCCCCAGAGGTGAGCCTATTTCCTATTGTGGTACTTTTAGAACCAAGAGAGATAGTGTAATCGCCACTGTGCCGGTAGGTTATGCAGATGGTTATTCAAGACTGCTGGCAAACAAAGCTATGGTTTTGATTAACGGAAAGGCTGCGCCGGTAGTAGGGAATATTACTATGGACCAGTTTATGATAGATGTTACTGACATTGCGGCGAATAACAATGTTAGTACTGGTGATGAAGTTATCTTAATAGGTGGATTCGGAGAAAATAGAATAACTGCGGAAGATATTGCCTGGTTGATGGGTACTATCAATTATGAAGTGGTGTGTATGTTTAAAAACAGGATTCCGAGAATCTACGTAAGCTAAAAAGTAAGATAAGAGAAGTTATATTATATAATTGATAATAGAGAAAGGTAATTATTATTATGGTAAATAAAGTAGCTTTTTCAAAGTTAAGATTACTCTTAGTGGTGATTTTTTTATTTCTGGTAGTAGTTGTTATCAGTACCAGTTGTATATGCCCACTGGTTTCACTTGTTGAAAGGCTTACAGGAATGGAAGTCAAAACCGGGAAAAATATTGATCAAAGCCTTATAGTGAGTGAACTTATATATCCTGACTCTACAGTTTTATTGCAGGCAGAAGGTGATGTAGACAAGATTGTGGAATTGGCTAGTAAATATGGAGCTGTTTTAACTGAAAAAGATCTCTCGATTTTAGATAAGCTACCACAGGAGATAAGGGAAAAGGAGATAGGAGCAACAATTTACTCGACTGCGGATGATAAAATGAAAGTTCTCGAATACTATGATTCAATGGTTAGTAAAGGATGGGCAATGCAGGGATTTCAGAGCGAAGGAGGAACTGAAGGTGAAGGTCGGGTTACTATGTTTTTAGCTTCCAGGGAAGAAGATATCCAGACATTTATGTTGGTGGGGACTCAGAATAATACTTTTATAATATTTATCGATTTTGACTGGGGGACACTAACAGAAATCGAAAAGTAGAATATAAGTGATTTTTAGAGATTTGAGTGGGTAGTTTATTAATGTTAGAATAATAAGAATTTTTACTAATATTATTTATTGACCAGAAAGAGGAATGAGAAATGAGAGGAATGATGAGAAAAATAATTTTACCAGCCTCATTGCTGTTATTTACAGCGGTGACCTTGCTGAGTGTTGGCTGTAATGATAGAAGAGAAGCAATGTGGGGTACATGGTGGACCAGCCTGAGCATTTTTGGATTTATCTGCATGGGATTTATCTTTGTTATCTTTGTTTTACTATTTGTGTTATGGATAATAGCACTTGTAGATTGTGCCAAAAGAAAAAATGAAGATTTTCCTGGTGGAGGAGAAAATTCTAAGACTGTATGGCTGGTGATATTAGTTGTAACGTGGGTAGTTGGATTCTGGTGGGTGGCAGGAATTGTTTATTACTTTGTGGTAATGAAAAAAGTACCACAGAAGAAGTAGTTAAGAGTATGTGAAATGTATTTTATTAGTGATTCCTCACCTGGTTAAATTTTAATCAGATGAAGATGTTATTCTTCTGATTTTCTTCTGGAGGTAAATTCATTTATCAAATTCGAAATAGAAGGCGGAATGACTTCTTTTCGTTTTAATAAGTTCATTATGTTTTTTATGCCCACCTTCTTGATGATATAACCAGCGATTGCTCCTATTATTGCGCCTCCTATTATGTAACTGATATCCGCTTTATCAAATTTATTTTTTTCATCCATCTTTTAAAACTCCCGGCATATGAAAGATTGATTAAATATTGTTTTAACCATTATAACCCAATATATGCTATCATTTCAAAAATTTGCCTTGGGAATATAAATATATTTAGTGTGATATTTCCGAATCAAAAGGCCAGAAACTATTAAAAACTCAGCTTTATCATGCAAGGTGTATAGGCTGTATGAATTT
>CAYPYW010000028.1:0-27001 GCA_964415365.1 uncultured Actinomycetota bacterium | reverse complement strand
AAAATCCTGATGAGATGCTATTTAAATACGAACTTATAAAGCTAATTGACAGATCTGATATAAAGTGTTTACTAACAGTGGATAAAGATGAAGAAGGAATATGGAAGGCCCATTTTGGAGTCGTAACAAAGTTGTTTGATTATGTAAAACTTGATCCCGCTACAACTTATGCCGCCCTGTGCGGACCTCCTATCATGTATAAATTTGTTCTTAAGGAGTTACTGAAGAGGGATTTCTCAAAGGATAGAATATTGATGTCTCTGGAAAGAAAAATGAAATGTGGCGTGGGCAAGTGTGGGCATTGCAGCATTGGGTACAAATATACATGCATAGATGGACCTATATTTACTTACTGGGATGCAATGAACCTCCCGGAAATGATTGAATAAAGGAGATTATGGTGAAACCAAAAGTCGGAATATTAGGATTAACTGGCTGTGCTGGCGAGCAGATAGTGATTCTGAATTGTGAGGACGAGCTTATTGATATCCTGGGTGCTGTAGATATCAAGTATTTTCCTACAGCCATGACTAAAAATGATGAAAAGTGCAAGCTGGATATTGCGTTTGTCGAAGGATCCGTTGTCCAGCCAATTGATGAAGAGTCATTAAAAGAGATCAGACAAAGGTCAAAATTACTTATTGCCCTCGGAACCTGTGCAGTATGGGGCGGACTTCCAGCCATGAGAAATGATGTCCCGCGAGGAGATTTTCTGGAAAAAGTATACGGAACGAAAGGTAAATATTTCAAAAGCATAAAGGCACAGCCTTTAAACAATTTCGTCAGAGTTGACTTGTCTGTTTCCGGATGCCCGATAGAGAAAGAGCAATTCTTAAAAGCTGTCGCCTCTCTTTTACATGGCGATCTTCCTTTACTGCCCAGCCACGCGGTTTGCACTGAATGTAAGATGAATGAATATGTCTGTTTGCTGGCAGAAAAAAATGAATTGTGCCTTGGACCTATAACTGTAGCCGGCTGTAATGGTCGTTGCCCGGGTTATAATATCCCCTGCCAGGGATGCAGAGGCCCCGTAAATGAGGCAAATGTTGCCTCTGAGGTAAAGATATTAAAAGAAAAAGGATTCACTTTAAGAGATATAGAAAATAGACTACGAAGTTTTGCTGCTCAAGCAGAAATTTTACAAAAACAATTTAACAAGTAATAATACAAGGAATAATAAAATGAATGATTCAATAGTCATAGATCACCTGTGCAGAGTAGAGGGACATGGCGGTATTACTGTTGAGATTAAAGGCGGAAAGGCCACGCGGATAAATGTAGACATCTTTGAGGGCAGCCGTTTTTTTGAGCCCCTGGTAATCGGGAGAAATTATGATGAAATTCCCCCGATATTATCGCGCATATGCGCCATCTGCTCCGCAGTTCATACGATAACCTCTTTAATGGCTGTAGAAAAAGCTTTCGGTGTCAAAACTACATCCCAGACTGCTCTGCTGCGTGATCTTCTAATACAGGGAGGAAATATAGAAAGCCATGCTCTTCATTTATTCTGTCTCGCAGTACCTGACTATCTGGGTTATACCGGGGCTATCAGTCTTGCCGCTGACCATCCCGAACTGGTAGTGATGGGTTTGAACTTAAAAAAACTCGGAAATACTATTCAGGAAGCAATAGGTGGAAGAGCAGTTCATCCTGTGAATGCAGTAATTGGTGGCTTTGGAAAATTGCCAAATAAAGAAATGCTCCTTGATCTTAAGGAACAGCTGAAGAAAGGGCTGGAGCAAGCTCTGTCCACCATTGATTTTATGGCTACCTTAAAAATTCCTGAATTTACTGAATCCCCAACTGTTTATGCAGCAATTGAAGCCCCCGGCGGCAAATATAGCTTCCTTGGAGACAGGATAACTCTGTCAACCGGTGACTCAATAGATATAGACAGGTACAAAGACTTATGTAATGAAAAGGTGGTTAAACATTCTCATGCAAAGCACAGTCAGTTTAAGAACAAACCATTTATGGTAGGTTCCCTGGCAAGGATAATGTTAAACGGACATAAGCTAGCCGGAGAGTCTAAAAAAGCCATGAAGAAATTAGGTTTGAACCTGCCCTCGGAAAATATACTCCACAATAACCCGGCTCAAGCTGTTGAGCTGGTCTATGCCATAGAAAGGTCACTTGAAATCATAGAACAACTTATTAGAAACGGTATAAAGAATGAAAAACCTGCCAGAGTAAATGTTAAAGCCGGTAGAGGAACAGCTGTTTGTGAGGCACCACGCGGAATGCTGTTTCATAGTTATGCCTTTGATAATAAAGGAAAACTTGTTAATGCTGATGTCATTACACCTACGGCACAAAACCTGGCCAATATAGAGAAAGACATCAAAGCCTCGGTCGAAAAGCTCATCAATGAATCCAAAGAATCAATAGCAGAGAAATTAGAGATGGTTGCGAGAGCATATGACCCATGTATTTCCTGCTCAGTTCATTTAATTGATTTGGATTCCAAATAAAGATTTATTAATTGTTGATAAAAAATATCAGCTTCTAAAGGATGAAGGAATTTGAAGCAGAATTATTTTGGCTACTCAGAAAATACTGTCAGAGAATTATATAAATAACGCATTACTGATGCAGGATCTTTAAAAACTCTCCTTTCATGGAAGTGGATATCTTTTGCATTACATTCAAATTATCTCCCATATTGGAATTTAAGATGAATAAATTTGATAATTCCTTCCTTATGGCCAGGGTCACATTTGCAGCCTCTTCCTGACCTGCTTTAGACTTAATTTCCTCCATAAGCTTATCAAGGTTAGTTGCCAGGTCTTTAATCCTTTCTGATTTTGAATTTATAGTCTCGCAAACCTTCTTTATGTCACTGATTTCCTTAAACATCTTAAATCCTCCCAAAAAAACATTAGAAAAATATTTAATAAATTTTTTTATGATGCTTTAATTATAGCACAATATGCTTTATCTGTTACAATACTGCAGGCATTATAAAATGTGACATCGTACGCCGCTAATCTTCTATCAGTTATACACCGGCTTCCTTTCTCACAAGCGAAATTATTTCGGGGATCTTTCCTTCTATTTCTGGAGACAATCCATCTCCTAAATCCATTTTCTTTGGTTTAACACCAATTATTGATATATCGGCGTTTATCTTTAGAGCCCTTGTCAGTTTGAATACATCCGCAAGATTTAAATCATGCAATGACAGACTTTTATAATCTCTCCTTATGAATTCTTCGACATCACTGACCTTTATGCTGACTACTTCCCCCACACTCTGTCCCGCATCTACTGCATCTATAATTATTATTTTACTGCAGCCCTTTATTAAAAATATTAAATCAGTCCCCGAAGTTCCGCCATCAATAACCTCTATATCTTTAAAAATATCCAATTTTTCTAATTCTTCAACAATCCTTATGCCTATCCCGTCATCAGACCTGTATTTGTTGCCGAAACCAATTATTTTAACATCTTTTTTGGTGTATCCGCTTTTATTTGAACCATCTTTGCTGATAAAAACCATCCTTTATACTATTTAAAAAATAACATACTTTACTTATTTACCAGTCTTATATTCAGGAAATGAGTAGAACATGATATGCAGGGATCATAAGCTCTTATTAACATCTCACAGACTAACCTAATTTCATTCTCACTCTTATCAATTATAGCAGGTACCAACGCGTGCATATCTTTTTCTATATTCGCGTAATTCATTCCGGTAGGAATTATCATGTTAGCCTTCTCCACTCTGCCCCTGTCGTCATAGGTATAATCATGAATAAGCATACCTCTCGGAGCTTCTACAACTCCTACACCTCTGCCTGCCCGGGGTTTAATATCCATCACCATCGCTTCATCTTCGTTAAGACCCTTTTCCAGGATTTCATCAATCAATCTTATACTGTCATCGACACCATGAACAATTTCAACAAATTGAGCAATATTATTCATAAATGTGTTATAACAGGGAGCTTTGAGTCCCAGCTCATCAGCATACTTTTTTGCATTATCAGTAAGTTTTTCATAATTATTATTAAATCTTGCCAGTGCACCAACCATAAATGCATCCCTGCTTGTCCAGCAATGCTTGGCTGTTGAATACTGAACTACTTTCTCATTTATTTTATCTAGGTAATCCTGGTCATCAATTTCCCAGCCGTCAGTCGATTTAATATTGCCATCATACAGAGCATAATCGGTCGTGTCACTTATAGAAATATACTCTGTTTCCCTTTCAAAATCAGGAATATCAAGAGTTTTTAGAACTTCAAGAGATTTTTCAAAGTCCGGATAACTTGCCTCCAGCATTTCCCTCATCTTTATCATTTCTCCCTCTGTAGGAAGTTTGGTAAATCCACCTACCACAACTCTCATGGGATGGACCGCTCTACCTCCTATAATTCTGACCATATCGTTAGCCATCTTTTTGGTTCTTAAAGCAATATTGACCACTTCAGGATGCGTTTCTACCAGTGGGAACACACTGCCGACACCAAAAAAATCAGGTGCAGCCAGAAAATAAACATGGAGCACGTTACTCTGGACATTTTCATGATGATAAACAAGCTTTCTCAAGTTAATTGTTTGCCGGGGTAGCTTTATACCCATAGCTTTCTCAGTTGCCTTAAGGGATGCACAAGTATGCGCAACCGAGCAAATTCCGCAAATCCTTGCAGCTATATGCGAGGGTTCATTATATTTTCTCCCTACCATCATTGCTTCAAAAAATCTTGGCGATTCCGGTATTCTAAATACTAACTCTTCGATCTTTTTATCCTTTATATTTATAACCAAATCACCGTGACCTTCTACTCTTGATACCGGTGAAACCTCTATTTTTAAATTTTCTGCCATTATAATAAACCTCCAGAATTATTCATTATTTTTATTTGCTTCTATAGTTTTCCCTTTGCAGGCATTATACAGATTAAATCCTTCCATTATATCTTCAACAGTCAATCCATATTTTGCCAGTAAATCTTTCTGGGCATTTACGTTTGGATCATCAATCACTCCCCTGCAGGCTTCGCATCCCGAGACACTATTAGGGCATCTGGAATTACAACCGGCTCTTGATATCGGACCCATACAGGTTATCCCCAGCTCATACACGCAGGTATTTCCATTCTTCTTGCATTCTACGCAAACAGGATAATTGGGTATCTCGGGTTTCCTTCCTATGATAAGGGATCTTACTATGTCCGCTATTTCGAATCTATTCGGAGGACAGCCCCTGGCATAGTAATCAACTTTCACATATTCATCAACAGGCTTCACTTCAACCGAATCTATCCAATCTTTTTTATCTCCGTATACCAGCTCTTTGGCTTTTTCCAGACCATATAAATTTTTTAGACAATTCAACCCACCTGTTACCGCACATGCTCCCACTGCTACTATTATTTTAGCGATATCCCCGATTTTCTTTATTCTTTCAATATCGTGTCCGGTAGATATAGAACCTTCTACCAGAGCGATTTCATAATTATCACTGTGCTCTGTAACAGCTTCCGTAAAATGGACAATTTCAACAGCTTTTACTAAATCCAATAGCTGATCTTCAAGATTCAGTATCTCCAGCTGGCACCCACCGCAGCCGGTAAATCCAAATATGCCAACTTTTGGCCTGTTCATTACAAAGCCTCCTTTAAGTTCCTTATTTCCCATAGATTAAACACTGGTCCGTCTACACATACCTGCTTATCGCCTATATGACAATGGTTGCATTTGCCTACTCCACATTCCATTCTTCTTTCAAGTGAGAGGTAAATATTTTCAGGGTTAAACTTTTTTTTCTCCAGCTCAAAAATTACATATTTATACATAATAGGTGGCCCGCACACTGCAATATATGTATCTTTTGGCGGAAAATCTACCCTTGGTATTAATTTTGTACAAACTCCAATTTCTCCAGTCCACTTATTATCCGGGTTATCTACCGAAAGGCATAATGAAATATCTCCACGATTGCTCCAATATTGAATTTCGTTCTTAAATAAGATACTTTCTGGATTAACCGCACCATATATTACCATTATCTCTTTATAATCTTCTCTATAATGCAAAATATATCTTATCAGTGACATTAATGGTGCAATTCCTAACCCGCCGGCAATTAAAAGAACATTATGATTTTTCATCTTCTGATAAGGGAAATATCCATTTCCGAATGGACCTCTTATTCCAATTCTTGTACCTTCTACCGTTCTATGAAGAGCACCAGAAATACTACCAACATTCCTCACACAAAGCTTGAAGAAATCTCTATTAGCTGGATTAGACACAATAGAAAAAGGTGCTTCTCCTAATCCAAACAAAGTTAATTCAACAAATTGGCCAGGTTTAAAACTAAAACTGTTTCGCTTTTCTTCATCATCAAATACTATTTTAAATACTTTTTCCGTAGGACTTAGATACTCTACACGGGTTATCCTGGCAATATCAGGAACATATATATTATTTTTGTTTTTCCTTGCTTGTGTTTCAAACACCATTTATATGCTCACCTCTTTTTTAACCGAATTAATATCTTCAGCAATATTAATTTTAGCCAGACACGTTTCTATACATCTTCCGCAGCCAACACAGGCATATTTACCAAATTTATCGACGAATGTTTTAAGTTTACACCTATACCTCTGCTTCAACCTGCTTTCCTTATTAGGCCTGAAATTATGACCGCCGGCCACTAATCCATATTCAGGTATCATGCAGGAATCCCATTCTCTTATTTTCTTACCGCTTTTCAGATTAAGTTCTATATCATCCTTCACATTGAAGCAAAAACAGGTAGGACATACCAGATTGCATGATCCACAACTGTAACAATCTTTTGCAATTCTCTTCCAGAATTCTTCATCATTGTAAATTGATTCAAAATCGTCATAAAAGCTTTTAATATTAACATCCAACTTAAATTTCATGCGATAATCATCCATATATCTACCATATTCTTTGAAATCCTCATCCGATGCGTCTCGGGTTTTTGTATAGTTCTCAACAACTTCATCTCCTCTGGGAGTAGCAATTCTTACAAAATACCTATCTTTAAGTTCAGTAAGATAGATATCGAAACCATCTTTAGCATATTCAGCTCCCATGCTTGGGGAAAAATTTGTTTCAGCCGGCTCACTATCCATGCCAATAACTAGTAATTTTTCTCTTTTTGCAACATAATTCTCATCAATAAAATCCGTAGTAAAAAATCTATCTAAAAAGTTCATGCCATTTATATCCCATGCATTAATTCCAAAAAGAATTTTTTTACTGCTCTCAACCACCGATCTTACATTAATTTTATCTCCTAATTCATAAGCAACCAATTGTTCATCGGGAGAGAATAATATTTTTTTTGCCGGAGGAATAGTTGTTCTCATGTAATTAGTATCCAGTTCTGAGATATTCTTAATCGGAACAAAGTCATGCACTGACTTATCTTTCTTCGTTGGCCCTATAAATTCATAATCAGAAATAAGAGCTTTTATAAAATCCTTATAAATACTCTTGTCCATAACTTTATAAAGCATAAATCTCCTTCCCGTTATTGCTGTAAAATTACTTTCGTAGTATTAGGCTTGTAATGCGTGAATTAAAATATCATTTACCTTTATCAATGTCAATAAAGTCTGCAGGGGAATTTTCTCTAATTTGTTAATACTTAACAAGTAAATTAACCATTTATTGATTTCTACGGATTTTACTGTGATCCAGTACCCAATCCGCCCATTTCTCCAGACCAATTCCAGTCTTACAGGATAGTTTTATGATTTCATAGTCAGGATTAAGCTCTCTTACTTTTTTTTCAAAAAAACCCTGGTTGAAATCACTTACTTGCATCAAATCCATTTTATTGAGTAAAACCAAATTACTTTTAACAAATACAGGTGGGTACTTTACCGGCTTGTCATCTCCTTCACTTACCGAAGAAACTACAATCTTATAATCTTCTCCAAGATCAAATCCTGTTGGGCATATTAAGTTACCTACATTTTCAATTATTATTAAGTCAAGACCACTGACTTTTAATTTACTGACTGCCTGCGCTATCATAGTGGCGTTCAAATGACAAGAACCTCCTGTATTTATTTGAATTACATTATCAGTAAATTTTCCTATCTTCTCAGCATCATAGGTTGAGGAAATATCTCCCTCAATCACCCCAATATCTTTCTTTCCTTTCAGTCTTTTTATAGTCTCAATAATCAATGAAGTCTTCCCTGCTCCAGGTGATGAGAGCAAATTTAAGACCAAAATATTACTTTCACCAAATAATTTTCTATTTTCATCTGCTTGATCTTTATTATACTTTAATACATTTTCGATAACTTCTATTTTCATTTTACATTGCTCCAATGTAGATAGAAAGAATTCCCTAAAAAAAAATTAACAAAAATCTACATTATATTACCTTAATTTAACCCAATGTCAATTTAATCACGTCTCAAATATTTTATTTGAAAATTAAAATCGATGTTGCTATAATCTCAAATCAATTTTATATTAATTCTGGTAAAACTTTAAACGGGATATTGCTATGAAGGACTGGCATAAATGGTAGATATCTTGCCCTTCAACGGGCTTATTTATAATGAGAATAAAATCGGAAATATTTCCGATGTAATCTCCCCTCCTTATGATGTAATTCCCACATCACTAAGGAAAAAACTTTATGATGCTCATACCTACAATATCATTAACTTAACACTCCCCAAAGGTAATACCAGTGAAAGGTATAGAAGAGCAAAAAAAATACTAACTGACTGGATAAATAAAAATATCCTGAAATTTGATACCGATAGATGTTTTTATATTATTGAAGAAAGTTTCCATCTAAATAATGAACTTAGAAAAATCATGGGCTTCATTGGGCTTACAAGGTTAGAGCCTTATTCTGAATTCCAAATTATACCTCATGAACAAACTTCATTTAAAGTCAAAGAGGACAGGCTGAACCTGCTATCAGAGTGCCGGGCAAACTTTGGTCTGGTATATACACTTTATAACGACAGCCAGAATAAAATATTAAATATCCTGGAGGACACTTTACGGAAAGATCCTTTTATCAGTACACCAGCAGGATATGACCCTACCCTTGGTTTTAAGTTATGGAAAATTACAGATATAGATAAACTAGATGAAATCATAAGTATTATGAAAGATAAGAAATTATTAATAGCTGATGGTCATCATCGCTATGAGACCTCTCTGGCTTATAAGGATAAACATAACAAGTCCAACAGCAAAAAAGAACGGAATCCATCCGGGACCGGTCATCCTGAAGATTTCATTCTCACATTATATGTTGAAAGCAGTCAGAACGACCTTACTATATTCCCAACTTACAGAACTGTAAGATTTAAAAATTATCCCGGCCTGGAAAAAATGGCGGGTAAATTAAACGATTTTTTTGACATTGAAGCAGATACTTTACAACCCACTTCTTATCTTAATAAAAGGCTTTCAAAGTCAAAATCCAGAGGTCTTAGTAGTTTTTTTCTGTATGGTGAGAATAAGAAATTATATTTTTTAACTCTGAAACCATCTTCTATTGATTCCCGCCCCTATGCCAAACCAGCCAATAAAGAATATTTAAAGACGGATGTAAACATATTACATGAATTTCTGCTGCAAAAAATTTCTGACCTGTACAAGATTGAAAAGATCAGTTATACCCATTCCATTGATACTGTAATAGAAAATATTGATCATAAAAGATTTGATATCGGGGTACTGCTAAATCCACCTACCATAAAAGAACTGGAAAAAATTTGCACCTCTGGATACCTAATGCCGGAGAAATCTACCTATTTTTACCCCAAACCCTGCAGTGGCTTGATCATGTATGGGTTTGGCCAGTAATTAACAAAACACATGCCAGAATCATGTCAAGCCTAAAAAAGGATCTAAAATGCAAGTGGAGAAATGTATTCTCCCTTTTTATTCTTCAAGCCCTCCAGTCTCATTTTCTGTTCTTTAAGGACCTTAAATAATATATCCGGGACCCCGGAACCTAAATCGGTATAAATTTTTACAATCCTATCTATTTTTGAGATGTTTTCTGGAATCCTCAAAGTAAATTGTTCTGTATATTCTTCCTGACTGTAATCCCTTCCCAGAACATCTTTAAACAGTATTTTGAGGTCTTTATACTCTGGAATAAAACCTGTACCAATATTAATTGCTTTTACATCCTCATAAACACGGAGTTCCATCCACTTAAGCCAGATTCTCTTATCAGCCTTTTCATTTAAATAATCACCATTGCTGTCTTTCAAAAAATAATTAACACCAAATATCTTGGGTGGATTTTCCATTGACTCTCCAAATTTAAGGTTATTATCTATATATTTTCCCACTGGAATTGAAAGAAAATCCATATTTGACATAGGATTGAAGGTTCTTACACCTGTTTTACCAAGAGTAGCTGCAGTTGTCTCAGATTCCAAAGAAGCACCCATACTTATAATTCCATGATTCCAATTATAAGCCTCCAGTACAGGCACCAATGTATCCGAATCTCTCCCTCCATATATTATGCCTTTAATCTCAACACCCTCAGGATTATCATAATTTGCATCAAGATTATCCAAATTTTTAAGATTAACCGTAAATCTCGCATTCTTATGAGAAGGTGGTATAATATTCTCTTTAGAATCTTTCTTGCCCAGGTACCACTCACCCGAATGATTTATTCCTTTATCAGGTACTTTCCCAGGTTTTCCTACCCAATAAACATATCCATCCTCTGTTGCCAGCACATTTGAAAATATAATCTCATTTGGCTCATTTAGAACTTTCCATATAAAAGGATCACCATCAGGGTTAATGTCTTCTATTATTCCAAAAATACCTATTTCCACATTAACCGCATATGCCTTATCATTGATTTTTTTAATATAAACAATATCATCTCCTATTATTGTTTCACCAGGAGTCATTGCCGTAGAAGTCTTTCCACACATCGACGGAAAAGCACCGGTAAAGTATGTTACTCTACCCCCAGGGCCATGTACGCCGGAAATAAACATATGTTCCGTCAGCCAATTTTCCTTTGAGGCTCTATTTATTCCAAGACGCATTGCAAGTTTCTTCTGCCCAATGGTATTACCCCCATATTGAGTATTCACGGAATATACAATATCCTCTTCCGTATCCATGTATATTCTTCTTTTATCAATATTTACACTTACCCCATTTTTAATTTCTCCAGCCGAATGTACAAACTGGAAAAAATTCTTATAATTACCATGCCTTCTAAATTCTTTATATCCAGGCCTGTAAAGAATAATTTCAGAATGTGCTACGTAGCTTGAATCTGTTAATTGAACAGCAGGAATTGAGAAAATTGAGTTAACAGGTCCCAAACAGAAAAAAAGTATATATAATTCCCTTTCCTTCATTATGTTTTCTAGAAGTCCCAAAATCTCCTTAACCCCTGTTTCCTTATCCATCGTTTCCAGATTGGGGTCTATATAGAATCCTTTCGGAACCAGCAATCTTGTATGTTCCTTATCCCTCCCCTGATCATAATAACTGTCGAAATGAACCGTATGTCCTTTTATTGAAAGTTTTTTCTCTTCACCATCACTTATAGTTTTATTCTTTATATAATTAAAATCGCTTTCAGAATCATCACAGACAAAGATTGACTTAGGATTTAAAAGCCTAACAAATTTTGCAATAAACTTAAAAAGATAGTTATTTTCTAATTTGATTATTTTTTCATAATTTTCACTGCCGTATTTTTCTCCTATCATTTCCAAATCTTCATTCATATTCTTCCTCCATTATTTTATAGACAGTTTTTCTTATAAAATATGCTTTTCAAACCAAAAAATATAATATTTCTTCTAACAAATTAATTATTTTTATGATTATACTAAAAATTTTATTAAAAATACAGCTAAAACGTCAAAAAATTTCAAAATCACAAAAATTTTACAAAAAAATACCAATTTTTTTGCTTTTATCAATTTTTTTACCAAAAAACTGTCCTTTTTAGAATTTTTGATTTTCTGTATTTAAATAAAGTTGCAGAATTTAACTTCATTTTTTCAATTCCAACTAACAATTACAGTCTACTACCGTAAATACTCTATAACAAATAAAACTTATCTTTTATTTAATGGAGATTGACCTGAGAGGTATTTCTTTAAACTTTTAACTTTATTGAAATGCCCGTAGATAATCGCTTTATTATCTCTTATCATGACCGAGATACCAGCCAGCTTGCCTCTTTTTTCCCTGAAAATGTATGAGACACCATCTCGCTTGTATAATTCATAATTAATTCTACCCATAGCCATATCTAAAGCAGATAAGAAACTATCTTCATCCCTAAAAAAGACAATACTTTTAAAAGGTCTGAATAACATTCCTGTAATAACAGCAAATATAAACCCGAACAGAACACCGATAATTAAACCAAATCTGATGACCGGGTATAGCCCTTCCATAAATCCCAATCCACTGTCCCGAACACCTGTCCCACCACTTCCAATATAAAAAATAAACGTAATTATAGGACAAATTATCACCCCGTAAAGAAACGCTACGCCCATATTGATTAAAACAACTTTTTTAAATTTTCCGTTATTCACTTTAAGGTAAGAATTTATTGTCTATTTAATCAGGCTACTATAATTGAATTGTTTTACCACTATTTTTCTGCCCATAATAAGCGCCTTCCCCGTGTTTTCTCAAATAGTGCTTATCAAGCAGGCTCTTCTTTATATTTCCAAGAGCCGGGTTAATTATTACCGAAAAAAGTGCAATCTTTGCAATTTCCTCCAGTGCAATACTAATTTTTACAGCCTCTTCTGCACTTTCTCCCCAGCTAAAAGGACCATGGGATGCAACCAGCACTGCTTTCATGTGGTGATAATCTATAGATTTAAAAGTATCCACAATTAATTTTCCCGTCTCCAGTTCATAATCTTTTAATATGCAGCTACTACTTATGATCTTAGTGCAGGGGATTTCTCCATAAAAAAAATCTGCATGAGTGGTACCGAGGCAAGGTATGGCTTTTCCGGATTGTGCCCAGGCGGTAGCATAGATTGAGTGTGTGTGTGCTACTCCGCCGATATCAGGAAATTTTTTATAAAGCTCCAGGTGAGTTTTAGTATCCGAAGAAGGATTCAGTTTTCCTTCTATTTTATTCCCTCCAGGGTCTACCAGCACCATATCTTCAGGAGTTAATTTACTATAAGGTATGCCACTGGGTTTAATAGCTACAAGTGACCTACTTCTATCAATTCCAGATACGTTTCCGAATGTAGATGTAACCAGACCGCTACTGTAAAGTTTAATATTAGCCTTGTATACTTCTTTTTTCAATTTTAGTAGGCTCATTTTCTTAATTCACTTTCCAGTATACTTCCTAACTTCTTGTATCTGGCATACATATTATTGTAAACAGAAATATTTTTCTTATCCGGATAATATATGGTCTCAAACCCTGATGCCATATGTTTCTGAGCTTCTTCTACCGAACTATATATTCCAGCTACCACTGCTCCAAACATGGCAGCTCCCAGGGCTACAGCCTGCTCTGATTTTGTTACTTTTACCGGCATATTCAGCACATCGGATAGTATTTGCATAGCTAATGGTGATTTCTTGGGTACTCCTCCTATAGCCGCAATCTCACTTACCGCAATATTTTCCTCATTAAATCTTTCTACAATAGCTTTCGCTCCAAAAGCAGTTGCCTCAATCAATGCTCTAAACAGTTTGGGCGCATTGGTTCCAAGAGTCAAACCTAAAACTGCTCCCTTTAGTTTCTGGTCTGCATAAGGGGTTCTTCTTCCATTCAACCAATCAATAGCAACCAGACTGCTATTTTGGGGGTCTATTTTGGAAGCTGCTTCAGTAAGCCTGGGAATAATTAAATCAACTGCTTTCTTTATTTCTTTTTTATCCAGAGCAGTTAAAAATAGATTCTCAAGCGGCCAGGAAAGTAAATCCCTGAACCAGGCGTAAACATCACCGTAGGCAGATTGCCCTGCCTCCAATCCTATCATACCAGGTATTACAGAACCATCAACCTGACCGCATATGCCAGCTACCAGTTTCTCTCCAATTTCATTTTTCGGGCTTACTACTATATCACAGCTGGAGGTGCCGATTATTTTTACAAAGGTACCCGGACTAATTCCTGCCCCTACTGCTCCTATGTGAGCATCATAAGCACCTACAGATACAGGAATGCCTTCTTTTAAACCCAATCTTTCTGCCCACTCGGCAGACAGTCCTCCTGTGGAATTATCCGAAGTATAAGTTTTGCTATATAACCTATCTCTTAAGCTGGATAGCAGAGGGGATATTTTTACCAGGAACTCTTCTGGAGGAAGTCCTCCCCAGGAAACATGCCACATTGCTTTATGTCCTGCTGCACACCTGCTTCGTTTTAATCTCAATGGATCTGTGGTGCCGGTAAGAATAGCAGGTATCCAGTCTGCATGCTCAACCCATGAGAAAGCAGCATTTTTTACTTTATCGTCTTCTTTTAATGTGTGAAGTATTTTTGACCAGAACCACTCAGAAGAATATACTCCTCCTTCATATTTGGTATAATCTTCTCCTCCCCAGGATTTAGCAATCTTGTTTATCAGCTCTGCTTCTTCTACCGCGGTATGATCCTTCCACATTATAAACATAGCATTGGGGTTATCGGAAAATTCTTTCTTTAAAGCTAGTGCCGTGCCACTTTTATCTACTGGCCCAACAGTGGAACCAGTTGTACCCACTCCTATACCTGCTATATTATTTTTTACATACGATGGAACTTCTTTTATTACACTTGCTATTGACTGCTCAAGGGATTCAATATGATCTAAAGGGTGCTGACGGAACTGGTTTTTATCAGGGTTACAGTACTTTCCTTCTATCCATCTTTTAAAATAAGAAACACTGGATGATAGTTCTTTACCAGTGGAGGTATCTACAACAATCGATCTTATAGAATCAGTACCAAAATCTATACCTATTGTATATCTGGATTCCATCATAGTTTTTATTCAGGTATCCACTACAGCCTAATTTAAACTCTGCTTAATTTCTTCTTTATAATATAATGACCGGCAATATTGGAGCTCTCAAGATCAAAAATGTTTTCAAAAACAATGGATGTCGCTCCAATAACCCCGACATTTTCTCCCAACTTTGAAAGCTGAATATTATAACTATCTTTAACCTTTGGAAAAGTATTTCTGGAAACTGATTCCTTAACTTTTTTTAAATACTTTTCCCCAAATTTAATAACTTCACCGTGAATTATGATAAGCTCCGGATTAAACATTTTAATTGTATTGGAAATTCCGATACCCAGGTATTCAGCATTTTTTTCCACATTTTTGGTAACTATCTCATCACCTTGCTCATAAAGCATGTATAAATCCTCTATTTCAAGCTTATCACCACTATAACCAGTAGACTTCCTGCTCTTTTTAATATCAGCCATTATATCTTCTATTAGAGAATTAATCGAGCATAAAGTTTCAAGACATCCGACATTACCACAATGACACTTTCTGGATCCCGCAAGATTGGTTATTATATGCCCAACCTCTCCAGCCATTCCTTTATCTCCGACCACGAGCTTATTATCTATAAATACACCAGTACCTATACCAACTCCTGTCTCTACACATACAAAATTATTAATATTCTTAGCAAGTCCATATTTTTTCTCCGCAATTGCCTGCACTCTACACTCATTTTCAATAAAAGTAGGAAAACCAATTTTCTCTTCTATAATTTCCTTTAATTTTATATTATTCCACCCATCTAAATTTGGCGAAAAAATAACCATACCCTTTCTACTGTCAACCAGACCTGTAGCTCCTATTCCAATGCCTATTACTTTCTCTTTATTAATCCTGGATGCTTTAATAACCTTTTTCAAGTTTTTTGCCAGCTTATCTACAACTGCGTCCGGCCCCTGCCATTCCTCAGTAGGAATTTTTATTATATCCACTATGTTTGAACTCAAATCTGTAAGAGCAATCCTGATAGTCTTTACTCCTATCATTGCCCCCAATATGTAGCCTGCCTTGCCATTAAATTGAAGCAGTACTGCTTTTTTACCACCGGACGAAGTTGAGTCACTTTTACCAATTTCTCCTATGAGGCCATCTTCAATCAGATCGCTTATATAAGCTGAAGTAGTAGGACGACTTATTTTAAGCCTCTTTGATATGTCAATTCGAGAGATTGGCCCAATATCCATTACTATTTTAAGTATATTTTTCTTATTTATTTCTTTCAGTGAAATATTATTTTTTTCTCTTCCGTAAACCATAATAAAATTATACTATTAAATTATAACCTACCACACACAATATTCGTAATTCAGAAAATTAGACTTCTATAACATCTATGCCTGTAAACTTACAAAAAGTATTTATCTCTTTTCTCAGGTCTCCAAAAATCATGCTGGCATGATGCACAAAACCTTCCTCAATTATAGTTCTGTAAAGTCTTTTCAAATCATTTACCTTAACCCATTTCCAGGAGCCTCTTAATATTCTATCATCAGGCACTGCTTCTCCAACTGTAGAAAGCATTTTAAACCTTCCGCCTATCTCTATAAGTCTGTTTATTGTTACAAGTCCTTCTTTTAATTGAAATTCTGCTGTTCCATAACTTTTATCATAACCAATCTGCCAGCCCAGTACCGAATGGGTATTTATTTGAGGATTACAAGATTTACATCTTAAACTTATTGGAGCATTTCCACAATGCCATGCTAAAAATGTATTTTCATTTTTCTGGTTCTGTATAGTCCAGTCAATAAAATGAGGCACGTCCTTCTTAAATGTTAAAAGATGCTGTATGACCATGGTAACTGCACCAAGAATATCAACCTCGCAAGCACACATTATACCACTGTCTGTTAATCTTCCCATGCCGAGACAGGGAGATATTCCGATTTCTTCCTGCATAGCTGTCCAGCATTGTATTGCAAAGCCTGAAAGATTCTCCTTTTCAGCATATTTTTTAAGCACATGTTCGAGTTTTGCAATTTTAGATATTATCTTGTCGTCTGCAAATTTACAGTCATAAGATTTCTTTATACTATCTTTTATTTCTCTTATATCACCATCTTTTGTGCTTTTCATATCTGCTTTTAACTT
This sequence comes from uncultured Actinomycetota bacterium, assembly GCA_964415365.1. Lineage (GTDB taxonomy): Bacteria > Actinomycetota > Humimicrobiia > Humimicrobiales > Humimicrobiaceae > Hydromicrobium. Next base: position 9,878 of record CAYPYW010000028.1, on the reverse strand, counting down.
AAGTAATGTAAAAGGTACAACCTTAATTCTAAATTTTTCTATTAGATCTATCTCATTTATGACACAGGTTTCAAAAGGAGCTGGCCTTGGACCAAGTATGCCTATTCTCATTCCTTTAAAACCAGTGTTGGCATTAACCGCTTTAGAAAACCTTCTCACACCAGATATGAATTCTTCTTCTTCCGGAAAATAAATCCCTGAAAAATCAAATTTTACATTCCTTCTCACAAGTCCTGATGCAGTAGATATGGTACCACAGAACGAATCTGACTTTCTGTTTCCATCCTCAGTAAATGGTCCTTCTCTCGTAGCAAAAATTTGAATTGGTAGATTGTCAAAAGCTTCCGCAATTAAAAGATTTGGTATTTCCTCGCCAAAAGTCATCATGCCTATAATTAGTCCGTGGATATCCCTTTCTTTAAATAACTTTATAGTCCATTCTGCATCTCTCACAGAGGTTACCAGTCCACCATCTGTTAATTCTTTATCAGGATATATTAACTCAACTTCTTTTATATTTTTTCTAACTGATTTGATCACCCTATCCCTCATATCAATTGCCCATTCTTTGTTAAATGGAGCACGATGGGAAGGAACAAATCCTATTATTACCATTAAAAATCCTTTCTTAATCTTTCTAAAAAATATTTAAAACAAAAGATGTACTACATTGTTAAAAAACACAAAAAGCTTACTATCATTTTAATCTTTAAAGATCTCCGTAATCTACCTCTATGCTATTCAAAAGTCTTACAAAATCTTTAAATTTATTCCTTCTAATTAAAAAATATATAAAATTAATAATTATTTGAATCAACCTTTTATACTTCCTTGAGTCAGACCTGATACGAAAAAACGCTGCAGGTAGAAAAATAATATTAAAACCGGGAGGCTAATTAAAACTCCAGCCGCTGCTATTTGATCCTGATATACACCATATTGTCCATTAAAAGAGCTGATCCCGACCGATACTACCCAATTTCCCCGAGTAGATAATAAAACTTTTGCCAGTAAAAATTCATCCCATCCCATTATAAACGAAAAAAGCGCAGTAGCAGCAATTCCAGGTAAAGCCAGAGGAAAAATTATTGTAAATAAAAGACGAGGCCGGCTACAACCATCTATCATAGCAGCTTCATCAAGTTCAATAGAAATTGAATCAAAATAACCTTTTAACATCCATATGCAATAAGGAAGACTAAAAGTTGAATACGCAATAATAAGTCCCAAAAGATTATCTAAAAGATTCATTTTTATAAAAATAAGATATATGGGAACTATTAAAAGTGTTCCTGGAATCATTTGTGTGATGAGTAGCATAATTAATGTTGACCAACGACCTTTGAATCTAAATCGTGACAAGCTGTATGCGGCAAAAGAAGCCAATATAATTGATATAAATGATGTACTTGCAGACACAATTGTTGTATTTCCCATCCAACGCAAAATTGGGAAGTCTCTTAACACATCTGTATAGCTAGTAGTTGTAAAATCCGGCAGAAACTTAGGAGGAAATTCATATAATTCACTACGTTTACTTAACGAAGTTATAAACAATCTGTACATTGGAAAAATTACAATAAGACAAATTATTAAAATTATTATATATTTCAACACTGACCTAATATATTTATTGCTCATTATTAAACCCCTCCCTGAGATCTAAAAGTCATCTTCAAATATACGACGCTGAAAAGGAGAGCTACCGCAAGAGTAAATGTACCAATAGCAGAAGCATATCCTACGTCCCAATTTCTAAAAGCTTCTAAATATGTCTTTATAACCATAGTTTCAGTTGCTTTCGCAGGACCTCCCCCTGTCATTAGAAAAATATATTCAAACCTCCTAAAACCCCAAAGAATAAGTAAATTAAAAAGTATCGCACTGACCGGTTTTATGGAAGGTAATGTGATATATCTAAACTGATGATATGAACTTGCTCCATCTAACCTGGCAACTTCATACAAATGATTGGGTATCGACTGTAAGGCAGCTAAAAGCATGACAGTTGCTATTGGGGCAAACTTCCAAATTGTTACTATTATAACAGAAAATAATGCTCCACCATCTGTTATTAACCAACCAACTTTATCGGATATTACATTTGCTTCCAATAAAATATAATTAACTACTCCAAAATCTTTATCTAACATCCAAACCCAAATTAAGCTAGCGACCACTGGAGAAATTGCCCAAGGTAACATTATCAAAACTCTTGCGGTAGAACGGCCTTTAAATTTTAAATTTAATATTAGTGCCCCTACCAGTCCAAAAATAAAAGATCCTACAGCCATCCCAACAGTATAAACAACCGTAATCCAAAAAGACTGCCAAAAATATGGTTCTTTAAATAAACGTACAAAGTTGTCAAAACCAACAAAATGCATTACATCCATAGAACGCATCAAATTCAAATCGAAAAAGGAAAGATATATCGATCTTCCAATTGGGTAAATTAAAATTAGGAAAATAACTAACAATGATGGAGCCAAAAATAAATAAGGTGATAATTTATCAAATAACCTATATTTTGACCATTCTTTATTTTTTTTAACTTGCATCAATTTGATCTCCAACAAAGTTATTAATGATCTAAATATATCTAAAAACTATATTAAAAAACATTAATATTCTCTTTTGACCCTGAGCCAAATATTTTTGGGGTCAATAACTCTTCTTATAAAAGAAATTTCCTCTTGACTAGGTTCGTTTGTATATTTTACATTTTTAGACCACTTCAATTTAAATCCAGTAGATCTCTGAATATCCTCTTTTTTTATACCAGGATGCATATATTCAACAAAGATTTCACCTGTGTTTTGATCAAAGCCCAAAACTGCCATGTTTGTAATTACTTTTTCTGGTCCATTACCCAGAAGCTTTAATTCTGACCTTTTGATTCCTGAATGTACCTTCCCAAATCCAGAAACAAAGTCAACCTCTTCTACGAAAGTCCTAATACCATGGTCAAGCATTACAATTGTGCGTTTCGAACATGCAAGATGATCCGTAAGCGCCACACATCCAACAAGACGCACTTTAGGATTATCCTGGTTACCTATTAACACCGTATTTAAATTTCCGAAACAATCTATCTGAGCTGCATTTACAAAAGCAACATCAATCTGACCACGGGCAAATTCATCTAAACCCCAAGAAGATGTATATTGTGCTGAGGCAGGCCATTCAATAAAACTATTATCATGTATGTCAGTGTTAGCATTTGAAATATCAGGATCCCAAACAGGTCCTATCTGTAACTGAAGGTCAATATTAAGATATTTTCTCGCAAATTCACAGGCTACAATGGGAATCCCTACTCCTAATACAAACGACCTTACACCTGTACCTATCCCAACAAAGACTGTTTCATTAGGTTTTAACAGGCGCGCGACAGTAACTGACATCAATTCTTCGATTGTATATCGCTGCTCATTCATCTTATGATTCAACCCTCTTTAACAAGCTTTAAATATTCTTCATTAGATTTACATCCAATAACAAATTTCGACAAATAATAATTAAAGTTATCCTCATTCTTTGAAGCCTCAAGATATGTATTTATGTGATTATTATCAGTCTTGTATCTTCCATTGCAGGAACAAGGGTGGGCTCCACGTTGTATTAATACAACAGCTCTAACTTTTTTAGCTGAAATCCAAGTATTATAAGGTTCTCTCAACACCAAAGAGTGAGGAATTATCTCCTCAGTTGAAAGAATGATATGATTAGCAGCAGCAGCTAACCACTCGTCTGAATTCGGATTTGACTGACTTTTTGGACGCCGTACATTTCCAAACTCATCACACTCAGCAACATGTAGCAATGCAAAATCTGGTGTAGCTGCAGAAACCAATGCTAATGGAATATTAGTAAAAGGGCAGTTTATAACTTTTACATAATCTTTATTTTTCATTATATCTGTGCCTAGTATTGAGCGCACAACCATCACAGGCATTCCTAAAGCGGCTGCCCTAAAGCGGGCAAGCATGCTAACCTCTGAAAAATCAATCATCTCTATTTTACCCTGCTGAACAAATCTCCTGAAATTCGGGGCAAGACCTAATGGCCCAAAACCCACATAAGCCGCTTCAACTCTCTTTATACAATCACTCCCAACTAATAAATCAATGTCTAATCCACCCAAAATTGTTTGCACTGTAATATTTTTAACCTTACTACGAATAAGTGCCCGAACTAGTCCCATTGGATGATCACCTAAAATACTGCCTCCTATAGCAATTTTGCATCCATTATCGATCTTTTTTATAGATTCCTCAATCGTTAAGATATTCGAACGCATTTAAATTACTCCTTCATCTTTAAACCGATTTATTTCAATTTTCGAATAACCCAGCATTTTTAGAATACTATCAGCCTGCTCTCCTAAATCCGGGGGACAGCTATATTGAATTTTTTCTTGATCAATAAATCTTATCGGATTAGCCGGCATTAAAACATTGCCCATCTCAGGAATTTGCATTTCTATTAACGATCCCCTGAATATTAATTGTGGGTTTTTAATTACTTCAGAAACATCATTAATTATACTTGTCGGCACAGAGGCATCATTTAAGGCTTCCATCGCTTCTCGTGAAGAATGTCCACAAACCCATTCATTTACAATTCTATAGATTTCCTCATGATTTTCACCACGCAAGAATGGGTTCGAAAATCTTGGATCTTTTTTAAAATCACCTCTTCCAAGCACATCACATAAGTTCTCCCACTGTGCATTTGTAGAAACATTTATAAAAATATACCCATCCCTGGTTTTAAAACTATCGACAGGAGCAGCAAAAAGTCTCCTATTACCAGTTCGGGTAGGTAACACTCCAGTCAATTGATACTCAGCAAGATTAGTTTCCATTAAAGAAATAATTGAATCTAGCATAGCTATATCAATATGCCGGCCTTTCTCTGCATACTGTCTTTCAAATAAACAAAGCATGATTCCTAAAGCTCCGTATATACCTGCTACAAAATCCCCGATAAATATACCAACTCTAGTTGGGATATCTTCTGGTTTTCCTGTTAAATCCATTAGCCCGCTCATTGCCTGGGCAATTGTGTCAAAACAAGGCCGGTTTACATAAGGACCTTTTTGGCCAAATCCTGAAATGGACAACAATATTATATCTCTTTTTATTTGTTGCATAGATTTAAAAGGAAATCCTATTTTTTCTAAAACGCCAGGACGGAAATTTTCTATAACTATATCTGACCAGCTTATTAAATTTCTAAGAATATCTTTCCCTTCCTTGCTATAAAGATTAAGCGTTAGACTGGCTTTATTTCTATTGTACATATTATAGTATATACTTTTTCCTTTATAAAAAGGACCGCAGCTTCTCGAGTCATCCCCTGTGACTGGTTTTTCAACTTTAATTACTTTTGCACCCATATCACCTAAAAGCATTGCGCACCACGGTCCAGCAATAAACCTTGACAAATCCAATATTTTAATTCCTTTTAAAGGTAATGGCATAAACAATACACCCTTTATATTAAGAAATTATTGTTAATCCAAGAGGAAGTTTACTAAGAACTTCTGGAGTATCTTCATTCACAAGTACCGGTAATTCGAGACGTACGCCTCCGACTCCCGGCACAGCAATTGAACTAAGAACGATTACAACCGTTGAAGATTTTAAAATTTCTTGATTTCCCTCCCAAATAAACGGTGCAAGCCCACCAACACAAGTACCTAAGCCATGGCCAAAAGTTTTAACAATATTTTTTAAATAACCAAGTTCTTCAGCCATTGCAAGCCCAGCACGAGCTACATCGCCAATCTTATTACCTGCTTTAAGATTATTAACAACTTCCTGTGAAATCCTTACCCAGGCTCGGCCTAATTTAACTTGTTCAGGAGAAGGAGATTTTAACACTGCTGTCCCACAAGTATCACAAAGGTATAGTTCATACATTGAATGAACATCAACAACAATAGTTTCTCCGTCTTTGATGAGCTTATTAGTTGCTGGCTGACAAACTCCTCCCAAAAAAGCGGAGCGTTCTCCAGACCCAACTTCAGTTCCACCTGTCTCTGCCCAAGCCCATGAACTTCCAGCTTTTCTCAAAGCTAATTCTGCAACACCAGCTACTTCATTCTCAGTAACCCCAACTTTTAAGGATTTAAATGCTTCCTGCAATCCAAGATCAGCTATCTCTGCCGCACGTCTAATTAACACTATCTCGTTGGGTTCCTTTATTACCATTATTGAATCAATAAAATCGACACCATCTATAAACTCCGTATCAGGCAAATTTTCTTTCAAAGAAAAATATTCAGGTACACTCAGAAGGCCAGCGACCATAGGCAACCGCATTTCTAAAGCAATTTTTCCTTCTTTAAAATTAAGTTCTTTTAAAGCCTCCATCACCCTATCAATAAAACTCATTGGCTCAGTCCTATCCCAAATGAGAAAAGAATTTATCCAGGTTTCTTCTTTCATCCTTTCATAATCTGCTCCCATCGAAATGAACTGGACTTCCCCATTTTGAGGTATAATTATACCTGCGCGCCAAGGCAAAGGAGCAAAAACACCACCAAAATAAGCAACGCTCTGTAATCTGGTACATAAAATTATTTCTATGTTTTCCTGTTTCATTATTCGTCTAATTTTTTCTATACGTTCAGGATAATTAAAAAGTGTCATCTTAACTCCTTTTAAAGAATGTGTTTATAGGTGTAAGGTATTTTGAACAAACCTTACACCTATAAAACCCGTAAATTACTATTGTCCTATTTGTCCCTCTAGTAATTCTTGTGCCGAAACCATAGTTTCTTCAACTGGCTCATCATTGAATAGTATCTCTGCCATAGAATCAACAATTACTCTTCGAAATTTTTCATACTCTTTTTCTAATCCAGGCGGAGGAACTTGTTTACCATTTGCTGATATTTCTTCATGATTTGCCATCCAAGGATAGGTTTCAAGTAAATCTTCAGGTACACCAGCTAAGCCAGGGAGATTCAAAGATAATTCAACCATTCTTTGTTGTATCTCAGGTCTGGCAACAAATTTAAAGAATTCAATAACCTCATCTTTGTGCTTTGAGTCTTTTGCCATTACTATTCCGAATGGCAACACAAGCCCAGAACCACCAGGAGCAGCAGCTGAATCAATATAAGGAAGAAGATCCGGATTTAATTCCTTAACCATACTGACAATGACAATATCATCGAAAACCATTGCTGCTTTTTCTTCTATAAATAACTGACGGTAGCTTTCCATGGTTGACTGCTCAGGTGTAGCTCCTGAATCATAAATTTCTTTGAGAGCTTTAATAGCATCTATCACAGCAGGAGAATCCAGAGTAACTACGCCATCTTCGCTATAATGTCCTCCAAATGCTTCAACGAAACTAAGAATTTCGTAGTACTCATAAAGATTAGGTGGAGTAAGCATCGAATAACCATATTGGACTATATTGCCTTTTTCATCCTTTATAGTTAGTTTCTTTGCTGCATCAACTAATTCTTCTATAGTAGTCGGGATATTAATACCAGCTTCCTCAAACATCTTCTTATTATAAAATATTCCGTAAGTAAGAGTCAGGTGAGGTAATTGATATACATGTCCACCTGATGATGCATAATTCATTTGTGGTTCTGAATATCTCTCAAGAATTCCAGTTCCTTCTAAATAAGGTTCCAGAGGTTCAAATTTACCAAGTGCAATATAAGAATGCAGAGACCCTCCCATCACCATAATGTCAGGCGGGTTTCCTCCTTGCAATGCTACAGTCATTTTATCCCAATAATCATTGTAAGGAATATCATCTCCCTTGACTATTATATTGGGATACTCTTCATGAAATGCTTCCGTTGTTTCTGCCCACCATGTTTTAAAACCTGGCTCACCCCATTGAAAACTGGAAGAATCTAATGTAACTACTTCAGCTTCTGTTGTTTCTGTAGCTTCTGTTGTTTCTGTAGCTTCTGTTGTTTCTGTAGTTTCTGTTGTATCACTTTTGCAACCAACACCATAAAGCACCATTGATACCATCAAAGTTACCAACATTAGCCCAATTATTATTTTTTTCATTTCTCCTCCTTTTCAATTTATTATTTTAAACAAAAAATATTTATATTGCCTGCCTCCTTTCTTTTGAAAACAATTTTGATTGTTATACTTTTATGCCTTTACCTCATATGAGTATCCTTCTGTTTTTTAATTAAAAAGTGTTATTATTCGTTATTATCCTTCACTAAAATACCTCTCCGTTATAATTTTATCTTCGGTATAAAAATTTATTATGGCTTTCCCCTGAGCTTTAATATCAGCAAACTGAGATTCTTTCATTCCTCCAAAGGGTAAATATGCAACCGGCGCCGGAATCCCGACATTTACTCCAATCATTCCCACTTCTGTCTCTAGTTTGAACTTTCTTGCCCAGTAGCCACTACTGGTATATATAGAAGCACCATTTCCATACCTGTGATTATTTATTATCCTTATAGCCTCATCTAGATTGTCCGCCTTAAGCATTACGACAATAGGGCCAAATATCTCGGTATCATGTATCTTCATTCCTGGTTTAACATCAGTAAAAACTGTAGGTCCTATAAAGTAGCCTCTCTCACAACCTGGAACCACAATATCTCTTCCATCAAGGGCAAGAGTGGCTCCCTCTTTTATCCCAGTATTTATCATAGACAGTATAAACTCTTTGGAAGAAGCTGATATCACAGGGCCCATAACAAGTGACTGGTCTGCTACATTTGGATCAAGAGGATTTGCTACAATTATCTTTTTTGAGTCTTCTATAAATCTTTCACATACGATCTCATACATAGACCCTATACCTATTATTGCTGATGATGCCATGCATCTCTGACCTGCACATCCATAACAAGATGTAGTCATATTCCTTATAACTTGATCTAGCTTTGCATCAGGCATGACAACCAAGTGGTTTTTAGCACTTCCCATTGCCTGAAACCTTTTATTTGCTTTAGCACACTTTTCTGCTACAATTCTGCAGGTTGAAGTTGACCCTACTACGGATACCCCCTTTATTTTAGGGCTATCCATAAAAGCATTGGCCACAGTTCTGTCACCATTAAGCAAGTTAAATACTCCTGGCGGAAATCCTACCTTGTCAATAAACTTGGCAATAAGCTGCATTGTCATTGGGACCTTACTAGAAGCTTTAACTAAAAATGTATTTCCAGTAGCAATAGCATAGGGTAGAAACCAGAAAGGAACCATCGCAGGAAAGTTAAATGGTGCGATCATGGCAAATGGCCCCAAAGGGAGTCTCAAGACCTCTCCATCTATATCAAAAGAGGCACTTATTATCTTATCTCCTTGCTGAAGAACTGGCATGCCACAAGCTACCTCTATATTCTCGTAGATACGCTTAAGTTCTGCCCTTGCATCAGGAATTGATTTTCCCAACTCAGCCACAAGAGTAGTCGTTATGTTATCTTCATTTTTTCTTAGCAACTCATTTAGTTTAAATAGATATCTTACTCTCCTTGCTACAGGAGTCATGCTCCAGATCCTGTATGCTGCTTCTGCTGCATTAATTGCATCATTTACTGCTTTTGTTGTTGATAGAGGAGACTTTGCAAGTATTTTACCCGTAGATGGGTTTTCAACATCAATATATCCTGTGTTTTCCGGGTCTATCCATCTACCGTTGACATAATTTTTTAATATTTTCACTTATGCTTCCCTTTTAAAAACTTTGTATTTTAAAATTACTCTTAAGTCAATTCTCTCGCTTAAAAGTCCAAATTTTATTTAAAACATAAGAAAATATCAATTTGTTAGTAATTATAACTAACTTATCTCCCTATGTCAATATCTCGAATTGCTTTATTTAAAATCTATATGAAACGGTATCGTTGCTTCATATAAAAA
>CAYPYW010000027.1:0-30611 GCA_964415365.1 uncultured Actinomycetota bacterium | reverse complement strand
AGGTTTTTTATAGTTAGAGTGCGTGAAAAATCGGATTAAGCGGTCAAGTCAGGTACTAATAACTGATTTATTAATTTTATTTAATTGGGGAATTCTTTATGAAAGGCAAGATGAAAGCATAGCTTTTTTACGGTCCCAGGGATGTAAGATATGAGGATATCAATATACCTCAGATAAATTCAAGAGAAGCCTTGGTAAGGATAAAAAGTGCTTTAACCTGTGAATCAGGCCCCTTTATTATTAAAAAGTAAGAAGAATCTATAGAACAGATCATGAAAAATCTATAAATTTTACTCCAATCATGCTGCTAAAATATTTTATTTCCTCTAAAACTTTTCCATACCCTATCATCCAGTGATGACCAACTGCATTTTTTACAATAATATCTAAAAATTTCTCAACTGAAATATTAAATCTTGCACTAACTGGATTTCCAGGAAACACCATTTTTGTTTTCTGTGAATAGGCTTCTAGAGTAGAAACTCTATAAGAATCTTTCCTCCCAACAATATTTATAAGTGTTATATCATCAAGCTTTGGTAAAAAAGTCACACATACACCTTTATCAAGAAGTCGTACTGGACGAAGTTCTATACTTTTCTTATCCTCTGCTATTAAAAAACCACTAGACCCACAATGAGAAAATATAACTGAATTAGCAGAATCAGGATTCAGTAAATCAGTATTATTAACTGGCATACCAGTTAAATAGTTAAGAATGATCATTGCTGTGGCTGAGTTCACATCTGCTTCACAAGCTAATACTATATTCTTTCCAGCAAGACGAGAAGCAGCAAAACAAAATTCACCCAAAAATTCTGGATAGCATTCAACTGCGAAACCTTTAATTTTATTTTTTTTTGCAATTTCATCTAAAATTAAAAAATATTTACTTGCTGCTACTCCGTTACTATCATTTACCTTTATTTTTACTCCACTATTTTTTATATCATTCCAAACTTTTTTAGCTTTGACATCATCAATTTTACCTATCATTTCTTTTATACTATTTATACCAAAGTGAATAACTCTCGGACCAAATTTTCGTTTAAGTTCTAGTTCATCAAAAGTAACTTCAGTCATTCCTGGAACTCTATATCCAATGAGACCTATTTTCTGTTTCCTTAAAAATTTCTTTAAACCAGCAGCTTTGCTAAATGATAAAGCTCTTTTATGAATTTTTTTATCTCTAATATCACCATAAAAAATTTCATATTTTTTACCAATTTCAGTGAGAACTACTCCCAGTTGATGACAGCCACAAAGTGAACCATTATCCATACCAGGAATAGCCCATAGAATTATGGGTACATCAATATACTCCAAAATATCAACTATAAAGTAATCGTTTGCCCAAGTAACTTCGACTGTTAAAAGAACGTCTATTTCTTTGTCATAAAAATACTTTCCAGCTATTTCAGCCTTATTATCATCATCTATTATTTCATTAAATGGAATAAAATTAATATCATATCTCGAGAATTCTTTTATAATTTCACTCAAAACCTGTGGTGATCTTTCATTACCTAATTCTAAAGGATGATGCATTACACAAAAACCAACCCGTGGTCTATTGCTATTGTCATAGTACTCATTCATAAATTCTCCTTCCACTTCTTATTCACATAATGGGAATAAATATACAACTATAATAACATACAACACTATATGTTATTATTAACAACGATATCGCTATTTTAGTAAATTTCTTTTAGCACTTCCTTCTAATCTCTTCTACCATATCCGCCAGGGCTGTATCAGAGCTTAAACTTTTATCCTATAGGCAAGAGATAATTTCCCTTCTTTTATCTGTTGAGAGATTTAAAAGAAGTTAATATATATTATATTCCTTTAGATCTTCAGTCAGCTTGTCTCTCTCTGAACATACTTAATTCAAGACTATATCAGCAAACCCATGTTTGTATTTCAACATTATTTTAAAAAAGAGCCTAAACTTATTTAAAATAGATAAACGGTCCTAATTTTTTCTATTACCTTAATACTTATGCATCAAAAGGCAAGGGCTTATAATTTGGAGGTATTACTTCTTCCTCTATTGGTAGATCAACCCAGCTTGAAGTCTCCATAGATTTATAAACTGCACACATAACTTCAATTGCTCTAGCCCCATCTTCTCCAGACACCAAGGGTTCTTTATCATTTATTAAACAATCCATAAAATGATTAGTCATGTTTTCATAGTTATTTGGGTATTTTGGAGGAACTATAGGTATCCAACGCTTTTCTACCGGTTTATTAATTATATCTTCTACCCAAAAATTTTGTGGCCAGCGGTAGTTTTTAATAATTTCTGGTAAATCTTCAAAATTATAATCTTTATCAGTATAAACTGCCATAGGCACACTTTGAAATGGGTTTGTGCCATCCGTTGAAGTATAAATTGTACCTTCCGTGCCATACAATTCAGTTACTTGAGAACTGACTGGTGAGAAGCGATTTGTACTTATACACCCATAACTTCCATTTTCAAATTCTAAAAGAACCCAAACAGTATCATCACAAAGAGTATAAGACTCTGGCATAACTAATCTTTTCGCTACACCAATAGCACGCTTAACTCTGCTATTCATTAACCATGTTAATAAATCAATTGCATGCGAACCTGTATCGGGTAAAGCCGCTCCACCTGCAATCTCAGCATTTAAACGCCAACCTGTCGCTGCAACATTATTTTGATACCAATGCCAGTGCTCATGTAAAGAAGATCTTCCCATTAATGCCTTTCCAATAATGCCTTTTTCAACTAACTCTTTAGCCCATTGATTGTGAATCCAGAATCTTCGATCGCAACCTACCATAAGTTTAATTTTGTTTTCTCTACAAGCTTTGACTATATCCCAAGCTTCTTTGTTTGTGACAGCAATTGGTTTTTCTATAATGATATTCAATCCAGCCCTAGCTGCGTTAACAGCTTGATTTCTATGAACATTATTAGGTGTAGCGATAATTACAGCATCGATTTTATCTTTTTCAAGCATCTCTTTATAGTTAGTGAACCAATATTTTGCTCCCCATTTTTTTGAAATGTTTTTCACTCTCTCTTCATTTATATCACAACAAGCAATAAGCTCAGCTCCCTCTGTTCTATTAATAGAAGGCAAATGAGCAATTTCTGCGATACTTCCACAACCTATTACACCGAATCTTATCTTTTTCCTTCCCATTTCTTCCTCCACTCATAATAAGATAATAAATTTTATTAATAGGACAACTTATTGTCCTAAAATTTATTTAATTTACTAAATAAGCTTAGACAGAAAGACACATTAACCCTCCATTTGGCTATATTTATAGACCAATTTACTTATGAATTTTGCCCTCTTGCTTAATTTAACTAATCTTAGTTTACAAATAATCTTTCATTTTTAATAATTTTTAAAGACAATATCAATCTGTGATCTTGAATTCTACATTCAAAAAATATAAAAAGTCCAAAATATTTTAACAACATTGACATTCCTATTTGTTGTATTATAATATACTAAAACGAATAAGTAAACGTATAAGTAAACGTTAAAGTTAATTAAAACTAATATTAAAAGTCACAAACATAAGATAATTGCTAAAATATTAAAGAATAAAGGAAGGGAGGAGCCATGAAATAAATGTATTTAGTAATAAGCTCAATAATAAAATAGTGTACAAGGAGGTCTTTAATGAAAAGGTCACTAACATTACTATTATCAGTAGCTTTAGTCTTTTTATTAGTATTTACAGGTATAAGTTGCAAAAAAACTGCTGAATCAACTGAGGGTACCACTGCTAAAGAAGAGGTAACACTTACTGAAGAAAAAGCGGACAGGGGGAAAGTCGTCGTAACAATGATGGGAGGACAAGAGACATATGTAAATCAATTTCTGGAAGAATTTACAAAAAGAACAGGTATAAAAGTTGAATTAGAAACTGCTCCAGGTACAGGACCAGAAATCCTTACTAAATACAGCACTTATTGGGCAGCCGAGACAAGTCCTTATGATGTTGTTGTTATCCCCGATGAATGTTGCCCAATTTTTTTTAATTCAGGTTGGTTATATCCATTAGATGACGTTATTCTCCCTGAAGTTTTGGATGATTTTACTCAAAGTGCATTAGATAGAATAGAAGTTTGGGATAAATACGATGGGAAGTTATATACTATACCTTTCACATCTGAAATACAACTTTTTTTCGTTCGTAAAGATATGTTAGATTCAAAGGGTTTATCTGTTCCAACTACTTGGGAGGAAATGGTAGAAGTAGGAAAAGAACTTGCAAAAGATGGTATCTGGGGAACCGAAGATGCATTAGCTAAACCAGGATATCCATTTGTTTATGTTGCCTGGCTTTCTGTACAAGCAGGTGGAGATATCTTTGCTTTCGATGAAGGGACTGCAGAGGCATTCAAATTTATATATGATATGATTCATAATTACAAGATTTTTCCAAACGAAGCTCTAAACAAAACATACGATGAGTTAAATCAAGATTATATTACGGATAAGGTAGCAATGATCAGGCAATGGCCATACTTCTATGATATTGCAGTATCAAATACAGAATGGTATTCACCCGAAAAATTAACAATAACACTTCCACCAAAAGGACCCGTAAATAATAAAACTATGGATGGTAGCTGGCACTGGGGAATATCTAAATATTCAGAAAATTTAGAAAATGCCAAAGAATTTATAAAATTTATAACTTCTAATGAAATTCAAAGTGGGATGTCCGAAGCTACAATGGGGTTTTTCATAACAAGAAATTCTGTATATGATAAATTGGGAGATACTGGATTAGTTCCATATTATAAAATGTACTCCGATGCCAATGCTATTGCTCCAGCGGCCTATCATCTAAAAACTGTTGAAGCTCAAAATATTGTTGATGACATGATACAATCTTACTTATTAGATCAAATGACCTTAGAAGAAACAATGGAAAAAGGAAAACAATTAATAGAAGATTTAGGCCCAAGAAGATAAATAAATATTATCAGTTTAAATAATATATAATAATGAGGAGGAGATTACTTACTAAAATTATTCCTGGTATGATATTGTTAGCACCTTCTATTTTGATGAGACTACTAACAAGTATTTATCCATTGTTTAAAGCTTTTTATCTAAGTTTTAGAGACTATGATTTATCTAAAGGTACTAATGAATTTATAGGTTTAGGTAATTATATTTATGCTTTCAAAGACATAATGACCTATAATAGTATTTATTTTACAATCATCTTTGCTGTTTTTTCTACAATCGGAACAGTTATCTTGGGTATTGGTGTAGCTATATTGTTAAATACAAATTTTAGGTTAAGAGGATTTAGTAGAACTATAAACCTTGTCCCTTGGGCAATTGCCCCAATTGCTGGTGCTCTCATTTTTAGATGGCTATTTGATCATGATTATGGAATGATAAGTAATCTCCTCCCATTATCTATAGCAAACATTTTTTCTCTGGCTAGTTTCCAAGGAGCTAGAATCACTGTGATATTAGCAAATATATGGAAAAATACACCCTTCATGGCTATTATATTTCTTGCAAGCATGCAAAATATACCCATAGAAAATTATGAAGCTGCTAAAATTGATGGAGCAAATCAATTTCAATTATTTCGTTATATAACACTTCAATTTATAAAGCCTATAATGATTAGTATTACAATATTATTTACAATGTGGCAATTAGCTACTTTTGATCTAATTTATGGTATGACCGGTGGTGGTCCTAGTTATGCAACTTCAGTCCTTTCACACAGGATTTACATTGTAGCTTTCAGTGGATTAAATTTTGGGTATGCTTCTGCAATCGGAATTATATTGTTTATTATAATAGTAATTGTAGGAATCATTGGATTCACTTACTGGCGTAAGATTGAAATAACTTTATAAATGAAATTGTAATGAAAAATATTAGAACTGGGATATTAAAATATTTATTCTTTTTCTTATTTTTAGTATTCACCTTATTACCTTTCTATTGGTTAATTATTACTTCGATAACTCCCAGAGCTTATATGTTCCAGACTCCACCATCATATTTTCCAACCAACCCGACGCTTGAAAACTATTATAAATTGTTTACAACCACCCCATTCCTTCAATACCTAAAAAACTCTTTAATAATAGCAATTATATCTAGTATTCTCACTGTTTTCTTTAGTTTTTTAGCAGCGTACGCTTTTGCTAGAATTAGATTTCGTGGTTCTAATTTAATATTTTTTGGACTACTATTAACTACTGCATTACCTGAAATGCTTACCATAATTCCTTTATTTGAAATTTTTAATAAATTAAAACTTGTAAATACTTATCATGGGATTATTATTCTAATCTCAAGTTTACTCATACCATTTACTATATGGATAATGATTTCCTTCATTAAACAAATACCGTTTGAGTTAGAGGAGGCAGCATTAGTTGATGGTGCTTCACGAACCTCGGTAATAATCAGAATTATATTACCTTTAACCTTGCCAGCTGTATCTTCAATGATAATTCTAAATTTTATATCGAGTTGGAATGAATTAATTTTTCCACTTATTTTTGCGCTTAATAAATCTACTAAAACACTGAGTGTTGCGCTAGGCGAGTTCATATGGATTCCAGCATTTCAAGGAAAACCATGGGATTTAATTACTACTTTGAGTACGATAATGATAATTCCGACAGTTTTGATAGTTTTAGCATTTCAGAGAAATATAATCAGTGGATTAACTAAGGGAGCGATAAAGTAACTATTATATATCCTTATTTAAAATATTAATTAGGAATTTTACATATTTTTATTGTTAGATACTCACAAATAATATATTTAAAAAAATAATAAGGCAAGGATTACAATGATGGAATTGCTAAAATATTGTGAATTTTCTATTAATCCAGAAAAGTTTATGCTAGAGCAAAATAAAGTTTTTTCAGGAATCAAGATGGCTTTTGAAACTACATCTTTTGACAAAATTTTAAAATACAAAATTCCTGAAAAAACCAATCCAATCATAAACAATAATAATGAAATTGTATTCAAATCAAATAAACTTGCATTACCTCCTCGTCTTAGTGAAGGTGGTAGACAGTGTAACTTTTTCCAAAGAATGCCTTATAGCGTAATCAAAGATAAACCATTAGGTACTATTGGTCGCCCTCCTGGCAATGGAAAACTTGAAGGTATAGCTAAGATAAAACCCAATAAATATGGTTTTGATATTCTTTTAGAATTTGAATTAGACGATAGAATTAAATCTAATATTTTATATCTTTCAAACATTCCAAAAGATGTTGAAATAATAATTCCTGCAGATGGAGGTATATCTCTTAAAGATATTCCAGAAGGTGTATTAAATATATATGAATATCCTGTTGCTTGTGAATTAGTCCATCAATTTATAATCTTTAATTGGGATGACAAAGGATTTTGGATTTATTGTGATAATTACCCCATAACTAGGAAAAGACTTGTTATTAGCAGTGTGGATAAAATTGATGGTATTTCAATCTCTTTTATTTCGGAAGCTAAAATGCCATATAAAAATAGATTTCAATCACCAGAATTTCATATTGAATCTTTCTCTGGTGGGTGGAAAACACCAGCAGCGCGCTATAAAAAAATGCTTGAGGAAAAATTGGGGTTAAAAAAGTTTGAGGAAAGAAACGATTTTCCTATATGGGCAAAAGATATCTCCTTATTTGTTGAAGCAAGAGGTTTAAACTGGGGTGGTTATATTACTCATACATTTAATAACATGAAAGACAGGTTAGAAGAGATTTCTAAACTTATTAATCCCAAAAATGTTTTGTTTTATATTTCTGGTTGGGATGATTGGTATGATATTGCAAATGTTGAATTTACCCCATCTAATGATTTAGGTGGGTTACAAGGATTCAAAGATATGGTTTCATATGGTCACAAACTTGGTTTTAGACTTTGTCTTTATATCAATGCAATAGCCATTAATTTGAAACATCCCTTATGGGAAAGATTTAAAGATCATCAAGTATGCAATTCAAATAATCGACCTTTGGGCTGGATGATTGATTATGATGGTGACGGGATTAGAGAGGAGTTAACAGGTTATATTAGTCTTGACTGTAGAGAGTGGAGAGAATTAGTCGTGGCTACAGTTAAAAGAATATGTTTTGAATATAACTGTGATGCCATATTTTTTGACCAACTATGTCAATTTTGGGATAAAGAAGGAGAAGATTTAAACAGGGGAACCGAGTTATTATTAAAACAGTTAAGAGCAGAACTACCTAAAGATTTTTTAATTACAGCGGAAGAAACATCTGAACATTTTATTAAAGATATAGCAATGGCCAATGAGTTTCAGCACCATATTCCATATCCTTATACTAACACTGGTCCAATTGAATATTGGAAATATCCTTGTTATATGAGGTTTCATCCAGTAGTAAAATATGTAATAAATGACTATACACACTCTTTTGGACATGTATGCGCAGGTGAGCCAGGATATGATTTACTTGATTATAGAACTAGATATAATAAAGAATTTGGAGCTTTGCCAACTATGGTACTTCCACACTTTTCAAAAAAAATAATAGAATTCCCTCAGTTAATAAGAATTGTTGATAGAGCAATTGATATATCTAATGGAAAAGAGGAATTGAAGTTTGATGACTAACAACAATTTAAAAAGTTTCATATAAAAGATAAAAAGAAATGTTAGAAGTGACACTGAAAAAAAGAATATTATCAGCAATAAATTTAAAAAAGCCAGACACTGTTCCAATATTGAGTACTGATCGGTATCAATACATGAATATAATTGTGACCCCAAAAGGTATGTTAAAATCGAGGTGGGTAAAGTCAGTAATATTTCTAAAGATTCTATATTAGGGAAAATGAAAGAATATCTTATTAAAAGTAAGGAAGGTTATGAAAGATTTATTTTATACAATGAATATCGATTTAAAAATGCAAGGTTTCAATTTGATGAAATAAGTAGATTAAATAAAATTATTGGTGAAAATGAAGTTTTAACTTGTTGGATGTGCTCTTCTTTTAGTGAGCTTGGCTGTAATATAAGGAATCTTCAGGAATTTCTTATAGGTTTTTACGATTTTTCACTATTAATGAAAGATGTTTTCAATTCCCTAATAAAAGTTAAGGAAAAGCAAGTGGGAGGTTTCATTGAATCTAATCTTGATATTTTTGTTTATGATATAGCACTTTCAAATACAAGTATAGCAAGCCCTAGGATGTTCACAAAACGAGCTTTACCTGAATTAAAGTGGATTCCAACAAAATAATAGGAGCGGAAAGAAAATATATGGGTATATATTCTTCAGGAAAGATAAAAAAAATCTTGCTATATATTATAGAGAGACAACCATACTTTGTTCAATCTTCCTATAAAACGATGGCGGATATAACCTTATCAGAAACTAAAAAATCATATAGTGATGATTTTTGTCTCGTTGGAAATGTAAGCACTTCTATTCCTTCTTTCGGGACTATAAACGATATAGAAAATGAAACCAAAAATGTATGGATAAGGCCAAAAAATGAAAGCTATATTTTTATGTACAATGACGAAGTCTCTACAGATACAAAAATTAAAAATGTGCATGTACTAATTGAATATAGAAGAGAGTTTGATAAATATTAATCTAACATAGATTATACAAAATTTAAATTATTAAAAAATATATCAATGTTTCTTATATTAATTTTAAGAATAATAAACCCAATAGATATAAAAAATGAAGATGCTGTTAGAATACAAGAAGTAAGAAAAAAATTCATATATTATTAGTGGAGGTTATAATCAATGAGTAAAACGGAAAAAATAAAAATAGCAATTGCTGGAATAGGAAATTGTGCGCAAGCGCTCTTACATGGAATTGAATACTATAGAGAAAATCCAACTGATTATAGAGGTCTTATGAATATAGAAATTGGAGGTTATAAAGTAACGGACATTGAACCTGTTGCTGCTTTTGATATAAATGCATTCAAGGTAGGAAAAGATCTTTCAGAAGCTATTTTTTCAAAGCCAAATAATGCTTATAAATATCCTGGAATTAAAGCCAGAAAGTATAATGTAAAAGTGCTAATGGGACCGATATATGACGGGAATCCTAAACACCTTTCAAAGTATTATGAAATATCTAAAGAAAAACCCTGCGAAATAGTTGAAGTATTAAAAGAAAGTAAAGCAGAAATTTTATTAAACCTTATTCCAACAGAATCACACAAAGCAGCACAATTCTATGCCAACGCTGCAATCAAAGGATCTAAAATAGGATTTATAAATTGTATGCCTACATTAATAGTTTGTGATCCATATTATCAAAAAATAGCAATCAAAAATAATGTTCCTTTGATTGGTGATGATGTAAAAAGCCAATTAGGAGGAACAATCATCCATAGAGCTTTAACATCATTAATTTACTCAAGGGGTGTTAACTTAACTGAAACATATCAGATTAACTATGCTGGTAATACTGACTTTGCCAATTTGTCAGAAAGGGGGCAAAGTAAACATAAAACAAAAAAAGAAGCAGTTATTAGTCTTCTTCCATATGAAGTTAAGATGTCAACGGGTTTCACTTATGTGGAGCTTATGAAGGACAGAAAAACTACTATTTTTTACTTCAATGGCAGCAACTTTGGAAATGCTCCTTTGCACTTTAATGCTCACTTGGAAGTCGAAGATAGTGCTAATTGTGCAGGTGTTATAGTTGATATGATACGGTATATGAAAATTGCACTAAATCGTGGTATTTCTGGTATTTTGAGCTCTGCGTGTTCTTATCTTACAAAACATCCCCCAAAACAAATACCTGATATAGTTGCATTAAATAACCTAAAAGAATATGTTTGTGGGAAAAGGAGGAGATAATTGAATGAAATTACATTGAAAGATATTGCAGAAAAATCAGGAGTATCAATTACCACAGTATATAAAGCTTTAAACAATCACCCAGACATTTCAGAGAAGAGAAAAGAACAAATAATAGAAACTGCAATACAAATGAAATATGTTCCTAATATTATCGCCAGCAATTTAAGAAAAAAAACAACAAAATTTATAGGTCTTATTGTATCCGATAACACAAATCCTTATTATGCCAAGGTCATAAAAGGTGTTGAAGAAGTACTAGCTTCTTGTAATTATAAGACTATCATATTCAATACTGATGAAAGTATAGAAAAAGAAATATCATTCGTTAACGAATTAGTAAGTATTAGAGTAGCTGGAGTTATAATAACTCCAGCTAAAGGAAATATTGAAAGCACTAAAATACTAAAAGAATTTAAAATCCCGTATGTCCTAGCGAATAGATACATAGATAAAGATAAGGATAACTATGTTATTGTTGATGACTTAAAAGCTGGCTATATTGCTGCAGAATATTTAATTAAGAATAGATATAAGAAAATAATTTTTATTAATAGCTTCGAACAAATATCATCCGCAAGAAATAGATATTTAGGATGCATTAATGCATTAAAAGATAACAATATATCCCCCAAAAATTGTAAACAATATCAAAGGATTTTAGATCAAAGTGATGGATATAATATAACAAAGAATAAAATTTTATTAGAAAATAAACCACCATTTTCAATTATTTGTTATAGCGACTATATAGCATCAGGAGTAATAAGATGTTTGCTTGAATTAAATGTAGAAATCCCAAATGAAATTTCAGTTATGGGTATTGATAATACAGCAATTTTATCTTTTTCACATCCAGGTATAAGTACTGTTAGTATCCCTAAACTAGAAATAGGCAAAAGAAGTGCAGAAATGCTTTATAACTTAATAAGGAATGAAAATGTTAAAAAAAATCGAATAATATTGGAACCTAAACTTGTAATAAGAGAGTCAGCATAATAATAATTACTATTAAGAAATAAAGGATATATCACTATTAACAATTTTGACATCATTATATTAGGATATATATTTAGCGAAATAATACATTTTCCAGATCATACAATCGGACCTATTCTCGGTGGAACAACATCATATTCTAGTGTTTGTTTAGGCAAGCTAGGTATTAGAACGGGTATTGTTAGTAATATTGGTAGTAATACCCCCAATAATTTATTAAAGCCTTTTTATGATGTAAAAATAGATACTAGAGGTTTAAATATAAGAAAAGGAATCTCTATAACTAAAAATCTCCTTATTTATGATAAAAATGGTAATAAATATATTAAATATTTAGTAAGAGCTCCAAAGATATTGTATGAAGATATTCCTAACTCTTACTTTAATACAAAAATATTCCATTTATGTCCTGGAGATTATGAAATACCAATCAGAACAGTAGAAAAGATAAGACAAAAAGGCTCATGTAAAATTTCAGCTGATCTAGGAGGTTTTGGGGGAGCACACACTAGCATAGAAAAAAGAACTAATTACAAAAATAAGTTAAAAATTCTAAAAAATTATATACATCTAATTGACCTAGCAAAGGCAAGTCTTGAAGATTGTTATTATTTATTTGAGAACCACGTTAGTTCTCCCGAAAGTATTATCAGGAAGTTATTTTCTTATGGTTTAAAAATCATAATAATAACCCTTGGAGATAAAGGAGCATTAATAGGATATAATAAAAAAATGTATAAAATATCGTCAATAAAAGTAAAAGCAATTGATTGTACTGGAGCAGGAGATACTTTTACTTCAGCTTTTCTTTCAGAATATTTATTAACTAGTGATATTGAAAGATCAGGTATTTTTGCTACCGCAGCATCTTCTATCCTTATCGAAGGATCTGGTGGAGTGAACGCCAACCGCTTCCCAAATAGAGAAGATGTTTTGAAGAGAATGGCTAAATATAAGAATACTTTTGAAAATTAAGGGACCAGATTGTAAAGACATGAATTTATTTAAATATAAGAAAATACTGGTGACGGTGGTGTTGTAACAACCGATAACGAAGAATTATGTAAGATAGCTTTTGGATTTCGTGACTAGGGACACAATCTCTATAGATTAGGTGTTGAAGTTGGAAAAAGAGCCATAATAGGACAAAATTTTAGAATGAATTAGTTAACAAGTGCTATAGCATCAGCCCATTTGTGAAAAATTGATAAGATAATTTCGGTACTAAGGGATAAGAAGAAAAAATTAAAAGACAGTATTTCAGATATTAAAGGTATTGGATTTAGGAAAATTAACGATGAAGGTGAAATCGCAACACTGCTGACACTTATATTTAATGATAAAGATAAAACTGAAAGGTTCAGTAAAATTGTTGGTTCAAAAACAATATATAATTCAGGATGGCATGTGTATGCACACATGGAAAACATACTTGAAAAGAAAGTGCCTACTCAGATTAATTGTCCTTTTTCATGCCCCTATTATGGTAAAGAAGTTGAATGCAGAACTGATATGTTGCCAAGAACTAATGATATTCTTAAACGATCTGTAAGTATAAGTATTGGTGTAGTTGATGCAGGATTAGGAGCAGGTTTCGGAATCAACATTTTATCCATTGATAAAGAAATAGAAGAGGTTTCAAATAAAATTAGGAATGCCTTTAAGGAAATAGGATAACTTAAAAAATTATTTTAGTTATTTTTTAAAGGGATTTTAATGAAAAAAATTAAAGTTGGTATAATTGGCACAGGATATATAAGTGATTTAAAAAAGTAAGTCTTTATTCTATTCCTAAAGTATATAAATCATCAAAAGAACTTTTAGAAGAAAAAGTAGTGAAATTTGATTATAGTTTTCAGAAAAAGTGCATGGAAAATAGAAATTATGAAGAACTTGAAATGTATACAATAGAATTGTTACTCAAAAGCTAGTCGAAAATATTAAATATTAGCATCAATTATAAATAAAGGTTATCAAATTATGAATTTGATTGGATTTCAATATCTTGCTGAAGAAGTTAAGATTTGTGAACTTGCAAATATAAAAGTAAGAGATTTTTATTCAAATATAAATCTTATGGTAGACGTACAGAAAAAAACTTCAAAAATTATTTCTGAAGCCCTTGAAATTCCGGAGCCAGATCCAGTTTTTTGTTATGGACATGTAAAAGGTGCAGAAGTAATGGGTTGTAAAGTTTTTTATCCTGAAGATAGTGAACCGGCAGTCAGCAATGCAATACTTACTGATATATCCAAGGTAAAAAATTTTAAAGTGATACCTCCTGAAAATAATGTTGTAGTTTTGGATCTTTTAAAAAAAGCTAAAAGATTTTATGAACTTACTGGTATAAAGAGCACAATAGTATTTGAGGGACCTTTTACTGATTCATGTTTTATATTAGGACAAATTAACTTTTTAATGGAAACTATAGATAATGCTTCATTATGTGAAGAATTAATTTCAAAGGTAACTGATGCTGCCATAGAATGGAAGAAATATCATGATAATGAAATTGGTATAAATAGTCCTGAAATAACCAGCTTAATTGATGATTCTATCATTAATATTGACCCTGGAAGTTTTGAAAAAATAGTGCTTCCTCACTTAATACGATGGTATGAATCATTTCCATCACCTAAAAGAGCATTTCACTGTTGTGGTAATATAAATAATTTTCTTCAAGCTCTAAGTAAAATGAACCTTACAAATTATGATCTTATGGGTGAAAATGTGGATATCAATAAGGCAAGGTACTATTTTAATGATGTTTATATAACACAGGTAGTTGATTTTAGGATTATAAGAGATGGTTCTAGAATTGAAATTGAACAGTATATCAAATCTTTTTTAAAAAAATGTATGGATTGTAGTAACTATTCTATTGTAGTTGAAGGTCAAAAATTTGTTCCACTATCGAAGGCTAGGATTGTTCGAGATTTAATTTATAATTTGAATAACGGACAAATGACCTATTCAAATAAATCCAATGGAATTTAGTTTCATAACTCAATAAAAGAGGAGGTAGTTAATTAAATAAAATTAGGATTTAAATAGTAAAGAGGGGAGGGTGATAATAATAGAGACTACCATGGAGTGAGATTTGCTCAAACTTAGAAAAGAATATTTCAGAACCTGATTTTAGTTTGAATAGTGCTAACTGGCTGGGGGGGGGGAGGATTCGAACCAGAAATAATTTATTGATTATTATGTAATATAAGATTACCCTGTTGTTGGTAAAGAACCACTTATGCTGTTAGGGAGCAGGTTGCTCCGGAATTTAGTTAAGGGCTTTTGAGAGCTGTCTTAGAGTGGTGTCCCTGGGCAGATTCGAACTGCCGACACCAGGATTAGGAATCCTGTGCTCTATCCTTCTGAGCTACAGGGACACGAGAGACATCTTTATAATCTCATCTACCAGATCCTCGAAAGATATACCCGCTGCTTCCGCTGCCATTGGAAGGAGACTGGTGTCTGTCATACCGGGAGAAGTATTTAATTCCAGAACATAAGGAATTTTTTCTTTCCTGTCCATGATAATATCAACCCTTGAGAGTTTGGTGCATTTGAGTGCATTATGGACTGCAATAGCTACTTCTTTAACCTTTTTTTCTTCGGTGGTAGAGATTCTGGCTGGAACAAAGTAGTCCGTTTCTCCTATTTTAGATCTCGATTCGAAGTCGAAAAATTTCTTTTTAGGCACTATCTCTACTATGGGAAGAGTTCTTGGCTTCTCTTTTCCGATAATGCTTACTGCGAGTTCTACCCCGTCAATGAATTTTTCCAGTATTACTTTTTTACTGTAACTTAAAGCAGAAATTATGGCATCGGGTAAATTCTCTTTATCGCTTACTATTCTTATTCCCAGTGCAGATCCCTGCGCGGATGGTTTTACTACCAGGGGAATCCCTATTTTTTTTATTATAAAGGGCAGCAGCTTTGATGAGCCTAATTCTCTGAATGAGCTGGTGTTTAAGAAGTAAAAAGGTGGAGTGGGTATACCAAGGCTCATAAATATTTGTTTGGAAATTATCTTATCAAAACTTAAAACATTAGGGTAAACGCCCGGACCGGTATAAGGAATGTTAAGCACTTCCAGAATTTCCTGTATGGTACCATCCTCTCCATCTTTTCCGTGAAGTGCAATGTAGGCTAGATCAATTTTTTCCGAATTCAGGTTATCTACTATGGATTCGTCTACATCCAGTTTTATAACATTATGGCCCAGTTTTCTTAGGGCATTTGATACTCTCTGACCGCTTTTTATGGAAAATTCTCTTTCAAGGGATCTTCCTCCCATAAGTACAGCAATATTTTTTTTCATTTTTATCACTCTTTTATTATATTGACATTTTATTTAAATGTTTTATTTAAAACTTCTATATAGTTTAATTTTCTCTTTTATTATATTGGCTAAAATTTTAATACCTTTTTCTATTCTTTCGGTATTTTCAGTGCAGAATGCGAGTCTTGCCTCATTAGTGCCTTTACTGTCAGCATAAAAGCCGCTACCTGGAACATAAGCAACCTTATTTCTGACAGCATCTGCCAGAATTTCTTTTGTATTCAGGTAATTGGGAAGTTTTAGCCATATGAAGAAGCCTCCCTTTGGCTTTGACCATTCGGATCCTTCCGGAAAGTTTTCTTCAAGAGTATTAAGCATAACATCTCTTCTTTTTGAGTATATTTTTATGAATTCATTGATATTTTCACTCCATGATGGATCCGAAAAGTATTCATAGGCAATTCTCTGTGAAAAGGTGCTTACACAGAGTATAGTAGATTGAACTCCAAGCATTATTTTTTCCAGTATTGGGTGTGGAGCCACAATCCATCCTATTCTGAATCCGGGAGCAAGAAGTTTTGAGAGTGTGCTCAGGTAAATTACGTTATGGTTATCGCCTCTGCTGTCAAGCTCCTTGATAGTGGGGATAGGTTTTCCTTCATATCTGAGCATTCCGTAAGGATTGTCCTCCAGTATTATGGTATTATATTTTTTGGCAAGGTCCAGCACCTCCCTCCTGTGCTGGAGACTCATAGTTACTCCGGAAGGATTGGAGAAATTCGGCACCAGGTATATAAATTTTACCTTGATTTTTTTATTTGCCAGTTCTTTTAACTTTTTCTCCAGAATAGAAATATTAATTCCGTTTTCATCAACTGGTATGCCGATTATTTTTGCTTCATAAGAGCTGAATGAGTTTAATGCTCCGGTATACGCAGGTGATTCTACAATGATAACATCACCAGGATTAATAAAAACTTTGGCCAGTAAATCCAGGGCTTGCTGCCCGCCTGTAGTGGTAACTATATCTTCTTCTACTATATCCAGGCCTTCTAATTTCATCACTTCTATCAATTTGGTTTTAAGTGGATAATACCCATCAGAACCTCCATATTGCAGGCTTATATCTCCATCTGCTTTAAGGATTCTTTTAATGTACCTTTCCAATTTCTGAAAACTTAAAGCCTTTACTTCCGGTAAGCCACCTGCAAAGGAAATGATGTCTGGCCTTGCGGACAGAGAGAGTAAATCTCTTATTTCAGAGGAAAACATATATTCAGTTCTATTTGAATACAGATGTTCCCAATAATCAAATGTAATTTTTTTACTCATAAAATCGGCCCTGAAGATGTTTTAGTGTTATTGTTGTCTGTTAAATAAGTAATATATATTAAAAACTGTAAAAGTTCAAAAGAGTTTTTGAAGGTTTAAACGATTCTTTATAGTGCTATAATTATCAGGGTATAGAGTTTTATATCTTTATTATTCAACAATGGATCTAAATTTAATAATTAAAGATCTATCCTGTAAGCAGCTGGAGAAAATAGAATTTAGATGTATTGAATGCAGCTATTGGTTTGATTGTGATAAAACGAATTTTTTTAAGGATTTATCTGAAGTTAAGAGTATCCGTGAATTGGGATGTTTTTTTAAGGGCAAGCTAATTGAAAAAAGTGCCAGGAAAGATAATAGAAAGAAAATTATTTTCTTTAAAGAACATGGGGGAAAGGTCAAAGGTGCTTTTGCCAGGGATAGATGCATCGGAATTATTTTAGCTGGAAATTATTATCTTTTCCCCAGACTCAAGAATTTTAATGTATTCCCTCCTGATTTTGAGAGTATTTTTTTAGGCTGTATTTATGTTATTCCCGAGTATAGGGATATGAGGGTTGGTAAGAGATTGCTGGTTGAGATTGAGAAAGAATTAATAAAGGAAAAAGTAAAATCAATAGAGTCTATTGGGAAGAGATTAAATGATGATATAGATGAAGAGGAGTATTGGAACAGTCCACTGATTCCATTTAAGTTTCTCATGAATAATGGATTTTATTTAAAGAAGAACGACCCTCTTTTTCCACTTCTAAGACTGGATTTAAAAAGCATAGCTGTTGATTTTTCAGAAAGCAGAACGCTGCTTGATGAAATGGCTCTGGAAAAAGAAGTAAGAGGTCCTGTGCCCTATAATTACAAAGAATAAGCAACCTTAAGAATTAGACAAAATTGCGGAATTATGCTACTATTCATAACTCAACAGATAAAAGTTTATTTGAAAAACTGTATATTTTTATAAAACCGGCGATCAGAGATAGTAAGCGCTGAAAGCAGCATACAGAGAGCCGCGTAAGCTGAGAATGTGGTTGCCAGGCTGGCGCTGAATGGGTCTGTGAGGTGTCTGGCTCAAATCTTTTCTGAAGAGAGTAAGTCAGGACGGCTTCCTCCGTTATCAGAGGATAGGATATTAGAAGGTATCTGAAATATTTTGAGTGTGTTATAAAATTAATTTCTAAATATTGATTTTATAATGAAGTAGGGTGGCACCGCGGGAATTCAACCTCTCGTCTCTACAGATATTGTGTAGTGATGGAGAGGTTTTTTGTTTTATAGAATTATTTATATATTGAAATTAAATGTTGAGTTTAATTGATTAAGTTAAAGGAAAGGAGAATAAAATGGATAAAAGAACAAAGTTTGTACTGGATGAGGATGAGATACCTGAGCAGTGGTATAATATCCAGGCAGATTTGCCTAAGCCTCTTCTGCCGCCTTTGCATCCAGTTACAAAGCAACCACTAACTCCTGATGATCTGGCTCCCTTATTTCCTATGGAGCTGATAAAACAGGAGGTAAGTACTGAGCGTTGGATTGATATTCCTGAAGAAGTAAGAGATGTCTATAGGCTATGGAGGCCTACTACCTTGTTTCGTGCACATAGATTAGAGAAAGCTCTGGATACACCGGCTAAGATATTCTATAAATATGAGGGTTCAAGCCCTCCTGGAAGCCACAAACCCAATACAGCTGTAGCTCAGGCTTATTATAATAAGAAAGAGGGTATCAACCGTATAACTACCGAGACTGGAGCTGGCCAGTGGGGAAGTGCTCTATCCTTTGGGGGTGCATGCTTTGGTGTTAAGATTAAGGTCTATATGGTAGCTATTAGTTACAAACAGAAGCCCTATCGTCGGATAATGATGGAAACATGGGGAGCCGAGTGCGTACCCAGTCCCAGTAAGGATACCAAGGTAGGACGAGACATGCTGGCAAAAGACCCCGATTGTCCAGGAAGTCTGGGATTGGCTATTAGTGAAGCTGTAGAAGATGCCATGTCCCGTGATGATACCCATTATTCTCTTGGTAGTGTGCTCAATCATGTTCTTTTGCACCAAACCGTAAATGGGTTGGAGGCAAAGAAGTTGATGGAAAAGGCAGATGCTTATCCGGATATTATTGTAGGTTGTGTTGGTGGTGGATCAAACTTTGCAGGTCTTTTTCTGCCTTTTGTCAAAGATAAAATAGACGGTACAAAACCTGATTTACGCATAATCAACGTTGAACCGACAGCAGCTCCCTCTATGACCAAGGGGCCATACGCTTATGATTATGGTGATACAGCAAAACTTGCACCAATTATTAAAATGTATACGCTGGGACATGATTTTATCCCGGCTCCGATTCACGCTGGTGGTCTTCGTTATCATGGAATGGCTCCAATTATCTGTCACCTGGCTGATCTGGGACTTGTTGAAGCGACAGCTGTACATCAAATTTCTACATTTGAGGCTGGAGTAACATTTGCTCGTACTGAGGGTATTATCAGTGCCCCTGAGACGAATCATTGTATCAGGGTAGCTATCAATGAAGCTTTAAAGTGTCGTGAGTCCGGAGAAGCAAAAACTATTCTTATAGCTCATAGCGGGCATGGGCATGTGGACATGGCTGCTTACGATGCATATTTATCAGGTAAATTAGAAGACTATGAATATCCAAAGGAGAAGATAGAGGAGGCATTAGGTAAATTACCGGAAGTTTAAAACACTTATTCATATTCTCTTATGGGAGGGATTTTAATTTTGAAATTCCTCCCATTCCTTAGAAAAGATTCTTTTAAAGGTAACAATTTTGATTAGAGCCATTACACTGACTGGAATGCCAAAAGTTTCATACTAGAAATTTCTACTTGATTTTTTTGAGCTTAGCCTATATATTATATAGGAAGATTTCATTTTGTATTAATAATGACATTGGTAATAGAGGTTTCTCCAAAATAATCATGTCTCAAGTTTCAAAAAATATTAGTTTATAAGCGTATATATTTTTTAAAGCAGTCCAGCGTCCTAAGTATTTATTAAAAATCCTTTTTAAAAAATATTTGAAAGTTTTAAGAAACTAACAATAAATTTTAAGGACTTTAAAATAATGATTCCGGACATAATCTTTATTTGGATTATTTAAAAGCCTTAAATAAATCAGGGAGAAAATTATCAGGAGAGGCGAAAATTCGGATAAAAAGGCCCCCGAGCATGAAAGGAGTATTTATTAATGGCTGAGTTAGAAGAATTGAACAGGGGATTTCTTGATGGGAAGGTTTTGTCTGACTTAAGAGTTATTGCCAGGCAATTAAATATTCAGGGAATTTCTAAATTAAAAAGAGGTGAACTGATAGATAAAATACTGGAAGAAGTATCTAATAATGGTATGGAACCTCCATCGAAAAGCGAAACTATGACTGGAGAAGATGTTCAGGTTGAAGAGAAAGAAGAAGAGGCAGTTGGAGAGGAAGAGATTGCAGAAGAGGAAATAGTAACTGAAGAGAAAAGAGAGGGAAGAAGAGGAGTCGAGAAGAAGCCAGAATTTGAGTTATATAAGGAAAGAATGAAGGGTATACTTGATATATTGGCTGATGGTTATGGTTTCCTGAGAACAACCGGATACTTGGCAGGATCGCATGACATATACGTTTCTCAGTCTCAAATAAGAAGGTTTCGTCTAAGACAGGGAGATGAAGTATATGGTCAGGTTCGGCCGCCAAAAGAAAGTGAAAAGTATAATGCACTCCTTAGGATAGAAAAAGTAAATGGGGAAGATCCGGAGTTTATACGAAGCAGGATACCATTTGAAAAGTTAACTCCCGTGTATCCCATGGAGCGGTTAAGGTTAGAAACGGATGAATCGGATAACATTAGTCCGAGAATAATAGATTTGATTGCACCTATAGGAAAAGGTCAGAGAGGTCTTATTGTATCTCCCCCTAAAGCAGGTAAAACAACTATATTGAAGGATCTTGCCAATAGTGTTTCCACCAATAATCCTGAAGTAAATATTATAGTTCTACTGATTGACGAGAGACCCGAGGAAGTAACTGATATGGAAAGATCTGTAAAAGGAGAAGTAATAAGTTCCACATTTGATCAACCATCGGATAATCATATCCAGGTTGCTGAACTGGTGCTTCAGCGGGCAAAAAGACTGGTTGAACATGGTAAAGATGTTTTAATACTCTTAGACAGCATAACCCGACTTGCGAGGGCTTATAATCTGTCAATTCCGGCAAGTGGCAGGGTATTATCCGGTGGAGTGGATTCCTCTGCGTTATTTCCGCCAAAAAGATTCTTCGGTGCTGCTAGAAATATTGAGAATGGTGGAAGTCTTACTATACTTGCAACTGCATTAATTGAAACTGGTAGCAGAATGGACGATGTGATATTTGAAGAATTTAAAGGCACGGGCAATATGGAAATTAACCTTGACCGAAAGCTGGCAGATAAGAGAATTTTCCCTGCAATTGATATAACCAGGTCCGGAACCAGGAAAGAAGAGTTATTAATGGCTAAAGATGAAGCCGGTACGGTATGGAAACTCAGAAGGTTAATCTATGAAAAAGAACCTGAAGTGGCATTGGAGCAGTTGATAGACTACATCAGAAATACAAAGTCCAATGATGATTTTCTAAAGGCTATCAAAGCCAGTTTTGATAAAGAGAAGAAATTATAGCCTGTAACTTAACTAACCAATTAAAATCTCATTATCTATTTCATATAGATCTTTGCGGTTTTTTAGTCCCGTAATTTTAGAAAGCTATGTTTACGGTTTATGATATTTATGTTAATATTTATGGCTTGAAATAATTAAGATAAAGGATAATAAGTAAATTAATAGTAAGGATTTAGTAACATGAAAAAAGGTATACACCCAGAATATGTTGATTGCACAGTTACCTGTTCCTGTGGTAACACCTTTAAGACCAGATCAACGAAAAAAGAAATAAGAGTTGAAATATGTTCTAATTGTCATCCTTTTTATACTGGCAGGCAGAAGCTAGTTGACTCTGGCGGAAGAGTAGAAAGATTTAAAAAGAGACTTGTAAAATCTAAAAAATAAAGAAGGATACTTATATGAAGGTATTCAATCAAATATACCCAGGAACCGTAAAAGACAGTAGCGATAGCTGCCAGATTATGTTATTTACCTGTTATTGATGAACTCATAGGTGAGTGATTTTGATGTCTGAGACTAATGAAAGGTATCAGGTAGGAGGTCAGGCAGTTATTGAAGGTGTCATGATGCGTAGTAAACACTTCTGGGCTATTGCAGTGAGAAGACCTGATAAGACTATATCTACAAAACTTTTTAATGATGGTTCCTTAAGCAACAAAAATAAGATATTTGGTTTTATATTCATCCGGGGAATAATGTCACTTATTGAAAGCATGTTGCTGGGGTTTAAAGCTCTAAGCTATTCTGCTAGTGAGGCTACAGGAGCAGAGATAAAATTCTCTAAAAAGGAAATGACTATATCTATAATAATCGCGGTAGCATTTGCAGCAGGTGTTTTTTTTATACTTCCTACAGTAATAGGCAGAACCTTTTCGGGATTTTTTCCAAATATTATAGTTTACAATCTTATTGAGGGATTGATTAGAGTAGGATTTTTTCTGATATATATTTTATTGGTATCACAGCTTAAGGATATAAAAAGAGTCTTCCAATACCATGGAGCAGAGCATAAAACTATTCATGCCTATAGAAATAATGAAGAATTAAAACCTGAAAATGTCAGAAAATACAGCACTTTACATGTGGGATGTGGAACAAGCTTTTTATTTATTGTGATGGTGGTAGCAATATTGGTATTTGCTCTTTTAGGGAAGCAGCCGATAATGTGGCGGATTATTTCAAGAATACTTTTGATACCGGTTATTGCTGGTATTTCATATGAGCTCATAAGGCTTGCAAGTAAATTCAGTAAATACAAAATAGTTAATGTACTTTTTTACCCTGGATTATTGCTCCAGAAGATTACTACCAGAGAGCCGGATGATGCTCAATTAGAGGTGGCTATAAGTTCGTTTAAAAAGGTTATGGAGGCGGAAAAAGCGCTGGGGGCGGGTTAGATGTCTGTACTATTGGATAAATTGAAAGCATACGAAGATAATTATATAAAACTTACCGAAAAATTCTCTGATCAGGAAGTATCTCATAATCCCGAAAAACTAAAAGAATATGGAAAGAAGATAGCTGAAATTGAAGAAATCGTAAACGTTGCCAGGAAATACAGGGAGGTTCTTTCTTCCATCAGAGAGGCGGAAGAAATGCTTAAGGTGGAAAAAGAAGAAGAGATGAAAAGTTTCCTCAAAGATGAACTTAAGGAGAACAATAATAAAAAGCAAAAGCTCGAGAAAAAAATAAAATTGCTTCTGACTCCTGCAGATCCCAATGACAAGAAAAATGTTATAGTTGAAATAAGAGCCGGTGCAGGAGGAGATGAAGCAGCGTTGTTTGCGGAGGTTCTTTACAGGTTATATACTAGATATGCTGAAAACCGGAAATGGAGATATTCTACCTTGAGTTCCAGCGGTCTTGGTATCGGCGGATTTAAGGAAATTATATTTGGGGTTGAAGGGGAAGGAGCTTACGGAACTATGAAGTATGAATCTGGAGTACATAGAGTTCAGAGAGTTCCTACTACTGAATCTCAGGGAAGAATCCATACTTCTACTGCTACAGTGGCTGTGCTTCCGGAAGCTGAAGAGGTAGATATTGAAATAGACCCATCTGATTTAAGAATAGACGTTTTTCGTTCCAGTGGACCAGGGGGACAATCTGTAAACACTACAGATTCTGCGGTCAGGATAACTCATGTTCCTACCAGTATGGTAGTGACCTGCCAGGATGAAAAGTCACAGCTGCAAAATAAAGAAAAAGCTTTAAAGATTTTAAGAGCCAGGCTTAAAGAAGCAGAAGAACAAAAGCAGATAAGCGAACAGATTGAAAGAAGAAGGCTGCAGATTGGGACCGGGGATAGAAGCGAAAGGATAAGAACCTATAATTATCCCCAGGGCAGGGTGACTGATCACAGAATAAATTTGACATTGTATAAACTTGATGAAATTCTGGAAGGCGATCTTGATCAGTTAATAGATCCATTAAAAAATGCGGATAATGAGAAGAAAATAGAAAAGATAGGGGCCTAGGTTATTTGCAAAAATGGAATGTAAAAAGTATTTTAGACTGGGCTATAAATTATTTTAAGAATAAAAATATTCCTCAGCCAAGGTTGTCTGCAGAACTACTGCTCAGTTCAGTTCTTAATCTAACCAGAATAAACCTGTATTTAAATTATAATCACGTTCTAAATGAGCGGGAACTTGCCGTATATAAGAAGTATATTCTTGAAAGACTTGAGCACGTCCCGATTCAGTACATCTTAAGAGAAGCATATTTTAGAAAAATAAAATTGTATGTGGATAGAAGGGTGTTAATACCCAGACCTGAAACCGAGCTTTTGGTAGAGAAGGCATTTCAACTTTTAAAGGGTAATCTGGAAAAGGAAAAAATTAATATTTTAGAGATTGGTACTGGAAGTGGTGCAATTTCTATAAGTATTGCTTATGAGGTTTCCAATGAATTAAAAATGCCAGACACATCCTGGCAGGTGATGGCGACCGATAATGACTCTGATGTACTGGAAATAGCAGAGAAAAATGCTAAAAGTATTCTTGATAAAGCTAAATTTGAAAATATAAGATTCATTGAATGTGACCTGGTACCGGGAGAAGATTCTGATTTTTTTAGGGACTACAGAGAAAAAATTAACTTTATAATTTCAAACCCTCCCTACATTTCTGAAGAAAATTATAAAAATCTGCCCAGGGAAGTAAAGGAGTACGAGCCAAAATCTGCTCTGCTAGCGGGTGAGACCGGCCTGGAAGTATATGAAAAAATTCTTTACAAAATAAAGTCCTACCTGTCCTCTGAATTATGTTATATTTTGTTTGAGATTGATCCTGAAAAAAGTGCCCCACTTAAAAAAATATCAGAAGGTATCGTTAATCCAAAGGAAATAGTAGTAGATAAGGATCACAATCAGAGAGACCGTATTATGACAATCAAAGTATAGTATTGTTTGTTTTTTTGATATTTAGATGGTAGGATTTTACTGATTTTTACTCGGTAAAAGATAGAGGTATAAAGGAGAGAGATTGAGTCCAGCCTTAATTGCAGTAATAATTTTTGCACTAACCTATGTGATTATTGCTACGGAAAAGGTGAATAGAACTGTAGTTGCATTTGCCAGTACTTTACTTTTAATTTTGTTTGGTGTTTATAACGTAGATGAGGCTGTAGGATTTATTAACTGGGAAACTATAGGGCTGCTATTTGGTATGTTTATTCTGGTCGCAGCCTTGTCGGATGCAGGTTTTTTTACATTTTTAGCCCTGATACTTGCCAGGTGGTTGAAATATTCTCCCCGAAAGATATTTATCTTTTTCCCTGTAATAACGGCACTGCTTTCGGCTTTTATGGATAGTGTTACCGTGATGCTCTTTTTTGCTACTCTAACCTATGAGATATGCAAAATATTAAAGATAAAAGCAACTCCTTTGATAATCACAGAAGTAATCCTGGCCAATATCGGAGGAGCCTCAACCATGGTTGGTGATCCGCCTAACGTAATTCTGGGTTTAAAACTTGGTTTTTATTTTAGGGATTTTGTGATTCATAATGCTCCTATTTCCATACTGGCTGGAGCAGTTACTCTGCTGTACTGTTATCTGGTAAACCGGAAATCAATTACTCCTTCTGAAGAGATACCGAGGAAGGAGCTTGATGAGATGGATCCTGCCAGAGCAATAGAAGATAAGAAGCAACTTAAGATAGCGCTGGCTGCATTTGGAACAGCAATTTTCTTTTTAGTTACTCACGATTACATAGAGGAATATCTTCATATTCCACTTAAAATTCCTCTTGCTGCTATGGTACCTGCTTTTATTATGTTAGCTTTTCTGGGTAAGAGGTCAGAGAAAATTCTATTAAAAGTAGATTATGGAGTATTATTATTCTTTATGGGCTTATTTATGGTAGTAGGTGCACTGGAATATACCGGAGTGATAGAAATAGTTGCAGGTTATATTACCAATCTTTTTAAGGGGAACGATATGGGACTTTTAAGTACACTGATCTGGGGCTCTGGTGTTGCCAGCGGGGTTGTTGATAATGTACCACTTGCTCTTTCCATGTCGTATATACTGCAAAGTATCGTTAAATTTGTGGGAGTTCCAGCACTGTCGATACTGGTCTGGGCGACCTCACTGGGTTTGGATATGGGAGGTAATTTTACTCCAATAGGAGCTTCGGCAAATGTTGTTGCATATACTACAATGGAGAAAAGGGGTCAATCGATAGGATGGGGGAAGTGGCTGAAACTTGCAATACCGGCTACACTAATTGCTCTTGTGATTTCCAATATTGGAATTTTTGTTAAATATATTACTGGATTTTTCTAATTATTATCGTCGTTTGAAAAAAAAATAAAAATCATTATAATAGGTTTCTGCGGTGAGAAAGTAAATTATAAATTGTTCAGTACGGCGCGGGGTGGAGCAGTCTGGTAGCTCGTCGGGCTCATAACCCGAAGGTCATAGGTTCAAATCCTATCCCCGCTACCAAATTTAGATGGTTTTAGCTTTTCCTCAAAAATGACATTAAGAATCTACTTTTAAATCCAATCTTTTTTCAACCTCCGGACTGCTAGAGAAGTGTTTAATAAAAAGAGTCAATTAATGTAGGATATTAATCACGTCTTATAATGCTCTTTGAATCTGATAATCTAAAATATGTTGACTTTTGGTGATTATAGAGCGGTGATCCAGAAATAAGTTCTTATAAATTTTTATTAAACTCGATTTTAAATTATAATTTATGTATATTTTAAAGATAATTACTTACATTGTTGAGTTCTGAAATTTTTGTGGAACTATAAATATAGAAAGAAGATTTTAAAGGATCCATTTTGTAATGAGAAGACTTGCTTTTCTTAAAAGACATAAACGTAAAATATTACTCAGCAGAAGCTTTTTGCTTATTTTAGCCCTTTCTTTATGTATTAATCTTTCTGGCTGTACCCTTTTTTCAAATGTAAAAAACTTCATTACAGAAAAATTTACATCTGAAGATGAAATGAATGAGGTAATTGAAGTTGTAAATACATTTTTTAGTTTACTCATAGATAAAGAATATGAGAAAGCGTATGAGTATTTAAGCAGTAAAGATAAATCCCGGGGGAATCTGGATAATTTTTATGAAGAGTTTAAGAATGTTACGGATATTGTCTCTATAAATATTGATTGGGTTGAAATTAAAGATGATTTAGCTGTAGTGGGGATGGATTTGACCGATTCCTATGATGGAGAAGAAAAAGTATTTAAAGATATTGAAGTATCTCTTGTAAGAGAAGAGGATGAAAGCTGGAAGGTAGTATTTTGGAATTAAAGGATTATAAATTAAAAGTTAAGCCTGAAGATATAATTTATAAAAATTAAAACCAGAAAGGTATAAATTGAAAGTATTATTTTTAGGGGATGTTTTTGGAAAACCTGGAAGAGAGGTCTTGAAAAGGGAACTGCCGGGAATTATAAAGGAAAATAATGCGGATGTTGTTATTGCCAATGGAGAAAATGCGGCAGGGGGAATAGGAATTACTCCGGATATTTGTGACACGTTATTGAATATGGGAGTAGATGTTTTGACATCAGGGAATCATATATATAAGAAGAAAGAAATATATGATTACCTTGATCAGCAACCCCGGCTCTTAAAACCAGCAAATTATCCTCCCGGCACTCCCGGAAAAGGATATTATATTATGTCTGACAAAAGAAATAATAAAGTTGCTGTGATAAATATTTGTGGCAGAGTCTTTATAGAATATCTGGATTGTCCATTCAGATGTATTGACAAGATTCTGAAATATGTGAAAGAAGAGACGCCGATAATAGTTGTTGATTTTCATGCTGAGGTTACTTCTGAAAAAGTTGCTATGGGATGGTACCTTGATGGTAAAGTGAGTGTACTGGTGGGCACTCATACACATGTTCAAACTGCTGACGAGAGAATACTTCCCGGGGGTACTGCGTATATAACCGATGTGGGCATGGTTGGACCAAGGGATTCAGTTATTGGAGTGAAGAAAGAGAATATAATTGAAAGGTTTTTAAAGATAATGCCACAGAAATTTACAGTTGCGGAAGATGATTATTTAATTAACGCAGTTGTGGTTGATATTGATGAAAGAAGTGGTAAAGCAAATAATATAACCAGGATAAATTTTGTAGCTGCTAGATAGTTGATTTTAACCGGCGGTGTGAGTTCTAAAATGGAAGAGATATATAAATGCAAGTTTGCCAGAGATAAGATTATTTCCAGAGCATTGAAAACTATAGAATCTTACGACATGATAAAAGGCGGAGATAGAATATTAATTTCTATCTCAGGTGGGCCTGATTCTGTATTTTTAACCCATTTACTTTGTCTTATACGTCCATTTATGAATTTGACTCTTTTTGGTTATTGCCTGGACCATATGACCAGGAACGGGGAGTCTGCCAGAGATGCTTTGTTCGTAGAAAAATTATGTGAGGAATTGGAAATTGAATTATTCAGGCAAAAAATAGATGTGGCAGGGTGGTGCAAGTTAAACAAGTTTTCCTTCCAGGAGGGAGCACGGAAGATAAGAATGGAAAAATTGCTGGAAATTTCGGGCAGAAACGATATAAAGAAAATTGCTGTCGGCCATAATGCTGACGATAATGTAGAGACTTTTTTTATGCACTTGCTGAGGGGTTCAGGAGTCAAGGGTCTTTCCGGCATAAAGCCGGCTAGTGGTAAATTTATAAGACCCCTTATTGATATTTTCAGGAAAGATATTATTTCTTATTTAGAAGATAAGAAAATATCCTATTGTGTGGATAGAACTAATCTTGAGAATGTATATTTCAGAAACAGGGTAAGGAATATTCTTATACCATTTATAAACAGACATTTCCGGGAATCCTTTAAATCCAATATATTGAGATCCATAAACATATTGAAGGATGAAGACGAATTTTTAAAGAATTACTCGGCGGCCAGGGTAGCTGAGATAGCTTCTGTAAAAAGAAGCGGAGTCGTCAAGCACCCTGCTCTGGTTAAGATACCTGCTTTAAAAATTCAAAGAGAACCAAGGGCTGTTCAGAGAAGGATTGTGTTATTGGCAGTAGAAATGATAAATGGGAACCTGGAAGATGTAAGCTTTAGGAATATAGATGACATTTTAGGTATATGTTTTTCAGGAGGAGAAAGTAAGATTATCCAGCCTGGAGAGAAAATAAGAGTTTTTAAAATAGGAAATTATATTTATTTTGTTAATATTGATTATATCAAACTCCTGCCGGATGAGTTCAGACAGTTTCTAAGGACAAACAGAAAGAAAAGCACAGGTAAGAGAGAAAAGGAGATAAAGATTGGTGCCAGAATGAAGTTAAAAGGTTTTAATCTGGAATTGTCATCAGAGCTATTGAAACTGGGTAAGGATAAAATAAAATTTGATAAAGCTAAGGATACAGAAGCTTTTCTGGATTATGCCAGGGTCAAACCTCCACTGAAAGTAAGAAATTGGAAAAAGGGAGATAAATTTTATCCTCTGGGTATGGGAGGCGAGAAGAAACTGCAGGATTTTTTTATTGACAGCAAAATTCCGGTACATTTGAGAAAATTAATCCCTGTATTTATAGACGGAGAAAAAATAGTATGGGTGGGGAAATACAGAATTGATGACCGGGTAAGGATAACCAGGGATACAAAAGAGGTTTTGCATTTGAAGTTATTTTAAAAATGATTTATATATGATTTAATAAAATTGTATTTTTATCGGAGTGATTAATGGGATTATATAAGTTCAAAATAGTCAATGGTGAAAAAGTTCTAATATACAATAATATAAAAGTAAAAGTACTCATAGATGAAGAAAAGCTGCACAGGAGAGTAAGAAAATTAGGGCGACAGATCACCAGGGATTATAAGGATAAAAATCCTGTTCTGGTATCGGTTTTAAGAGGTTCTTTTATTTTTGTTGCTGATATTTGCCGCGAGATTAAAATACCGGTTACTTTTGATTTTATGGCTGTTTCAAGTTATGGAAATTCTA
>CAYPYW010000026.1:0-32491 GCA_964415365.1 uncultured Actinomycetota bacterium | reverse complement strand
TTTTTATTATTTTAAGTCAGTTTGGAGGTTTACACAAAATTATTTACAGACTCAAATTTAACGCAATTCATTAATAAAATCAGCAGGCAGGCAAAAATTCCTTCCCCCAGACCCCTTCCTTTTTGCTTGCCTGCATGGTGAACTTAAAAAGCTTTAACTTTTTTGTGTGCTAGTTTGCACAAGTTGTCTAAGTTTGAGTCTTTTTTTGCGTCATAGTTCTTATGATTAGGTCTTTCTTGGCAATATTACTATTTCTATCTCTTATAATTACTTTATTTATTTTTGGAACTTTCCCTATCTTATACGATCTACTTATTCCTTTTAATTTCTCTTGTTCTTCATCTTTCCAGATTATTTTTTCTTTTGTAAATAAATCTTTTGCATATTAAAGGTTTCTATCTTCAGAAGAATATATAAACCTCTTCTTTATTGGGGTATATCATCCAACAGTTTGTGTATCTGAAGTTCCAAGCTGAAAGCAAATTTGATTTTCTCTTTTTCTATCTAAGATTAATTTTTAAAAAGGTTTAGGAAATCCTAGCAGCAAAGAAAAACTCTTTTACTTTGTATCATATCTGCACCACTGACATAAACCATTAAATTCTTCGTATCCTCTTTAGATATTCTACTATTGCAAATCTCGCATCTGAATTCTTCTTTATCATTTTCATCACCAAATAACTATTTAAAGAGGTTTTTCTTTATTTGCCCAAAACTCCTACCCTAACCAACTCTTTTCTAATCGTTTCTCTTCCACAACCAAAAATTTTACCAATTTCATCTCGAGACATTCCAGATAAGTACATTCGTACAACCTTTGGCCTTATTTCATCTGAAATCTTTTTATCATATGGAGACCTTATTGGAATATTACATTCTTTTAGCCACCTTAAAACGACTTTATTTGAAACTCCGTACCAACAGCCTATCTTTTTTGACGAAAGTCTTTCGTTTAAATAAAGCTGTTCTAATTTCCCTTTAGGTGGTGCTTTTCGAGCTCGTTTTAAAACATTATCAGGAATTCCAGCAGCCTTTAGAGCCTTATCCATAGAACCAAAATAACCTTCACAAGCTCCTCTTAATTTTCCATATGAACGCCTGATATTGGATGGAGACAAATCTATACCTCTTCTATACATTTCCTTTAACATATCCACTACTTTTTCTTTTGTCCATTTATCCTTAGACTTAAATCTTATACCTAACTTTTTAGCTCTATGATATACAGCATCTTTATCTCTCCCTAAAACTTTTGCTACTTCAAAAGCAGATTTTCCT
Source organism: uncultured Actinomycetota bacterium (assembly GCA_964415365.1). Lineage (GTDB taxonomy): Bacteria > Actinomycetota > Humimicrobiia > Humimicrobiales > Humimicrobiaceae > Hydromicrobium. The sequence goes on along the minus strand of CAYPYW010000026.1, from coordinate 31,213 downwards.
TTAAGGGCTATTTCATTAATAACCTTATCTTCCTGTTTAGTCCAACCACTTTTAGACAAACGCATATTCATAAGTTTACTTAAACGTCTCTTCTTATAATCTATTTCTGATCCGATTATTATAGCAAACAATTGGCTTTGCCTTTTAGAAAGACACAATTCCCATTTTGCATCTTTATTCTTTGAAAATATTTTAGGTCCAAAACCAAATGTTGCTAATAATGCGCCAAATTCAACTAGTCCTGTTTTATTACAAGATACAAGTTGAATACTTTTCAAAGGTGTTCTCTCTTTTCCAATAGAACCTTCTGCATCAAAGAAGCCTTTAATGAAACCCTTACGGAACTGTTCACCGTAGTTTAAAAATTTCTCTACGTTAATATGCCACTTTTTTTCTCCAAAAGGTCCAAAATTATCATTAAGCCAAATGACAAAATATTTCTTATAACAAGTGATGCTATATATTGTACCAGAACTAGAATACGTACGTTTGTGAAATTTGGGAATGATATGAAAACACTTTATAAACTTTTGTTGATAAGCCTTGGCAAATGTTTCATTTTTAACAGTTAAATCTATCTTGCCATTTTTGCTACCTAACTGAAGACATCCATCTCCATATAAAGCACCAATTATATAACCAAGGTTTTCATCGTATCTTAAATTATGTACTATTTTTCTAACTTCTTTTATCCTTTTCTCTTTTACTGCTTCTATTCTTCTATTTACTCTTTCTGCTTTACTAAGAGTTAAACTATTTCTAGAGAAAAAATGACTTATAGAAGATTTTGAACGATTAATCCTTACAGAAATTTCAGTATTAGTAAAGCCTTCATCCCTCATCTGAAGAGCTATTTCTTTCTCTTTATCCATCCAAAAACGCCTACTTATTTTCATAACCATTTTTCTTTTTTGCATTCCTCTAAAATTTCTTTATATCGCGATAATGTATTATTTCCTCTCAATCTATCAAATATCTCTTTAAGCATTCCCTGATAACACAATACTCCTGATTTCTCTATTATTCCTTTTATCCAATTTAAATTTTTCTTGTTATCTAAGAAAGCTTCTAAAGAACCTCTTACTTGTCTCATAACAATTTTTTCAATAGACCTAATCTTTACCATTATTTCCCACCTTTGTTTTTCCACGAACTCTGGATCTACTTCTTCCCTGTTTTCGCGGTGTATGACATAGTTTAACCATCTTCTTAAGCAATGGTTTTGCAATTCCTTTTTTATAGACTTCGAAAAGGGGCCTTTATCTTAAAGCAACCTCTAAATATTTCCGCTCATTTCAATTTCCAAATACATTCTGTTCCACCAAACAGAGGTTCAAAACGTATCTCTATGTCTTCTGCTTTCCAGCCTGTAGAAATGTAGTTACTAATCCAACCTTCGCATACCTCACCCGGATAAAGCTTATCATAACTTCCTATATCATACCCTTTCCTTCCCTCTTCAGGACCAAATCCTCCAAAAAGAGGCTCTGCCTTTCTTCCTTTATGATAGATAATAAAATCACAATCATTGATATGCTCATGAGGTACATTGCCAATATTTTCTACATAGAGGTATACCCATAGCAGGTTTTTATCTATGTTAGTTTCCACAATCTCATACTTTGTTAATATTATCTTCCTACCTTGATAAATAAATTCCTGACCAGTCTCCAACTCTTCACTTATTCCCTCTTCACCTGTTATCTCTTTCTCTTCCTCTAAGGGAGCCTCATCTGAAGCTACCTCCTCTTTATTTTGTACTTCTGCTATCTCTTCTCTTATTATTTCTCTTATTTCCGGCTCTGTTAATGCTTCAGGAATTTCTTTTTTAACCTGCTCTACTATTGTATTAGAAAACCCTTCCATAGCAGCTGCTACTACTGCTGAAGAGATAAAGAAAATACTTACAGCCACAATTACTACCAATACAAATATTCCTAAACCTATAAGTGACCATTTAGTAGGTTTATTCATTTTTATACCTTTCTATGTAACTTTAAATCTTTTCTACTTTCCTAACTTCCAAATATACTCACCATTAGGAGAAATTCTGCTATCGTAAAGCTTTACCACAATATCCTCTACTTTAGCTTGTGAAGGAAGGTCATATAAAATCCATCCCTTTTTACTTACTCCTGGATAAACATATTCATGAGAATATAACTGGTGGTCAATAGAATAGCCAGCATTCCAAAATTCATATTCAATTTCAGTTTCCTTGTATAAAATATAAAAATCATAAGGACCAGGTAATTCTTCTTGAACTTCTCCAATATTTTCAGCTTTTACATATATCCAGAAAAATATTGCTCCTTCTTCTTGGTATAAAGGCTCGGAATCAGTTTTTATCCATTCTGCAAATTCATATTTAATGACACTGGTCCTAAGCCCTTCATACTCTACTACTTGTCCTAAAGCAAGAGGTATTTCTTTTACTTGCTCTTCTTCTTTGTTTTCAGCTTCCAGCTGAGTCATTTTTTCTATCTCTAGAACTTCCCAGTAGTAGTATTTATCATAATCGTATTCCAAAGCAATCAACATATCACCTGCTTTTGCGTCTTTGGGAACTTCATACGTTAGCCAACCTTCCTTGGATACACCCGGCATAACACTTTCAGAGTAGTAACCCTTTTCTTTACCTAATGAGACTGAATATCCACTAATATTCTCAGTTTTTATAAAGCTATCTATGTATAGGATATAAAAGTACATAGAGTCAGGTAAATATTTTTCTTGCTTGCCTACATTTTCAGCCTTAACATAAATCCACACAAATTTAGCTCCCTCTTCTGGGTAGTTTATTCCAGAATATTTATCTTCATAAGAATATGCAGCTTCACAATCATTAACACTTACCTTTATGCCATCGTATTCTACAGACTCCCCTAAAGGAATATAATTCCCTTTAGCTTTTATATTTTCTACGGTAACTTTTGCCTCTTCAACCCAACTTCTTCCTCTTTTATCTCTTTCTTTATTTCCTTTTCTGTACTTTCTATTGCCTCTCCTGGACTTGTACCACAGGCTAAGGCAAATCCAAATATAACAATAAAGGCCATAAACGGAATTACATAGATTAATATCTGTTTTAGTTTATCTTTTTGCATTCCTATATACCCCTGATATAAATATTAATTTATATAATTTCCTTATCTTAGCATTGCTGTAGGTTATATTATGTTGCACTTGATCATCTTCTTTTTTCCCAGTTTTTCAATTCTCTCTTCCAATCCTTTTACCTTGTTATTGTGACTCACGCTCCTTTTTTTCTAATAAAGTATTCATATACCGCAAAAGAGTTAAGTAAAAGAAACCCCAAAATATAAAGCAATACTACAAGCATAAAAAACCCCTATTACTGTGAATAAAAGCAAAGACCTTTGCTACCAGGGAGTATCAATATTTGCTTTTATTTCACTTTTAAAATTTTCTATTTCTTGCATTTAATTATCCTTATATTTTTTGTTATAGTTAATTTTTTACTAAATCATCTAAACTAACCCCAAGAGCTTTCGCAATTTTTTGTACAGTATCTATTGTAGGGCTCTTTATTGCTCCTGATTCAATTTTAATAATAGTATTATGTGAAATATCAGCAAATTTTGAAAGCCTATCTTGTGATAAACCCTTTTCCTTTCTTAACCTTTTTATATTCTTTGCTATTGGTGAAATTTTATTTGACACTGTAGTATTATAATATTAGTATTAAGATATATTAACTTTTATATAATCCAATAATTATTATTGTAATCATATTATAAAATCTAATCCTATCGGTCAACAGAAATAACAGAAACACCACTCTACTAGATGTGCATAAGAAAGGTAGAAAAAGTATAATTTTCCTCCTTTATCTTTTCTCATGTATATTGTTATTTAACTTAAGGCTTTTTAAGTTCACCAAGCAGGCAAACAAAAAGGAAGGGGATCTGGGGGAAGGAATTTTTGCCTGCCTGCTGATTTTATTAATGAATTGCGTTAAATTTCATGATTTTTTTAACTTTTAAAGAAGAAATTTTTTTTCAAAATAGGTTCGAGCTACGTCTAATAGTTGCAGCCATCCGCTACTTTCATTTCTTTCCGCTAGCAGGCCCCAGGGTTTTTCCCACTGCAACAGCACTTTCTTGTCCAGCAGGCGGCGGTTCGTGGGTGCAAAGCACTCTAAGCAAAAGTAACTTTTATAAATACATTAGTACATACTTTTGCTATCCATTTTTTCCACTTTTACCAGAGGTAAAAAAAGAAGCAAGTTTTATAAAATCCCGCGCTTTATACTATAGTGATTAACAAGACAAAATTTTTAATAATGGAGGTAACGTTGTGAACATTAAATATTTTCTTTATGTAAGAAAAAGTACAGAAGATGAAGAGCTACAGGTAATGTCTATTGAGGCTCAACTTGTTGAAATTAATGAATATGCTAAAAAGGAAGGATTGCAAATAACAGAAAAATTTATTGAGAGTAAAAGCGCAAAGAAGCCAGGAAGAAAAGTTTTCAATAATATGATAGAAAAGATACATGGAAGCAAAGAGCCAGTAGGCCTTCTATCCTGGCATCCAGATAGACTTGCAAGAAATTCAGTAGATGGAGGACAAATAATATACCTAATAGATATAGGAAAAATAGTATCTCTACGCTTTCCAACATTCTGGTTTGAACCAACACCTCAGGGGCTATTTATGCTTCAGGTTGCCTTTGGACAAAGTAAATACTACTCAGATAATCTAAGCCAAAATGTAAAGCGCGGGATTCGCCAAAAACTAAGGCGCGGAGAATATCCAGGATATGCTCCTATAGGATATATAAATAATCTTAGGACTAAAAATATAGAACTGGACAGAATAAAATCAAAAATAATAAAGAAAGCATTTGAAGAATTTGCTGAAGGTACTCACAACTTAGAGAGTTTAAGAGAACGCCTTAGTTTTTGGGGCGTGGTGAGCAAGAACGGAACAATACTATCTAAATCAGCTATAAAAAAGATACTTACTAATCCAGTATATATCGGTATAATATCCCGCAGTGGTGAGTCATATATTGGAAACTTCAGTCCAATTGTTTCCAAAGCGACTTTTGAAGCTGTTCAAAAAGTACTAAAAGAAAGATCAAGACCAAGAAAAAGCAAAGTGAAACATAACTTCCCATTTATAGGACTACTAAAATGTGGGGAATGTGGCGCGTCTATTACTGCCCAATTTGCTAAGGGTAATGGCGGTTTATACAGATATTATAGATGCACAAAAAAACTAGGTATATGCTCTCAATCATATCTAAGAGAAGATTTACTTACAGGTCAGTTAAAGAAGAGGCTTCAAAAAGTCGCTTTGTGCGAAGACTTAAAAGAAAAAATGTTAGCCCAAGTTAACATATGGGAAAAAGATAATTATAAGTCTTCGCATACTTTTTCCCAAAATCTATCAAATAAAATTACTGAGGTTGAAGAAAGATTAGATAAACTTATTAATGCTTTTTTAGATGATTTAATAGATAAGGAAACATATCTTAATAAAAAGAATGAACTAATAAAGACAAAAACAGGTCTACTACAAAAGAAGAAAGGTTTTGGGAAAAAGACAAACAGTTGGATTGAACCACTGCGGGAATGGATAAATGATGCTCACCACGCAGAAAAGCTTGCTTCTTCAAAAGATTATTATGAAATAAAATCTTTTATGGAAAAAATTGGAACGAACCGCCACCTGCTGGATAAGAAAGTGCTGTTGCAGTGGGAAAAACCCTGGGGCCTGCTAGCGGAAAGAAATGAAAGTAGCGGATGGCTGGGGAGGGAGGATTCGAACCCCCGCTCTACGGTCCAGAGCCGCATGTCCTACCTCTAGACGACTCCCCATTAGCTATTCGTTTTTTCTTATATAGAAAGTAAAAGTGTTATTATTTTTTTCCACTTTTATCAGTTCGTTTCCTGTCATTTTGGCCCAGCTTTTTATATCGGGTTCAGAACCAGGATCATCGGCAGTTATCTTGAGTATCTGACCTTTTTCCATACTGTTTATCTTTTTCCTTGTTTCGAATACGGGAACGGGGCAGTAAAGACCAACACAGTCCAGATACTCGTCAAAATTAATTTCGTTTTCTTCTTTATAATTATCGTTCATAAATATTTGTCGCTATACGGTTTTTGTTTATTATGATGATAGTAATGATGGTTACTGCGTATACCTGCTGCTGTATCTATAATTTCGCCCCGCAGTTTGGACATTTTTCCATTTTATCCGAGACAGGATAGCTGCACACCGAACAGTGGCTGACTTTGAAATTACAGAAAGAACAATATTCAACTTCACTGCTCTCAAGTTCCGTATCGCAGTAAGGGCATCTGCATGGTCCTTTTCTTCCTTTACTTTTTGATTCTTTGCCGGTCATATCGACTCCCATTTATACTATTTTTTATTTTTTTGTTTTTCCTGATAATTCTCGATAGCTTTGTGCAGCGCATCTGCACCCAGATTTGAACAGTGAAGTTTATTCTTGGGAAGACCCCCAAGTTCTTCGGCAACACTTTTATTTGAAATCTTCAATGCTTCGTCCAGAGTTTTACCCTTGGCCATTTCACTGACCATGCTGGAAACAGCAATCGCTGCACCACATCCGAAGGTTTTGAATTTTACATCCTCCAGCTTATTATCCTTATCAACTTTTATATAAAAAGTCATCATATCGCCGCAAACAGGATTTCCAACTTCACCTATGCCGTCTGCATCCTTTATTTCACCAACATTTCTGGGATTCATAAAGTGTTCCATTACTTTTTTGCCATACATAACCATTGGTACCTCTTTTCAAAATATGTAAATTACCCGGTATTTTACCCGGGTTTTGAATTATACAGCTTTAAAGCCTAAACAAATATATTATTTTTGATTGATACTTTCAAGTATTTTAATTATTCCTTATACAATGGTGACATTTTCCTCAATCTATCTATAATGGGAGGAAGAACTTCGAGAACTCTCTCCACTTCTTTTTGTGTATTATATTTTCCAAGAGAAAAGAGGATCGATCCCTGTGCCATGGTGGGGGATAAGCCCATTGCCAGGAGCACATGCGAACTTTTCAGTGCCTGTGACGTGCAGGAAGATCCGCTGGCTGCAGCAATTCCCTGAAGATTCAACATAAGCAGTATTGATTCCCCCTCGATAAATTCAAAACTCATATGGACATTACCGGGAGTCCTTTCTTTAGGATGCCCGTTTAATTTAATGTTTTTAATTCTGTCGTTTATTCCTTTGATAAGGCTATCTCTTAATTTTGATATATATTTTATATTTTTGTCCATTTCATCTCCTGCTATCTCGCACGCCTTACCGAAACCGGCAATAGCGGGGACATTTTCGGTTCCTGCTCTTCTTCCTCTTTCCTGAATGCCTCCCAGAAGCAGCGGCTTTATTCTCACACCTTTTTTGACGTATAAAGCTGCAGCTCCTTTAGGTCCGTACATTTGCTGCGATGTAAGGCTGTATGCATCCACTCCCAGTTCGTTCACATCAACCGGTATTATTCCGGCAGCGGCTGTACCGTCACTGTGGAGTAAAATATTATTTTCTTTTGCAATAGTTGATATTTCTTTTATTCTCTGGATAGTTCCCACCTCATTGTTTGCATGAATTATGGAAATAAGTACTGTATCCTTTCTTATTTCCTTTTTAATATCTTCCGGATTTACAAAACCATACTCATCAACAGGAACCAGGCTTACCTCCCAGCCTTCTTTTTCAAATTCCTTTAGAGGATTAATAATTGAAAGATGTTCAATACTGGAAGATATTATATGTTTTCCTTTGTTTTTATAAGCTCTGGCCAGTCCCCACAGGGCAAAATTATTTGATTCTGTTCCACAGGATGTAAAGTATATTTCTTCTTCATTAGCACCTATAAGAGCAGATACCTGTTCTCTTGCCTTGTCCATAGCCTTCTTTGCAGGCTCTCCGAAATCATGAAGGCTTGATGGATTTCCATATTTGCTTTTGAAATATGGCTTCATATATTCGAAAACTCTGTCATCTACCCTTGTGGTAGAAGCGTTATCAAAAAAGATTTTTTCTTTTTCCATGATCCTTACTTCTATATTTAGCTGTAATCTCTCTTATTATATTATTAATAGTAGTTTGATTATTTCAAAAATTTTTTTAAAAATCAAACGGTCATTATCCTGTATATTTTACTTTAAGGGATAATGTTTGTTGACAAATATGTCACTATTTTTTAGTATTGAAACATTATGGATAAAAAGATGTATAGTTTTAGATTGAACAAAGATTTGGTAGATAATGCAAAAAAGATTGCAGGTGAGATAGGAATATCATTATCTTTATTTATCAGTTGTTTGTTAAAAGAAAAAGTGAATTATTTAAACTCAAGAAATAAAAATAGCATTTTTTTTATTCCAAATGAACTTGCTCCTCAGATGTTGTATGAAATAGTTTCGGAAATAAAGAAATTAAGATCGGATTTGAAGAAATCTCTTAAAAGATAAGTGGAAGAGAGACTCCCGGGTTACGATATGATACTTATATAATCCTTTATCCTTTTTAAAGTTAATTCCTTTCCCAGTATCTCCATGGTCTCAAACAGGGGAGGGCTTACAGTACTGTTCCATATGGCTATTCTTACCACTTCTGCAATTTTCCTGAGATTTAAGTTCAGCTTTTCTGAAACCAGCCTCAAATTCTTTTCGGTATCTTTTGCGTGGAATTTGTCATTTATTTCACTAAGTACACCGTAAATGCTATTCAATATATTGGGCGCATCGATGCTCTTGTTTTTAAAATAAGTCTTTGATTTGTCGCTGTATACGATTTTTACAAAAAAGGGGCTGGTCAAATCGATACTCTCTTTTAGTGTCTTTATACGCTCTTTTACCAGCAGCGTTATTTCCCCGATTTTCTGTTCTAGCTTTCCTGCACTACTTTCCAGGTCGCTGTTTTCCCTGGAAGCCAGGTAATTTTTTATCTGAGCTTCCAGTAGTTTTTTTAAGCTGGAACTAGCCATGTTTCTTATGTAATATCCGTTTATCCATAAAAGCTTGCTGTAATCGAATTTGGCTGGCTTTTTATTTATGGAGTCGAGTTCAAATTTTTCAATCAATTCATCAGTTGAAAAGATAGTGGTTTTTTCATCGTAAGCCCAGCCAAGGAGTGCGAGATAATTAAGTATGGCTTCTCTTATGAATCCTTCCTCTATGTAGTTCTCAATGGAGATGGAGCCGTGCCTTTTGCTTAGTTTATGGCCGTCCTGTCCCAGTATCATTGGCAGATGGGTAAAATTGGGTATGTTAAAATCCAGAGCTCTGTAAATGAGAATCTGTTTGGGAGTATTCGAAAGGTGATCTTCGCCTCTTATAATATGTGTTATTTTCATCAAAGCATCATCTATGGCCACAGAATAATTGTAGGTGGGAAGTCCATTGGATCTTATTATAATGAAGTCTTCAATAGCAGAGGTATCGACCGTAATATCTCCATATACAGTGTCCTTAAAGCTAATAACTTCGTTTTCGGGTACCATGAATCTTATGGCATAGGGTTTGCCGCTATCTATATTGTCTTTAATATTTTTATGAGAGAGATTGAGACATTTCCTGTCATATTTGAAAGGCTTTCCTTTCTCTGTTTTGTTCTTCCTTTCTTCTTTTAACTGATCGGGACTGCAAAAACAGCGGTAGGCTTTCTTATCCTCGATTAGTTTATGTGCATATTTTTTATATATTTCTACTCTCAGGGATTGTCTGTACGGGCCGTATTTGCCCCCGGATTCCGGACCTTCGTCCCAGTCGAGTCCAAGCCATTTAAGTGACCTCATTATTAGGTCTATTGTTTCTTCCTGATGCCTGGCTATGTCGGTATCTTCTATCCTCAAGACAAAGTTGCCCCCTGTTTTCTTGGCATATAACCAGTTAAAAAAGGCAGTCCTGGCGCTCCCAATGTGCAGATATCCGGTCGGGCTGGGAGCAAATCTGACTCTTACTTCTTTATTTTTCTTTGTCATATTCAATAGATTAAGGATTTACCCATATGGTTATTTTTCTATTGGTTTCGACAGGCTGTCCCCAGATTGGGTCCTGGCGGTGAGTGAAACCGGAGGGTACTTCGGTATACACTTCGTCTATATATTCTATATGTGTATAGCCGGCTTCAAGCAATATTTGATTTGCTTCAGTTATGGACATTAACGATACCATTGGCATGATGGGAATATCATCGGCAGTAATGGGCATCTGTGTAATAGGTTCCTGGCCATAACGGAATTCCTTTACAATGATCTGGTCAAGCGGTGTGAACCTGTTGGGAATCATCATCTCTCCTGTTTCCGGATCGATTACTACCTGGACGTTGATTCTGTCATCCTCCGGCCTTATGAAATTTTCTATGGGAAGATCTTTTGTAGCCTCGGTCATAAATAAATTCCAGATCATAGCCGGGTGTGCGCCTCCCTGAACTCTCATATCATGAATGGTTCCCATTTTTTTATTGACTTCCGGATATCCCATCCATACACAGGCGGCAAGATTTGTGGTAAATCCGGTGAACCATGCATTCTCGGCTTCCTGAGTAGTGCCGGTTTTTCCTGCACAGGGCCTGTCTTCGAGCCTGGCTCTGGTACCTGTTCCTCTTAACATGACCTGCTGCATAATTTCTATGGCCCGGTAAGCATTGATCGGGGTAAGTACCTGTGTGCTTTCTTCCTCATATTCATCAATGACATTACCGTCTTTATCCACGACTTTTAATATTGCCACCGGGTCATGTCTTACTCCGTAGTCAGCGATGGTTGAAAATGCAGTACAGACCTCGAGCGGGGATACTCCTGTGGTGAGTCCGCCCAGACCCATTGCCGGGTATGGGTCCATAGGAGTTTCGATTCCCATATCGTTTGCAAGCTGAGCCATTCCGTAAGCTCCTATCCTCATTATAAGCTGGGAATATACAACATTTACGGATTTTACGGTTGCTTCCAGGATCGGCATTTCATTTATTTCATAACTCTCGTCATTGTAGTTACCAACTTCCCAGGGTTCACTGCCTTCGATGTCAAATACGACATTCCCGTTGGGATTGAAAGTCATATAAGGGCTGACTCCCTGTTCAAGAGCAGAGAGAAGGGCAAAAACTTTAAAGGTAGACCCGGGCTGTCTTTTGGCCATTGAGGCCAGGTTATATCCCATTCCAACGTAATCTTCCTCCTTTCCTCCGACCATGGCTTTTATAAATCCGTTAGTTGGGTCCATGGCTACTAGGGCAGCTGAGGGATCTTCGGGATCAGGAAGAACCTCTTTAATTGCATTTTCAGCGGCAGTTTGCATTTCGGGATCCAAAGTTGTGTATATTTCAAACCCACCCTTGAATACTTTTTCCACTCCGTATTTTTCTATTAATGTCTGTTTAACATAATCCACAAAATAAGGAGCAAAGCCTTTTTCTGTTTCTTCTCTCGGCCTCTGAGTTATTATGGGTGCTTTTTTAGCGTTATCATATTCATCCTGGGTTATATAGTTCAATTCAAGCATTTTGGCGAGCACTGTATTTCTCCTTTCCAGAGCAGCGTTTTTATCAATGTAGGGCGAATATAGATAGGATTTGAGAAGTCCTGCAAGCATAGCACACTCCTGAAGGTTAAGATATTCCACATCTTTATTGAAATAAACTTTAGCTGCAGCCTGAACGCCATATGCGCCTTCGCCAAAAAAAACTGTATTTAAATACATTTCCAGTATCTCTTTTTTGGAGTATATTTTTTCAAGTTGATACGCGAGAACAGCTTCTTTAATCTTTCTCTCATAGGATATTTCATATTTTTCCTCAGGCATGTATACATTTTTTACATATCCCTGGGTAATGGTAGTTGCACCCTGCTCTATCCCTCCGGATGCAAGGTTTATAATAAATGACCGGATTATACCTTCGATATCGAATCCTTGGTGCTGGTAGAACCTTTCATCTTCAATAGCAATAACAGCATTTATCAGGTTTCTGGGTATTTGCTCGTAGGATACCAGTTCTCTGTTTTCTTCGCCATGGAAAGTTGCAATAAGAGTGCCGTCGGCAGCATATATTCTTGATGTAAGGGCGCTCTCTGTTGGTGTGAGATCTTCCAGCTTTGGTAGATCCTCAAAGAGGGATGTAATAGTCTGGAGGACATATACTAAAGCGCTTGAAAATGCAAATATGAATAGTAGATGCACGGCCAGAATAAAGGCTATTATAACTACTATTACTCTGGAAAGTTTCCTGTTTTTATGTTTTTTTCTTAATCTAGACACGGTCTGTAAAAAATAATTATTAGGTTTAAATTTCTAAGGTCTCTAATGGTAAAACTCTAATTAACAGTAAAATCTCAATAGAATTCAATTCCTATTTAACTTGCTAACTAATTTTTTATTTGATAAAAACATATCGGATATTACAAGTAAGAAATATTATCATATTTCCTTTTTATTATACAGGGTAAGCCGGCAACCATACTATATTCGATTAAAATAAATTCTTTTTCTATTCAAAATTGGATAAGAGTAAGATAATATTAATATTATCTTACTCTTGTTACCCGGGAAGTGTATTCAAAGCCTGGGGCAATGATTGGTCTTTATTAGTATTTTTAATTCAGCAATCAAGTCTTGTCAGAGGAGGTTAGTTGAAGGGGAAAATAGTTGTTGCATGTGATAAATATAAAGGTAGCCTGACCGCAATACAGGTTTGTACAATAATAAAAAATGCTATCACAGATACAACAAAAGATATAGAAGTCATTGTAAATCCCATGGCTGACGGCGGTGAAGGAATCGTAAGTACCCTTGTTGAAAGTTACAGGGGTAGGTATATAAAATTTGAAGTTATGGGACCGACAGGTAAAAAAGTAAAATCATCTTTCGGGTTAATTGAAAATGACAGTACTGCGGTAATAGAGATGTCATCTGCATCAGGCTTCTGGCTTGTCAGGCCACAGGATAGAAACCCTTTGCATACTACTACATATGGCACAGGAGAGCTTATAAAGAAGGCACTTAAACTGGGAGCTAAAAAAATAATAGTAGGAATTGGGGGGAGCGCGACAAATGACGCAGGAATAGGTGCAGCTGCGGCTCTCGGAGTGAAGTTTTATGATAAGAATAAAAATGTACTTGACGGCTACGGGGAGGATCTCTTAAGTATTGAAAGTATTTGTATGGATGGTCTGGATCCTCTTGTAAAAGGTGCAGAGATATTTGTAGCATGTGATGTTGATAATCCTCTTTATGGTCCAAGTGGTGCAGCATACGTTTATGGTCCTCAAAAAGGTGCGGATGAAGAAGCTGTAAAAATACTTGATAGCGGATTAAGGAATTTTGCCAGGGTTGTAAAAAGGGATTTAAAAATAGATGTTAGCAACTTAAAAGGTGCAGGTGCTGCAGGTGGCCTTGGTGCCGGCCTTGTAGCATTTCTTAATGCAGAGCTTAAGCGTGGTACGGATATAGTTATACAGGTAACTCATCTTGAAGATAAGATAAAGGACGCGGATCTTATAATAACAGGTGAGGGAGCTATGGACAGCCAGACTTTTTATGGGAAGAGCGCCTATGGAGTGGCAACACTTGCGGGGAAATATGGCATTCCTGTTATTACTATTAACGGCTCCGTAAATATAGATTATAGTAAGATTGAAAAGCAAAAGTGGGATCTGTTTGCAGGGAATTTTGACATAATGACAAGTGATATGCGTCTTGAGGACGCCATAAAGAATAGTAAAGATCTTCTTTATTTTACGGCCAGGGAAATAGCAAGATTTTATGTTTCAATAATATCAAAATCCAGGAACTTATTGGATGATTTGAAATAAGATAAGATATTCATTTTTTGAAATAACATCAACGTTAAGGGAGGAAATAGCCATGAAATACGGTTATTTTGACGATGATAATAAGGAATATGTCATTACAAATCCCAAAACACCGGTCAAGTGGATTAATTATATCGGAACTTTAGATTTCGGTGGTTTTGTAGATCATACCGGTGGTGCTTTGATATGCAAAGGAGATCCATCCCTGAACCGGATTGTGAAGTATATCCAACAAATGCCATCGTCTGAGTTCAAAGGCGAGACCTTATATCTTCGGTTCAAGCATGAAGGCGGCTATAGGATATTTTCTCCTTTTTTTGTTCCTACCCTGGACCCGTATAAGCTGTATGAATGCCATGTCGGCCTGGGCTATATTCGTATAGTATCGGAATTTTATAGAATACGGACAGAGTGCACAATATTTGTTCCCGTTAATGATACACGGGAGATCCGGGAGATAAAAATCATAAATAAAACGGGGAATGATCTGGAAATTGATGCTGTAAGCGTGGTTGAGTATACACACTTTGATGCTGTAAAGCAGTTTAATAATGCTGACTGGGTTCCACAGACAATGCAGTCACGCTGTATCCGGGAAGGAAACGGTCTGTTGACCCTGATTCAATACGCTTTTATGCGCAGGGAAACCAATGTGAATTTTTTTACTTCAAGTCATCCTGTTTCTTCTTTTGAATCAGATAGAAAGCGATTTCTGGGAGATAACGAATACGGAACCTGGGCAAATCCGCTTTCACTTCAAGTGGAAGAGCTGAGCAACTATGAAGCGAACCGGGGCGATAACATAGGTGCTCTCCTGCACCATCTGGGAAGCTTAGGACCCGGAGAAACAAAAAGCTTTATTACCCAGCTGGGTCAGGATCAGAGTTTTGAAAAAGCCCGTTATGGCATTGAGAAATACAGGAATCCGGAAACCGTCAGGGAGGCATTTAATGAGCTGAAAGCTTTCTGGGATGAGTTTTTATCCAGAATGCAGGTAGAGACACCTGATCCGGATATGAACAGTATGCTTAATATTCATAATCCCCGGCAGTGTTTTGTCACCAAAAACTGGTCTCGTTATCTTTCATATTACCAGCTGGGAATGGGTACCCGTGGTATCGGTTTCCGCGATGGTTGCCAGGATATAATGGGAGTGATTGACCGTATACCGGAAGAATCAAAGGAGTTATTAAAAAAAATGATGATGGTTCAGAGAAAAGAAGGTAACGCCATGCATAGTTTTAATCCATTGACTATGGAGGGGTCAAAGGGAGAGATAGAGGGCTGGCCTGACCGTCCCCACTATTATGGTGATGATCATCTCTGGCTTGTTCTGGCAGTGACTGCTTATCTGAAGGAAACCGGAGATATGGATTTTTTAAAGGAAGTGGTTCCCTACTATAAGGAGAAAAAGGGCAGCCAGCCACAGGAGAGTGGGACTGTTATGGACCATATAAAGCAGGCCTTGAATTTTACCAGAAATGATAAAGGTCAGCATGGCCTTCCACTTCTCGGTTTTGCAGATTGGAACGACACAGTTAACCTTAAAACCGGTGCGGAATCCCTTTTTAATACTCATCTTTACGGCAAGGGCCTTTTAGAAATGATTGAACTCTGTAACTGTCTGGGGGATACGGGTGAGGTTAAATTCTATCAAGGTGAGTATGACAAACTGAAAGAAACGTTTAATCAGGTAAGCTGGGATGGTGAGTGGTACGTTCGTTATTTTGACCCGGACGGTACCCCTATGGGCTCCAATAGGAATGAGCATGGAAAGATATATATCAATGCTCAATCTTGGTCTTTGATATCCGGAATGGCGCTTCCTGATAGAGCGGAAAAAGCCATGGATTCTTTGAACAGGCTTCTTAATACCTCCAAGGGAATCAAAGTCAGCTGGCCTGGTTTTGATGGTTACGACCGGACCAAGGGCGGTATTACCACCTTTCCTCCCAGAGCAAAGGAAAACAGCGGTATATTTCTGCATACCAATCCATGGGCAGTGATTGCTGAGACCATAATAGGCCGTGGTGAACGTGCTTATGAGTATTACAGTCAGATAAATCCGGCTTCCAAAAATGATATTGCGGATGAATATGAATGTGAGCCATATGTCTATGCTCAGAATATTCTGAGTGACGAGCATCCTCAGTTCGGTCTTGGGCGAAACAGCTGGCTTACCGGGACAGCTTCATGGATGTACCAGGCTGGCACCAGATTTATACTGGGCATACGGCCAGGTTATGATGGTCTGGAGATTGACCCCTGCATTCCTAAGAGGTGGGATGGCTTTAGAGTTGTCCGCAAGTATAAAAATGCTCTTTATAACATCGAAGTAAAAAACCCGAAACATACAAGCAAGGGGGTGTACCGGCTTAAGGTGGACGGTAAGGAGATAAACGGTAATATAGCTCCGGTTCTTGGGGACGGCAAAACCCATTCCATAGAAGCGGTAATGGGATAACCCGGTATATTTCTTTAAAAAAATGTAAGTTAGCCAGTCTTATTAATTGAAGTAGCATTGCAATTGTGATAAAGTTTAAATTCAAAAATAGTGAAAGATAGAAAAATAATAGGAGAACACAAGACAGGAAATTATAATGCCGGAAGAATCTATTGCCGCTTACGTTAACAACATCATAACTTTCACACTTTTTATAGTTATAATAGTATTTATATTTGGTATCCTTTTTTTACTGTCACATATTTTGGTCCGTAGAACCGGAAGTAGAGAGAATACAGAATTAAAGGGAGAAACTTTTCCCTCCGGGTCTTTAAATCTATTTAATTATAAAAGAGATCCCTATCGGGTAAAAAATATCTTTATTCTGGGTGTAATATTTATAGTTGTAATTACTTTTATATTCTTTATTATTGCTGTTTT
Organism: uncultured Actinomycetota bacterium; assembly: GCA_964415365.1. GTDB lineage: Bacteria > Actinomycetota > Humimicrobiia > Humimicrobiales > Humimicrobiaceae > Hydromicrobium. The sequence continues at coordinate 14,501 of CAYPYW010000026.1, read as the reverse complement.
TAATTACAGCAAAGATCCGGCAGCAGGTTTAAATCTATACTTAATCATAGGTATAGTGTTTTATCTTGTGTTAATGGCTGTGTATCTGGTCAAATCGAAAATTATCAGTTAGGAGTTATCCGGATGCCTTCTCTTATCAAAAGCAATTTAAATATACTGGTTGCAGGATTTGGTTGTTGTAAACAGGAAATATTTGCAGCCCAGAGCACATTATACGATATTCAAAGATTTGGAGTAAATTTTGTCAGTACTCCGGAGAACGCAGATATATTAATGGTCCAGGGTTTTTACAACAAAGAAGGTATAATGAGGGTTTTGAATATCTACGATAGGATGAGTTCTCCAAAGGGGATAATTGCAGTTGGAAGTTGTGTTCTGAATGAAAATTTATTTAACCTGGAGAGTGGTCTGTTAAGCCAATTTCGGGATAGAGTAGGAATAAGCATGTATATTCCGGGCTGCCCGCCCAGGCCGGAAGCGTTTATGCATGCGATTTTGAGATTTTTAGGTGGAAGTTCATAATAACAGAAATATATAATAATTTTTACATTTTATTTATATAAATGGTTAGTGATATTTATAATAGAATATATTCCTCTCCAAAGTTCGAGTTCATGGAAGAAAAAGAGAAGAATCTAGAGTCTATCTTAAAGGGTAAAATAAAATATATTTCTAAAGCAGGTCTGGATTTGTTGATAGGATTGTCTAAAGACAATTTTTACCAGATTGTAAAAGAGTTGAAGGAGAACCCCGAGCTTCAGGTAAATAGTTTCCAGAGCATAGATACCTATAAAAGTGGCGAGAATGACTTCCTTATTGTAAACCTAAAATCATTTGCTAACGATTTTTCTGTTCTATTGAAAATAGAAGTACCTCGAGGAGAAATGGAGAAAGACTGCAGGGAAATTATAGATATCTTGGAAGGGTTTTATGGGATGGTTAAATTTTATAAGAACAGAAGTAAGATAATTTCCGAGAACTCTGATGTTAAAATTTTTCCCCAGAGCCTGGATGGTTTAGATTGTTTTGATCTGGATATTTCTATTGACGGTGACATTGTTAAGGAAGCTTATATTGATATCGATATTAGCAGGGTTGTCGGCAATGATTATTATAAAGGCCTGGAACTTTCTAGTCTTATAGCTTACATCAGCAGGTTTGACTGGAAAGCGGGTATATTCCCGGAAGTTTGCCTTTGTGGTGCTTTTGAAGAATTGCTGCAGTTAAAGGTAGCTGAAAGGGCTAAGTATATCAGGATGCTTCTCTGTGAATTGTATAGAATATCAAACCATATTTATTTCATTTCGAATATCTGTAATGTTTTGAAGCATGATATTGCCTATAATCTTTCTCTTCTGGAGAGGGAAAGGGTTTTAAGACACATAGAGGTTATTACTGGTTCCAGAATTGTGCCTAATTTTATAAGAATAGGAGGGGTGAGAAAGGATATAAATGAAGAGGTGGTACTTAATATTCGAAGAAGCCTGCCGGTTTTATTCAGGAATATAAGAAGAATTGAGAAGATAATAATGAATGATTTTCTGGTGATTGAGAGATTAAAGGATACCGGAACTATCGATAAGGGGATTGCTTTAGAATATGGTGTATCAGGCCCAAATTTAAGAGCTTCGGGTATCAGGTATGATTTACGGAAGGATAAAGATCTTATTTCATATAAAGACTTCTCATTTACGGTACCCATAGGAAAGACAGGAGATTGTCTGGATAGGGTTCTGATTAGATTCAATGAAATATTCCAGTCTTTGAGGATAATAAGTCAGATTATCAATAAATTCCCTTCAGGGGTTTTTACGAATGAAATAGATTTATCTCATTTAGAGTTTCGGCCCGGGGCAATGTCGTGTGGCATTGAATGTCCACATGGTCTTTTTAAAATTTATATTGAAGTTGGAAAAAGTAACGTAAATTCTCTGGTAGTAAAGGGGCCTTCAATTAACAGTCTTATTTTAAGTGAGGAAATACTGAAGGGAAATAAAATAGAAGATATTAGTTTAATTTTAATGAGTCTGGATATAAGCCCGGGGGAAATAATAAGCACATAGTAGTAAGGTATTATGTTATTAATTCTTAAAAAAATATTTTATATTCTTGTATTACTGCTGGTAAATTTATACGTGTGCGAGTATATAAGCAATAAGCTTACAGCCCGCATGGAGCTCAGAATAGGTTATAGAACGACCAGAGCAAAGGGTATTGGTTTCCCCATGGTTAGATTCCTTAAATATTTATCCAGAGGCGGGAAGATAAATATCTGGACTTTTTTTATCTTTTTACTCTCTTTTTTAATGTGGAGCGTAATTCCCATTACTGCAAATTTAATTTTAGTAGAGCTGGACTACAACCTTTTGGCTGCAGTAATTTTTTATATCGGACTGATAGTTATGTTATTTTTTAATTCAAGTAGAACTTCTTACAACGCTGTGTTTAGCGAAAACGGCAAAAAAGTACTGATCTTACTTTCTTTTCTGCTTCCGGTTTTATTCAGTATTGTAAGTATTGTTTTGATAAGTAAAACATTGAGCCTAAAGGAGATTGTAAATTCCCAGTATCAGTACTGGAATATAATTTTTCAGCCTCTGGGTTTTATAACATTTTTTATGTCAATGTTTCTACAATTGAAATTATTGGGTTTAAGCAGGAAGAGCTACCTGTCAACCGGAATGAATATAGGTAAAGAGGGAGCTGGTTTAGGGAAGACTATCGAAAGGTTTTCAGTTTATATGATTGTTTTTTTCCTGATTGTAATTTTAAGCATCCTGTATTTAGGTGGCTGGCAAAGCATATATTTTATAAGGGGAGAGATAATGCTTGCTGTTAAATTTTATTTTATTTTTGTAATATTGTTACTGTTGGATAAATCTATTGGCAGAATAGACAATTATAAGCTTCTAGTCAGGATTAATTGGAAGTTTCTGATTCCGGTATCACTGGTTAATTTCATAGCTACCTTTGGGTTTTTCATAGCCAGAGATGTATATAATTTAATTTAACTTGGATATTTTATTTAAATGTTAAGACTTATAAAGAATTTTTTTGTCGTTTTAGGGAATATATTCAGGAGACCCAGGACTGTTACTTACCCTGGAGAGAAAATGATAATTCCTGATGGAAGTAGAGGCGTTCTTAGTTTGAAATTAGACCCAGATTCTCTGGAGGTTATTTGTAATGGTTGTGGATTGTGCAATACAATTTGCCCGCAGAGTTGTATAGAAGTAAAGAAAAGAATCGAAGATAGTGGTAGAGAAGTTCTGGATGAATTTTGTCTGAATTTAAGCAAATGTATTTTCTGTGGAAATTGTGTCGAATTCTGTAAAATGAGGGCCATAGAGATGTCTTATAAATATCAACTTGCGGAATATGATAAAAAAAATTTGAGATTAGAAAAACTTGAGCTAATAAAGCCGTCGGGCACAATTAGGGAGTTCTGGTAAAAAGAATTATGTCAATTGTAAGCCAATTAGTAATAGTAATAATACATTACACCAGTATTGTTGGGCTGGTAATATCTGGATTATTGTTACTTATTCTAACCAATAAGAGAAAGAAGTTATTATTTTTATTTCTCTCCTTTTTATTTGCTGGAGTTTTAAGTTTTGTTTATTACTCTGCTCTTTTGTTTTTTATAGTTGGAATTCTTATGGTGCTTTTTTTTATATCGTTGTATTTATTTGTTTTTCAGATGGAATTGTTTGGGAGCAAAACGGGACTGAATGAAAGTAAGATATCGAATGGTGTAACCAAAAATATAATTCTTAGTATTGTTCTGCCACTTTTATTTTGTGCAGCTGTTGGCTATTTAATCTATAGCTATACATCTGATTTTCTAAAAAAGATAACTAACGGTGGAAATATTTTCATTGCCAGCCTGAGTGATATTAGCAAACAATTTTTTACCGATTACAGCTTAATTTTAATAATTGTACTTGGATCATTATTTGTATCTTTTTTGTGGTTCATTACCATCAGCCAGGAGGAAGAATGAATTTTCAATTCATTATATATTTTAACTTACTGCTTTTCCTGATGGGATTATTTGGAATATGTTACAGTAAGGATATTGTGTCGGTTTTTATTTCTTATCAGTTTATAATAATTTCTGCTGTTATCAATTTTTTGAGTTTTTCGCAGTTTTTATACCAGAGTTCATTATGGGATAAGATATTTATTATTTTTGGAATTACATCCGTATATTTTTTAATGTTTTGCATTATCTACTATATTTATTTAAAACTGGATGTGTTGGATAAGGAGACTCTTTATAGAGATTTTAAATTATTCAGGATAACCAGAAGTGACTGGTGTGGAGAGGACAATATATAAACTATGAATTTCATACTTTACATTAGTGAAAAGATAAACCCTCTTCAGAGTGTAATTATCCTTTCGATTGCAGTTTTTATTTCGTCTTTTTTTGTACTATCAAAAAGCAAAGCTGTTAAAAGGTTTCTGATAATACTGGCTTCAATTTCTCTTGTTTTAGCTTTTTATCTCAATATTTATAGCTTTATTTCTGTAGGTAGTTTTTCTAATCTCCTCCTGTCTTTTGATAATGCACAAATGATAGGGGTAAGTATTATAATATTCAGTGCTCTTAATTTGTTATTATTTATTTCTATGCATAGAGTGGATAGCAGTCATTTTGCCAAAATACTGATCCTCTTTTTATTTTCTACAATCTGTGCCATTTTTGTAGTAGTTGCCAGAAATTTTCTCTTAATATTCACAAGTCTGGTTATATTTTTATTAGCTATATTTCAATTAATAACTTCCCTCAACTTAAAGACAGACAGGGTCAAGCCTTACGTAATGGGGTATTTTTTGAGGCCAACGTTAACATTGATTTTATTCTTTTTTGGATTCTCGCTGTTTTACGGAGCTACAGGTTTTAAAGATTTTAGTCAGGTTCTACAATCGGAATATATTTCAAATCCTCTAATCGCCCTGGGTTTAATTATCTTTGTAGTTGCTGTTTATCTTTATTTTTTTTTGTTTCCTTTTCAGGGTCCATATATGAAGTTAATGAAAAGAGGCGAGTTTTCATCGAACGCTGTTATATGGTTTTCTTATTTCCCGGTAGGGATTTTTATGCTAATGAAGTTAAATGGATTATACGGTTTTTTTATAGAAAAAAATGGCTTTTACACTTCTATATTTCTTCTGATAGTAGCTTTTGTTTGTATAGTTGCCAGCGGTATTGGAGCATTCAAGACCAATAGTATAAGAAGAATACTGTCATTTTTGTTTTTATTTTTTATAGGTATTTTTATACTGAATATTTCTATGTTTTCTACAGGAATCATCACCAGGATTTCAATGGATTGGTTTAATATCGCAAATATCTTTCTGGTGCTGTTCAGCTTTATACCCCTGTACAGTATTTTCAGCAATATGGAAAAAAATACAGGCAGTGATTCTATTAACGATATAAGGGGGTTTGGGAGAATTAATGTTTGTATAGGTATAGATTTGATAGTGATATTTTTATCATGGCTTGGATTTGCTTATTATGTTGTGCCCTTTGTTAAATATTTTAATGGTGCGAATTTCTTAAAGATGGGGATTATCAGTATGATGTTGCTGCTTGTTGTGATAGTTGCTATTATGCTTCTTTTGGCCAATGCTTTTAGAATTATTATCCAATTTTTTAGAAAGCCACTGGCAGGCTTAGTGGGAAAAATTGTGTTTCCCAAATTTTTATATATTTATATTACTTTTTTTGCTTTAGTTATATTTGTTGCTGCTATACTGGGTTTACTAAAAATATTAAATATTGATATTGGGGTTATAAGTTTTAAAATAACCGAATTTAATTTTTAAAATACCTCTTGTCAATGTTTCAGCTTCTTTGGGGCTTTGGAAAGATATAGAAAAAGATTTAATATAAAGCATCTCTTACTCGTCATATTATTCCTGTTTATAGTGATAGCGGTAATTGTAAGTGTAAATGAGTTTTCCTTTAAAAAGGAGCATGAGCCTGGTACAGCACTTGCAGATGAGCTACCCAGGTATAGATTAATAGATATGGATAATATCGGTATTACAGGTGATGCAGACAATGATGGAATAAACGACCAGAAAGATATTATGCTTGGTGCAAAGGGACAACTTAAGAAACCAGCTAAGAATATTTTCCTTGAGGAAGGGGAAACTAATTATTATCAGGGCGGAGATCCACCTGAAGATCTGGCAGACTGTACGGATATTGTAGCCAGAGCTTTCATGGAGGCCGGTTTTAGTTTAAGAGAATTGGTATATGAAGACATAAAGAATAATTTTAACGAGTATCCGTTAAGGGAAATATGGGGTCAAACAGTCTGCGATCCAAATATTGATTACCGCAGGATCCAGAATCTGGAGATTTTCTTTAAAAGGAACGCAGGAGCTTTTGACACTGTGTTTAATGGTGCAGAAAATGGTAATTTAGACCAGTGGATTCCAGGAGATGTAATTTTTTTTGATATGGATAGAGACGGATACAGCGATAACGTTGGGGTTATTTCAGATGATACAACAAGAGATGGGATTCCAAAAGTTATATATAATTATATTGACCCGGGTTATACAGTCGAAAGAAACATCCTGAAAGAAAAGATTATAACCGGTCATTACAGATTCCCAAAGTAAGCAAAAAGACAGGGTGTAGTGGAATTAAAAGCGTTTGTGTTTACCTCTTTTTAATTAAGTGGCATTTTTTAAAAAAGTTGCCAATTACAAATTTTACTTTAGGCCAGAATCTCTCACTATATCTGGTGGAAAAATCATAAGCAGCATCTGTTAAGCCTATGTCTTTTCCATATTTTTTTCTCAGGTAGTACTTATGGCCATTTATCCACACATATAAATCAGATTTGGTACGGTTGGGAAAGTTTCCTATTATCTTATATTTATCAATAATATCTATGGCAGGGAGGTAGATATTGTCATACCAATCTGTCGCAGCTTCTTCAAAAGTAATTTTTCTCTCGTTTATTTTTTTATTCTTGTTTAAATTATACATGTGATTGTTGATTTGCTCCAAAAGGAAATCATATTTGCCTGGTACTGTAAGTCTTATTTTAATATCAGACCGATTTTTTTTAAGTTTAGTCAGGTTTAGGAATTTTTCTCTTTCTGCCAGTATGAAAATGTCTATGGGGTCCATGTCTCTGCTTATTGGAATTTTTGTTAAAAATTCTGTTACCTCGGCATCTATATATTTTACACCCATTCTCTTGGCCACACTTACTCTGTGGTTTCCGTCCAATACAAAGTAGATATTGCCCACTTTATAAAGTTTTACCAAAGGGAGGTTGATATCTCTTTTATAAGCGCTGTAGATACTTGACCACCTGTGTTCAAGGTTGGCTCTTTTGGGTAGAAAATGCCTGTCAAAATCTTTGTACCTATCTATACTGCCTACTATATCATTGAGGTCAACTGTTCTTACACCAAGGTATCTTTGGTTATATAAATTCAGACCCCTGCTGATCTCATCAAATGATAATAACTTGTTTTCCTTGCCTGAGATAGAAGATTTTAGGTTATAGAGCAAGGATCTGAATCTGGCGCTTTCGAATTCACTTGTTGCTTCAATACGAGTGTCGTTCATAATTCCAAAATTCTAAAACCATAGGCATTTATAATTTTTGTATTGCCTGTCTCTGTTACCCATTTGTTATTTACTCCATACACATGAGTATGTCCATGTATGTGAAATTTTGGGCTATAGCTTTTGATAAACTTATTGAAACATTTAAATCCTCTGTGAGGTAAGTCATCCTGATCCTGGATTTTGTAGGGCGGTGCATGGGTTACAAGTATATCGATATATCGTTTTTTAAAGATTTTATTGAAATAAAGCCTTGGTTTCATCCGGTTGATTTTCGTACACATTTGAAAATCAGTATATTGATATTTACCGTTGCTGTAACGCATAGATCCTTCCAGTCCACCAATAAGGACCCCATTGTATTCTATTATCCTATTGTCCAGATTTATGCAGCCTTCAGGTCTACCCTCTTTAATCCCATTTTCTGTATATATAACGTCTATATGGTGGTTTCCGTGGACATAAAATAATGGTTTATTCAGTATGGAGACTATAAATTCTAAGTAATTATTTGGAAGATCGCCGCAAGAAACAATAAAATCTATATCCTTCATCCTATCTGCAATAGAAGGAGTATAAATAATCTCAACTATTTTGTCACTTACTGCCAGAATTTTCACTTTGTTAAGAATAATGGTAACCACTTAATAAATACGATATACATAGATTACCCTATAGATTAATCTTTGACAATTCAATATAAGGCTCTGGTAGAGGATAGTCAAGTTTCTCAAGTGGTTTTAAGTCAAAATTAGCTCTTTTCTAAAAAATTATAGCAAATTATAATAAGAGGCATTGCAATTAAATATTAAAAGTTTTGGGGACTTTAAAATCCAGGCCAATTTAGAGAATTATTATGACTTTTAAAAACTACCTAATTTTTGACTTTGGAGCAAGCAATGGACGTTCTGCTGTGGCAAGGTATGACGGCAGTAGGTTCGATATGGAAGTAACTCATAAATTTGATAATACTCCTGTGTATGCAGCGGGGACTCTCTACTGGGATATACTCAGGCTTTACTCAGAATTAATGGTTGAAATTCAATCTTCAGTGAAAAAATACGGGAACATAACGTCTGTAGCACTTGATGCCTGGGGAGCTGATTTTGGGTTTATTGACAGCAATGGAAAACTTATTTCAAATCCTGTTCACTACCGGGATGAAAAAAGAGAGATTGATTCTGATAGACTATTTAAGATTATTACCAGAAGAGAATTATTTGAGCTAACCGGTGCTACAATTACAACCATATTTGACTTATTTCATTTATATTCTTTAAAACTGCAGAATTCCCCGGAATTTATAAATGGGGATAGATTTCTAACTGTGCCTGATTTATTTAACTATTTTTTAACTGGCAAAGCCTATAATGAATATACCAGAATTACAACCACCATAATGTATAACCAGAAGGAAGGTAGATGGGAAGATAGAATATTTGACAGATTAGGTCTTCCCAAAGATATATTTCCTGAGATCATTAAGCCAGGAGAGAGGATTGGTAATATTTCAGGCAATGTGTGCAGTGAATTAGAAATAAAAACTATGCCAGTAATAGCTCCAGGGGCGCATGACACATCTTCGGCAGTTGCTGGTATACCTGTAATAAGCAAAAATAAGAATTGGGCATTTATAAGTATGGGAACCTGGTGCATAATTGGCCAGGAAATGGAAAGTCCTATAATAAATGAACAGGCTTTAAATGCTGGTTTTTCAAATGAAGGTGGAGTGGAGGGATTAAATTTATTTGTTAAAAACATAACTGGACTCTGGATAATTCAACAGTGCAGGGGGAAATGGATTAAAGATAGTGGCAGGTCTATATCCTGGGATGAAATAGTTAAGCTGTCTACTGCTGCTGAACCCTTTAAATCATTTATCAATGTTGATGACCCGGTGTTTTCAAAACCTCAAGTAGACATGCCTGAAATAATAAGTAAATATTGTAAAGAGAAAGGCCAGGATATTCTGGAAAGTATAGGTGAGGTTTCAAGGTGTATTTATGAGAGTCTTGCAATGAGGTTTAAATATGATCTTAGTGAATTAGAAAAATTAACGGGTAAAAAAATAGATCTTCTCCATCTTGTGGGTGGAGGAACTCAGAATAAACTCCTGTGTCAATGGACCGCTAATGCTACAGGAATTCAAGTTATAGCCGGTCCGACCGAAACCACATCGGTTGGTAATCTGCTTATGCAACTTAAGGCATCGGGTGAGATAAAAACTTTAGATGAGGGAAGGAAGATATCCCTGAATTCTTCCAAGGTAACTGATTATAAGCCTGAGGATTGGAACAGGTGGGGCGAGGAATACAGCAGGTATTTAAAGATACTGTGAGGATTATTTAATTATAGAATTTTATGGTTGAGCTGTCCCACAATATATGATAATTTTACTGATAATTTAAAAATTTAAAATTCCTTATTGCACTTTTGCGCCTATAATTGAATTTCCTCTCAAAAGTAGGTTTTTTACCAGTATTACTTTCATATAAAGCTATTTCCCGTAATTAATATGATATAAAATGAAATAAAATCTTGAAATATAATGATATATATGATATATTAGTAAACAAATGGAAGGAAATAATAATCAGAGCAATTTATCAAAAATCGAGAGGCAGAGAACTATACTCAACCTTTTATCAAAGAAGACTACTATCACACTTATGGAACTGGAAAATCATCTTAACTGTTCACGGATTACAATTCAAAGGGACCTTATTGAACTGGAAGATAAAGGTCTTCTAAACAGAGTACATGGTGGTGCTACACTTAAAAATTTTGATTTAGTGGATTATAGCCATGATAAAAGACTGCTTATTCAATCTGATGAAAAAAAGAAAATTGCAAGGAGAGCTATTTCATTGATCAAATCGGATATGTATATCTTTCTGGACGCTTCCTCAACCAGTTATTTTTTATCCGAGCATACTTTTCCTGATAATGTACATGTTGTAACTTCAGGAATTGATACTTTTCTCAATCTGCAGAAAAATAAAAATATCCAGGCAGTCTTAACAGGGGGAAGAATAGACCCAAAAAATCGTACTCTGGTTGGTCCTGAAGCAATATCCGTTATAAACCGGTTTCATTTTAGTGTTGCTTTCTTTTCCGCAGACTCGATTATTGAAAATAAAGGTGTTTACTGCTCAGATGAAAAGGCAGCAGCAATTGCCATTGCCGGTATTGAGCATAGTAACAAAAAAATCCTCCTATTTGACTCTTCAAAAGTTTATGTACATGGAGGAGCCAGGGTTTGCGATCTGGATACTGTAGACAATATTGTAACTGATGATATTGAGAATCCTTATATATTAAATCTTTTTAAAGGGAAAGTACTATGAGTACCATAATAGATAGAATCAATAGTGAAATTTCCTTTAATTTGACTCCCTACTGTCGGGATGATGTTGCAAGGATTGCTCCGGCTTTAAGGATGTTGTCAAAAAAGGATAAAACTTCGATTGTAGTCTTTAAAACTAATAGTCTGGTTTCACTGTATATAAAAGACATGAAGGAGTTCTTCTCTATCTTTTCGCTTGTGAAGGACAATCGGATACTTAATAAGATATTAATACCTGCTTATGTAGTTAAATACAATGATATGAATGAACAATACGGAGCAATTAAAGAAGAATTGAAAAGACGGATGGATGCAAATGTTATTGCTGTCCAGGGGACTGGCGTTTTTGCATGGGGAGAAACAAAAGCGGAAGCAGATAAGAGGATGGCTCTGTTTCTGGATCTGGTGAAAGTCAAAAATTATAGTTCCCTTAATAACAAAATCGATTTTGCAGAGGTTGAGAACTGTCTTTCACAAACTTACGGCGGAGCGGTTACCGGTCTTCAAAGGGAGGAAAAAAGTTTATCGGAAAAAATTGCTATTATAACTGGTGCCGCCCAGGGGTTTGGCAAGGGAATTGCTGAGTTCTTTGCAGAGGAAGGAGCCATTGTTGTGTTGGCAGATTTAAATATAGATATGGCAGAAGAAAATGCTTTACACCTGGATAGAAGATATGGCCAGGGCAAATCTTTAGCTGTAAAAGTGGATGTGACCGATGAGGATTCTGTTAAAAATATGATCTGGGATACCGTAGAAGAATATGGAGGTATTGATATTTTAATCAGTAATGTGGGGATTCTTAAAGCAGGAGACCTGGAGAGTATTGATCTTGAAAGTTTTGAACTTTCAACTAAAGTGAACTACACAGCTTTCTTTCTCTGCACTAAATATGCTTCCATGCCTATGAAAATTCAATTCCATTTTAGTGAAGATTACTTTTCCGATATCATCCAGATAAACTCCAAATCTGGTCTTGAGGGAAGCAAAAAGAATTTCGCTTATGCTGGTAGTAAGTTTGGCGGGATAGGACTCACCCAGAGTTTTGCCCTGGAGTTGGTAGAATATAACATTAAGGTGAATGCAGTCTGCCCCGGGAATTTTTATGAAGGTCCTCTCTGGTCTGATCCTGAAAAAGGACTTTTTATCCAGTATTTAAAATCCAGGAAAGTTCCCGGAGCCAGAACGGTAGAAGATGTTAGAAAATTCTATGAAAGCAAAGTCCCTATGAGACGGGGATGCCAGATAAATGATATAGTTAAAGCTATTTTTTATATTATTGACCAGAAATATGAAACGGGTCAGGCTATTCCGGTAACCGGCGGCCAGATCATGTTAGGGTAAGGTAAATAATGATAGTAATTGTACCATGAGCACACGTATGTGGCAGGCGAGTGGTTAGATTAGCCTCCCTTAACTAATCTTGGACCACCATGTTTAGAAATATTGACATGGTTAACGCCTCACTTTTATCGGTTTGCTCGCATCACTACATACGTGTGCTTATGGTACAGTTAAATCATAATCATCATAATTATTTAGTACAGTTGAATTAAATATAGTGGAAACAATAGAGAAGGAAATTATAAAATACAGAGATCTTTTAAATTGCAGGGAGCCTGAAGAACGTCTGCGTAACTTAAAATCTATTTTGAAAGATGAAGAGGCTAACCAGCTACCCAGAAAGCAGATGGATTATTATATCAATAACCATATTCATACAACCTTCTCCTTTTCATATTATACGCCTACTATGTCTATATGGATGGCCTATCGCTCTGGATTAAAAACTGCAGGGATAATGGATCATGATACCATCAGCGGGGCAAGAGAATTTATGGCAGCAGGTGAGATAGCAGGGATTCCTACAACAAAAGGCGTAGAGTGCAGGGTTGATTTTTCCAAAACCCCTCTTAAAGGCAGACGTATAAATAATCCTGACCAGAAATCTATAGCTTACATAATTATTTATGGAGTTTCTGATAACCAGATAGAAAAGATAAATTCTTTTTTTGCCCCTTACAGGGAGGAGCGGAATAAACGAAACCTGTTAATGGTACAACGTTTGAATGAGATATTAGAACCTTTTTCATTATCTTTGGATTTCGATCTGGACGTCCTGCCTCTTTCCTATGCTTCGGAAGGAGGAACCGTAACAGAAAGGCATATTCTTTTTGCTCTTGCCTGGAAGATCATGGCAAAATTTTCAAAAGGAGAGGAAGTAATCAGTTTTTTACAGCATAAACTGAAAATAGAGATTTCAAAGAAAAACCTTTCCTACCTGGAGGATAAAACGAACAATTTCTATGCTTATGATATTCTTAATGTTTTAAAGAGCAGTCTGGTAGGAAGATTTTACGTTGATGCGACTACAGAGTGTCCTGATGTGAAAGATATACTGGCTCTATCTGATGAAACAGGATCCATATCTGCTTATTCTTATTTGGGCGATGTTACTGAATCTGTAACCGGTGATAAAAAGGCTCAGAAGTTTGAAGATGATTACCTGGAATTACTCTTTGACGTGGTCAAAAAGCTAGGTTTTAAGGCTGTTACTTATGTGCCTACAAGGAATAGTATGATGCAGATAAAACGTATTCAGGGCTTATGTAAAAGATATAATTTTTTTCAAGTCAGTGGTGAGGATATAAATTCCCCCAGGCAGCCTTTTATCTGTGAAACCCTGAAGAATCAAGAGTTTCGTGGTCTTATAGATGCAGCATGGGCATTGATTGGTCATGAAAAGATGGTAAAGAAAGGTTTAGATAAAGGCCTTTTTTCAGAAGAAATGATAAAAAAATACCCGGATTTAAATGAGCGGATTCAGGTATTTAAAAAAGCAGGCGAAGGTGGGATAGAAAGAGTATGAAAACAAAAGCCGTAAGGTTATATGGTAAACATGATTTAAAGTTGGAAGAATTTGAACTCCCGCCTTTGAAGGAAGACGAGATTCTGGCACGTGTTGTTTGTGATAGTACCTGCATGTCTTCTCATAAGGCAGTGGAACAAGGAGCCAGCCACAAGCGGGTGCCTGCAGATATCAGTAAGAATCCCACTATCATTGGTCATGAATTCAGTGGCGATATTGTTGAAGTAGGCGAAAAGTGGCAGAAACAGTTTTCGCCTGGTGATAAGTTTTCCATACAACCGGCTTTGAACTATAAAGGAAGCCTGGCTGCCCCGGGATATTCTTATAGATATATAGGGGGAGATGCTACTTATATCATTATACCAAATGAAGTAATGGAATGTCGGTGTCTGTTAAAATACAACGGAGAGGGCTATTTTCCTGCTTCTTTATCCGAGCCTATGTCTTGTATTGTGGGGGCTTTTAATGCCAGTTACCATACCACACCCGGCTCTTATATCCACCATATGGGGGTTAAGAAGGGAGGTAACATGGCTCTGCTTGCCAGTGCAGGACCTATGGGGCTGGGAGCTCTGGATTATGCTATTCATTCGGAAAACAAACCTTTGCTCCTTGTAGTAATGGATATCGATGAGGAACGTCTTAAGTGGGCAGAGAGCATCTTCCCGCCACAAGAAGCA